>CAZDYQ010000009.1:0-53684 GCA_964509685.1 uncultured Burkholderiaceae bacterium
GCGTGCCGCAGATCGAGGTCACCTTCGACATCGACGCCAACGGCATCCTGCACGTGTCGGCGAAGGACAAGGCGACCAACAAGGAAAACAAGATCACGATCAAGGCGAACTCGGGCTTGTCGGAGGATGAGGTCCAGCGGATGATCCGCGACGCCGAGGCCAACGCCGAGGAGGACCGCAAGCGCGTCGAGCTGACGAACGCGCGCAACCAGGGCGAGGCCCTGGTGCACTCGGTGCGCAAGTCGCTCGAGGAGCATGGCGACAAGGTCGATGCCGACGAGAAGTCGGCGATCGAGTCGGCCATCGCCGATCTCGAGAAGGCCGTCGCCGGCGACGACAAGGCCGAGATCGAGGCAAAGACCCAGGCGCTGATGACCGCGTCGCAGAAGCTGGGCGAGAAGATCTATTCCGCGCAGCAGGAAGGCGCCGCGGCCGCGGGCCCGGAGAAGCCGGCCGACGAGACGGTGCAGGCCAGTGGCGACGATGTCGTCGATGCCGACTTCCGCGAGGTCAAGCGCGACTCCTGATCGGCTCGATCGACCACCCGCCGGCCCCGCGCCGGCGGGCCGACCACCTGGCAGGCGACCGGCGTTGCGAGACGCCGGTCGCCGACGCATTCGAAGGGACGGGAAGATGACCGGATTGCATGGAAGGGCCAATGGCCAAGCGTGACCTTTACGACGTACTGGGTGTGCCGCGGAACGCGACCGCCGATGACCTGAAGAAGGCCTATCGGAAGCTCGCGATGAAGTACCACCCCGACCGCAATCCGAACGACAAGACGGCCGAGGCCAAGTTCAAGGAGGCCAAGGAGGCCTACGAGATCCTGTCCGACCCGGCCAAGCGCGATGCCTACGACCGCTACGGCCATGCCGGCGTCGATCCGAATGCCGGCGGCTTCCCGGGCGGTGGCGGGGGGCCGGGCGGCTTCGCCGACGTGTTCGGCGACATCTTCGGGGACATCTTCGGGGCGGGCCGCGCGGGCGGGCGCAGCAACGTCTATCGCGGTGCCGACCTTCGCTACTCGATGGAGATCACCCTCGAGGAGGCAGCCAACGGGCACACCACGCAGATCCGCGTGCCCAGCTGGGACCGCTGCACCACCTGCAAGGGCTCGGGCGCGAAGCCGGGCACGCAGCCCAGGACCTGCCACACCTGCAACGGGCAGGGCAGCGTGCGCGTGCAGCAGGGCTTCTTCTCGATCCAGCAGACATGCCCGACCTGCCGTGGCAGCGGCAAGGTCATCCCGGATCCCTGCACGGCCTGCGACGGCCAGGGCCGCATCAAGAAGCAGAAGACCCTCGAGGTCAACATCCCCGCCGGCATCGAGGACGGCATGCGGATCCGCTCCGCGGGCAACGGAGAGCCCGGGGTCAACGGCGGCCCGCCGGGGGATCTCTATGTCGAGATCCGGATCAAGGAGCACCCGGTCTTCCAGCGCGACGGTGACGACCTGCACTGCGAGATCCCGATCTCCATGACAACCGCTGCCCTGGGCGGTAAAGTGCGGGTGCCCCTGCTGAACGGACGCGCCGAGATCGACCTGCCCGAGGGCACCCAGACGGGCAAGACCTTCCGGCTGCGGGGCAAGGGCATCAAGGGCCTGCGCTCGGCCTATCCGGGCGACCTCTATGCGCACATCGTGGTCGAGACCCCGGTGCGCCTGAGCGAGAAGCAGAAGGCCATGCTGCGCGAGTTCGAGGCGACCCTCACCGATCCGAAGCACAGTCCGCAGACGAAGGGCTGGATGGACCGGGTCAAGGACTTCTTCCAGTAGAGCGGCCCTGGCAGCCTCGGCGGGGCCGATCGCGACGGCCACGAGGAGGCATGCCATGCCCGTCGATACCTACCGTCCCCGCACGAAGCTGGCCACCCACGTGGTGGAGAACCAGCCCGATGCGCTCGTGGGGGCGAACCTGTACGCCGACGACCGCCTGCTGGCGGCGCTCGCCGCGCCGCGCGTCGATCCCGCGCATCGCGACCGGCTCGTCGGCTTCGGCGCGCGGGTGGGCAGCGCGCAGGTGCTGGAGTGGGGCGAGCAGGCCAACGCCAATCCCCCCGTACTGCGCGCATTCGATCGCGTGGGCCGGCGCATCGACGAAGTCGAGTTCCATCCCGCCTGGCACGAGCTGATGCGCCTGTCGATCGAGGCCGGCGCGAGCGCGATCGCGTGGACCTCGCCGGCCGGCGGCCACCTGGCGCACATCCTGCTGCTTTTCCTGCTCACGCAGGCCGATGCCGGGCACGGCTGCCCGGTGTCGATGACCTACGCGTCGGTCCCGGCGCTGCGGCACGAGCCCGAGGTCGCTGCCCGCTGGGAGCCGCGGGTGACCGCGTCCCGCTACGATGCGCGCTGCCTGCCACCCGAGATGAAGGACGGCTGCACGCTCGGCATGGCCATGACCGAGAAGCAGGGCGGCTCCGATGTACGCGCGAACCGGACCGTCGCCCGGGCGGGCGACGGCGGCTACCTGCTCGAAGGGCACAAGTGGTTCTGTTCGGCCCCCATGTCGGACGGGTTCCTGACGCTGGCGCGCATCGACGACGACGAGTCGCTCACCTGCTTCCTCGCGCCGAAATGGCGTCCCGACGGAACGCGCAACGCGATCGAGATCCAGCGGCTCAAGGACAAGATGGGCGACCGCTCCAATGCGTCCGCCGAAATCGAGTATCGCGGCGCCTGGGCCGAGCGGGTGGGCGAGCGGGGCAGGGGCATCCCGACCATCATCGAGATGGTCCAGCACACTCGCCTCGACTGCGTGAGCGGCGCGGCGGCGACGATGCGCTGGGGCCTCTCGCAGGCGCTCTGGCATGCGCACCACCGCAGTGCCTTCGGCCGGAGCCTGGTGACGCAGCCCCTGATGCGCCAGGTCCTCGCCGACATGGTGCTGGAGGTCGCCGCCGCCATGGCGATGATGGTGCGCGCCTCGATGGCCTTCGACGCAGCGGCGTCCGACGCGAGCGCGAGGGCGCTCGCGCGCATCCTGGCGCCGCTGGCGAAGTTCTGGGTGTGCAAGCGCTGTCCGGTGCTCGTCGCCGAGGCGATGGAATGCCTCGGCGGCATCGGCTATGTCGAGGAGTCGCCGCTCGCCCGCGCCTTCCGGCAGTCGCCGCTCAACGGGATATGGGAAGGTTCGGGCAACGTGATCGCGCTCGACCTGCAGCGTGCCGCCTCGCGCGACACGGATGCGATCGAGGCGCTGCTGGGCCTGTATCGCGGCACGCTCGAGGGGAAGGCGCTCGCCGATGCCGAGGCCACCGTGGAGCGCCTGCGCGCAGGCGAGCCTGCGCAGGCCCGCTGGTGCGCCGAGCGGCTCGCGATCGCCTTCGGCGGGGCGGCGCTCGCGGAGCTCGGCCAGGGGGATTTCTCGGCGGGCTGGCTCGCCACGCGTGGCGCCGGCGCGCATGCGTTCGGCGCCGCGCCGCTCGCGCGGTCGCGGTGCGACGCGCTCATCGAGGCCGGCACGCTCGCCCGCGCGTAGGCGCGGGTTCGCTCATTCGCCGGTGAACTTCGGCGGCCGCCGTTCGACGAAGGAGGCCACGCCTTCGGCGGCGTCCTTGCTGGACGCAAGGCGCGACTGGACGCTGGAGAACTCGGCGCGCGCGGCGAGGGGGCCCTCCTCGATGCACTTGCGCACGTTGCGGATGGTCTCGCGCACGGCGAGCGGGGCGGCTTCCGCGATCCGCCTGGCGATCGCGATCGCCTCGGCCTCCTCCTGGCCGGCCGGCACCACCTTCTGCACGAAGCCCAGCCGCAGGGCCGTGTCGGCATCGAACTCGTCGCCCGTCAGCAGGTAGAGCATCGCGTTGCCGTAGCCCGCCCGTTCAGCCATGCGCAGGGTGGCCCCGCCCGTGGCCATGATCCCGCGCTTGACCTCGAGCTGCGAGAACCGGCAGTCGTCGGCGGCGACGACCACCTCGGCGGCGAGCATCAGCTCGATGCCGAGCGTGTAGCAGATCCCCTTGACCGCGAACACCACCGGCTTGGTGCGGCGCTTGTCCGTCAGGTCCATGGGGTTCACGAGGTCCTCGGGCCAGCTCGAGCGGCCGGCCTTCATGTTCTCGGCAAAGCGCGGCAGGTCGAGGCCGGCGGTGAAATGACGGCCGGCGGCGCGCACCACCCCGACGCGCAGCGCGGGATCGTTCTCGAGCTGTTCGTAGGCGAGCGCCAGCTGGCGCGCCATCTGGGGGGTGAATCCGTTGTACTTGGCCGCGCGATCGATCGTGATCAGCAGGAGATGACCGTCGACCAGCGTCTCGACCTTGCCGAGCGCCGGGTCGAAATCGGGATCGTGCCGCTGTGCTTGCATGTCGCCACCTTGGAATTGTCGCTGGATTCGGTGATTCTACGGGGCGTCGGGCCCTAGGCCCGGCGTTTCACAGGACGAACCGATGAATCTCGCGAACTGGCTCCACCGCGCGGCACAGCGCTGGCCCGACAGGCCGGCGATCTACCATGGGACCGAACTCGTCTGCGACTATCGCGCCTTCGCCGCGCAGGCCGCCTCCACCGCGCGCCGCCTTCTCGCGGACCATGGCCTCCTGCCCGGCGAACGGGTCGGCCTGTTCATGTACAACGAACCGTCCTACCTGGTCTGGATGTACGCGGCCTGGTGGGCGGGCCTGGCGGTGGTCCCGATCAATGCCAAGCTCCACGGCGCCGAGGCGGCATGGATCCTCGACAACGCCGAATGCGGCGTCTGCGTCACCGATGCGGGCCATGGCGAGGCGCTGGCGCAGGCGGGAATATCTCCGCATCGCATCCT
The DNA here is from genome assembly GCA_964509685.1 of uncultured Burkholderiaceae bacterium. Lineage (GTDB taxonomy): Bacteria > Pseudomonadota > Gammaproteobacteria > Burkholderiales > Burkholderiaceae_E > JAMLIN01. The sequence goes on from CAZDYQ010000009.1 coordinate 4,767, forward strand.
CCACGCCGCGAGCCTCGCTTCCGCGTCGTCCGCCAACGGTTTCGAGGCGCCGGCGGCGCGCGCCCCGGAGGATCTCGCCTGGCTCTTCTACACCTCGGGCACAACCGGCCGTCCGAAGGGCGTGATGCTGAGCCACCGCAACCTGCAGGCGATGTCGCTCAACTATGCCGCGGAGGTGGCGCCCGTCCACGGCGACGATGCCTCGCTCTACGCGGCCCCGCTGTCGCATGGCGCCGGCCTGTACAACATGATCCATGTGCTCGCCGGCGCCCGCCACGTCGTCACGCGCAGCCCGGGCTTCGATGCGGACGAGGTGCTGGCGCTCGCGGCCCATCATGGTCGCGTGGCGATGTTCGCCGCGCCGACCATGGTCCGCATGATGCTCGATGCCGCGATCGCCTCGGGCTCGCGCGGCGAGGGCCTCGCCACGGTCGTGTACGGCGGCGGGCCGATGTATTTCGCCGACATCGAGGCGGCGCTCGCGCACTTCGGCCAGCGCTTCGTCCAGATCTACGGCCAGGGCGAAAGCCCCATGACGATCACCGTACTCACGCGCGACGACCATGCGGCCGTGGACCATCCCCGCTACCGCGAACGCCTGGCGTCCGTCGGCTTTGCCCAGGCGGCGGTCGAGGTCCGCGTGGTGGACGAGTCGGGCAAGCCGTTGCCGCCGGGGCAGGTCGGCGAAGTGGTCGTGCGCGGCGACGTCGTGATGTCGGGCTACTGGCGCAATCCGGACGCGACGGCCAGTGCATTGCGCGACGGCTGGTTGTGGACGGGCGACCTGGGCGAGCTCGATGCCGATGGCTACCTCACGCTCAAGGACCGTTCGAAGGATCTCGTGATCAGCGGGGGCACGAACATCTATCCGCGCGAGGTCGAGGAGGCGCTGCTCACGCATCCCGACGTCGCCGAGGTATCGGTCGTCGGCGAGCCCGATCCGCGCTGGGGCGAGCGCGTCGTCGCTTTCGTTCGCCGACGCCCGGGGTCGTCCGTGGACGACGCGGCGCTCGATGCGCACTGCCTGGGCATGATCGCGCGCTTCAAGCGACCCCGTCGCTACCTCTTCGTGGACTCGCTCCCCAAGAACAACAACGGCAAGGTGCTCAAGACCGAGCTGCGCAGGATGCTCGCGGACCCGGCCGCGCCGCCCGGCACGGGCTGAGTGGTGGCCGGCAGGGCGGCGATCGCGCTGGCCGGGCTCGCGCCAAAACGGGACAATAGGCCCATCGCGTCGAGCGCGACGCCCTTGCCGGAACAGTCCCATGAGCAGCAACGCAGCCGAGTTCGAACGAGCCCAGAAAGTCCTCGTGGGCGGTGTCAATTCCGCCGTGCGCGCTTTCCGCGCCGTCGGCGGCACGCCGCGCTTCATCGCGAGGGCCGAGGGGGCCTACCTCTGGGACGTCGAGGGACGCCGCTACATCGACTACCTCGGTTCGTGGGGGCCGATGATCGTCGGCCACGGGCATCCGTACGTGCTCGAGCGGGTGCAGCGCGCGGTGGCGGACGGGCTGTCGTACGGCGCGCCCAACCGCATGGAGACCGAGCTCGCCGAGCGGATCGCGTCGCTGTTTCCCCAGGTGGAGAAGGTCCGCTTCACCAGCTCGGGCACCGAGGCGACGATGTCCGCGATCCGCCTCGCGCGCGGCCACACCGGACGCGACCGCATCATCAAGTTCGAGGGTTGCTACCACGGCACCGGCGACAGCCTGCTGGTCAAGGCCGGCTCCGGGGCCCTCGCGTTCGGCACCCCCAGCTCGGCGGGCGTGCCGGCCGATCTCGCGCGGCACACACTGGTCGCGCAGTTCAACGACCTCGACACGGTCGCCGCGCTGTTCGAGGCGCATCGTGGCGAGATCGCGTGCATCATCGTCGAGCCGATGCCGGGCAACATGAACCTGATCCGGCCGGCGCCCGGTTTCCTCGAGGGCCTGCGCGCGCTGTGCGACGAGCACGGCGCGCTGCTCATCTTCGACGAGGTCATGTCGGGCTTCCGGGTCGCGCTGGGCGGCGCGCAGTCGCTGGTCGGCGTCGTGCCGGACATCAGCACCTTCGGCAAGGTGATCGGCGGCGGCATGCCGGTCGGCGCCCTGGGCGGGCCCGCGGCGATCATGGACAAGCTCGCGCCGCTCGGCCCGGTGTACCAGGCGGGCACCCTTTCGGGCAACCCGATCGCGATGGCGGCGGGGCTGGCGACGCTCGACCTCGTCTCGGCCGAGGGCTTCTACGAACGGGTCGGCGACCGATGCGAGCGCCTGGTCGCCGGCCTTCGCGAGGGCGCGGCCCGCGCCGGGGTACCGTTCAGCGCCCAGGCGGTCGGAACGATGGCCGGCCTGTACTTCCGCGCCGAGGCGCCGTCCGGCTTCGCCGAGGCCCAGCAGCAGGACCTGGAGCGGTTCCGGCGCTTCTACCACGCGATGCTCGAGGCGGGCGTCTACCTGCCGCCGTCGCCGGTCGAGGCCTTCTTCTTCTCGTCGGCCATTTCCGACGAGGACATCGCGCACACCCTCGAGGCCGCGAGCGCCGCCTTCACCGCGCTCGCCTAGGGAGAGTCGCGGACGGCGCTCATCCGAGCAGCCTCAGCTTGAGCTTCTGCCAGGGCGACAGGCTGCGCCACCATTCCTGCAGGCGGTTCTCGAAATCGAACCCGGCGGAGGTGATGCGGTAGTACTCGACGCCCTCGAAGCCGGCCGGATTGTCGACCGGCTGGATGAGCTGGTACCGCTTCAGGTCGGGAAACGACCAGTAGAGGATCCCGCCCGCGATCGCGCAGCGGGGGGAGCCCCTGAAGCGGGAGAGGATGTATCCGCGCCGGAGGAGTTGCAGCGCGGCGAACAGTTCATAGCGATGGGCAACCACGGCAAAGTCCCCGTCATGCGGAACCCTGCTTCCTGCAGTGATGCTGCCGGGGCGTCGCCTCGATCGGCGGCGCCCCGGCCCTTCCAGTCCCGGCCTTCCTGTGGCCTCAGATGCGCTCGAAGATCGCGGCGATGCCCTGGCCACCGCCGATGCACATCGTGACCAGCGCGTAGCGCCCGCCGATGCGTTGCAGCTCGTAGAGCGCCTTGACGGTGATGATCGCGCCCGTGGCGCCGACCGGATGGCCGATCGAGATCCCCGAGCCGTTCGGGTTGACCCTGGCCGGATCGAGGTCGAGGTCGCGGCTGACGGCAAGCGCCTGGGCGGCGAACGCTTCGTTGGCCTCGATCACGTCCATGTCGGAGGCCTTCAGGCCGGCGCGCTCCAGCGCCTTGCGCGACGCCGGCACGGGCCCGATCCCCATGTAGGCGGGATCGACGCCCGCATGGGCGTACGCCACCAGGCGCGCCATGGGCTTCGCCCCGCGCGCCTCCGCCGCCTTGCGCTCCATGAGCACGACGGCCGCGGCGCCGTCGTTGATGCCCGAGGCGTTGCCGGCGGTGACGGTGCCCTTCTCGGGCACGAACACCGGCTTGAGCTTCGCCAGGTCCTCGAGGGACGCATTGTTGCGGACATGCTCGTCGGTGTCGAAGACGACCGTGCCCTTGCGCGACTTGATCTCGATCGGCAGGATCTGGTCGCGGAAGCGGCCCTCGGCGATGGCCGCGGCCGCGCGCCGGTGGCTCTCGACCGCCAGCTTGTCCTGGTCCTCGCGCGTGATGCCGTACTTCGCGGCGACATTCTCGGCGGTCACGCCCATGTGGATCGTCTCGAACGGGTCGTGCAGCGCGCCGACCATCATGTCCACCAGGCGGCCGTCGCCCATGCGCTGGCCGAAGCGTGCCGTGGGCAGGTTGTAGGGCCCGCGGCTCATCACCTCGGCGCCTCCCGCCAGCGCGACGTCCGCATCGCCGAGCAGGATCGACTGGGCGCAGGTCACGATCGCCTGCAGGCCGGATCCGCACAGGCGGTTGACGGTGACGGCGGGCGTGGACTTGTCGAGCCCGCCGTCGAGCGCCGCCACCCGGGCGAGGTACATGTCGCGCGGCTCGGTGTTGATGACATGGCCGAAGGCCACGTGGTGCACGTCCGTCGGGCCGACGCCGGCCCGGGCGGCCGCCTCGCGCACGACCATGGCGCCGAGCTGCGTCGGCGTATGGTCCTTGAGGGTGCCTCCGAAAGTTCCGACGGCGGTGCGCACTCCGCTGACGATGACGACTTCCCTGCTCATGGCTTGCTCCGTGGATGTGCTGGCGCCGGGTCGGCGCGGGTGTCCTGTACGGGTCGGTGCGGACGGTCGCCCTCAGTGGACATGGGGCGAATCGGCGGGCGCCACGGCGCGGCGCCCGCGGAAAACGGTCTGCATCGCCCGCAGGGTCCCGAGGTTGACCATTTCCTGGTCGATCGAGTGTACGCCATCGGCGAGGATGTCGAGAGTGACCCTGGCGCCGGCGGCAGCGAGGCCGCGGCGCGCCTGCCGGGCATGCGCGAGCGGGACCAGGCTGTCGTGCGTGCCGTGCACGAGATGGATCGCGGCATCGACTCGCTCCCCCGGCCGGACGGGCCTCGCCAGGCGTGCCGCATAGGCGACCACGATCGACGCGGGGGCGCGCGCCTGGCCCCGGATCGCCTCGAGCGCCACCGTCGCGCCCTGGCCGAAGCCGACCAGCATCGTCGCCTCGGGCCCGATGTCCTGCTCGGCCTGGACGAGGGCGAGCCGCGTCCGGAACTCCTCGACCGCGGCATCGATCCTCTCCGCGCGACCTTCCAGCGGCCGCTGGGCGAACCACTTGCGGGCGCGGCCACCGGCGGCACGGCGGGCGTTCATCAGGACGCCCACCGCGCCCGGGAACTTCAGCTGCCAGGCGATGCCGACTGGCGCGAACTGCTGGGCGCTGGAGCCCCGTCCATGCAGGAAGACGATCAGCCGGCGGCGTGCGGCCGGATTGATGGGGGGCAGCTCGATCCAGACCTCGTCGTCCCGCATGAATGATGCCGCCTTCCGGTTGTCAGAGGAGGAGCCGGCCGATCCACCAGCCGAAGGCGGCGACGGCCGCCGAGGCGGGAATCGTGATGATCCACGCCCAGACGATGTGGCGCGCCAGCCCCCATCGGACCTTCTGGTGCCCGGTCGAGCCCACGCCCACGATCGCCCCCGTTATGGTGTGCGTCGTGGAGACCGGGATCCCCAGTCCCGACGACAGGAAAAGGGTGATCGCCCCCCCGGTTTCCGCGCAGCAGCCCCCGATCGGACGCAGGCGGGTGAGGCGCTGGCCCATCGTGCGCACGATGCGCCAGCCGCCCATCAGGGTGCCGAAGGCGATCGCCGCATAGCAGGAGATGATCACCCAGAAGGGAATCGGGTCCGCGGCGGGTTTGCCGGCGGCGATGAGGGTCAGCCAGATGATGCCCATGGTCTTCTGTGCATCGTTGCTGCCGTGGCCGAGGCTGTACAGGGCCGACGACCCGAGCTGCAGGACGCGGAAGAGCTTGTCCGCGCGCACCGGGTGGGCGCGGAACGAGGCCCTCGACGCGATGAGCATCAGGATCGATCCCATCACGTAGCCGAGGGTGGGGGCTACCAGGATGAAGATCACGATAATGCCGATCCCGCTTCCGATGATCGCGCCCGGGCCGTGCGCCACCAGCGTGGCGCCCACGAGGCCGCCGACGAGGGCGTGCGACGAACTCGACGGGATCCCGTACCACCAGGTGATCAGGTTCCAGGCGATCGCGCCGACCAGGGCGCCGAAGATCGTGTAGGCGTCGATGACCGAGGGCTCCACGATGCCCTTGCCGACCGTGGCGGCGACGTTCATCTCGAATACCATCACCGCCGCGAAGTTGAAGGTGGCGGCCCAGATCACCGCGTGGTGCGGCTTCAGGACCTTGGTCGAGACGATCGTCGCGATCGAGTTCGCCGCATCGTGGAAGCCGTTGAGGAAGTCGAATGCCAGGGCCAGGGCGACGAGGAGCACCAGCGTCGCCAGGCCGATCGATGCGGTCTCCATCGGCCCGGGCTCAGGCGTTTTCGAGGACGACGCCCTCGATCAGCTTGGCGACGTCCTCGCACCGGTCGGTGACCGATTCGAGCAGCTCGTAGATCGCCTTGAGCTTGATCAGCTGGCGTACGTCGGACTCCTCGCGAAACAGCCGCGACATCGCCGCGCGCATCACCCTGTCGGCATCCGATTCGATCTGGTCGATCTCCTGGCACAGGCGCAGGATGGCGTTGGCGTTGTCCATGTTGTCGAGCATCGCGACCGCGCTCGCCACCCGCTCGCAACCCATCTGCGTCAGCTCCGCCAGCTGGCGGGTCTCGGCCGTGGTGCGCTGCAGGTCGTAGAGCGTCGCCGATTCCGCGACGTCCTGGATCAGGTCGAGGATGTCGTCCAGCCGGGAGATCAGGGCGTGGATGACTTCCCGGTCGAACGGCGTGATGAAGGTGCGGTGCAGCAGCGAAATGGCTTCGTCGGTTACCCGGTCGGCCGACTTCTCGGCGCGGTCGATCTCCTCGAGCAGGAGCTTGCGGGTATCGGCATCGTCGAACTCGTTCATCAGCCGCTGGAGGCTGGCGCTGCCTTCGACGACGAATCCGCAGTGCCGATTGAAGAGCTCGAAGAATTGCCCCTCGCGGGGCATGAAGCGACCTAGCATGTCGACTCTCGGTCTGGTGGCGGGCAGTCTGGCGGCAGCGAAGTGTACACCGGCCGGGAGCGGGCTCCCTGGCATGGTCAGCGCCGGGCGCGTCGCTCGACGCACTCCACGTAGGCGGCCCCGTCCGGCGGCGCATTGTCGCGCTGCGCTCGCCACACGACCTCGCCGAGGCACTCCATGACCTCGTGGTCCGCCGCATGGACCGAGTCGAGCCGCTGGACCAGGCGGGCATGGGCGGCCTTCAGGCCCGGCGGCTGGTCGATGGAGAGCTGCTCCGCGATCGCCAGGTGCATCGACAGGTGCAGGAACGGATTGGGGCGCCCGGCCTCCACGGAGTATTCGGCGCCCAGCGCGGCCTCCTCGTCGGCCAGGTCCGCATGGTACTCGGGATGCGCGAGGACGGTCTGCAGCGCCATGGCCTCGAGCGGGGTGAGGGGCAGCCCCTCCCGGTGCTTGCGCCACAGCGTGCAGAAGAAGCGGCGAACATCCTGGCGGGAAGGATCGAACATCAGGCCTCCGGCGCGGGTGTCTTGGGTCGATATTCGCACACGGTGGCGACCGGGCAGCGCCAGCATTCCGGCTTTCGCGCCTTGCAGATGTAGCGCCCGAGCAGGATCAGCCAGTGGTGCGCGTGCTGCACGTATTCCCGCGGCACCCGCTCGAGCAACGCGCGCTCGACCGCGGCGGGCGTCTTGCCCGGGGCGAGCCCGGTGCGGTTCGAGACCCTGTAGATGTGCGTGTCCACCGCGATCGTCGGCTTGCCGAAGGCGACATTGAGGATCACGTTCGCGGTCTTGCGCCCCACACCCGGCAGGGCTTCGAGCGCCTCGCGTTGCGCGGGAACCTCGCCGCCGTGGCGCTCGACGAGGATCTGGCAGGTGCGCGCCAGGTGCCGCGCCTTGCTGCGGTACAGCCCGATGCGGCGGATGTAGCGGGCGATCCCTTCCTCGCCTAGCGCCAGCATCGCCTCCGGCGTGGGCGCGGCGGCGAACAGGGCCGGGGTCGCCTCGTTCACGCCGCGGTCGGTCGCCTGCGCGGAGAGCAGGACGGCGACCAGCAGCTGGAACGGCGAGCCGTACACCAGCTCCGTCTTCGGTTCGGGATCGAGCGCGGCGAGTCGCGCGAAGAATTCGCGCCGCTTCCTGGGACTCATCGGCGATCGGGAGCGCCGTGGTCGCGACGCTCGTGCGCGGCCAGCCGCTCGCGGGCACGACGCATGGCGGCCTCGATCACCGCCCGCCGGCGCGCGGCCTGCTCGTCTTCGCCGGGGTGGGCGTCCGCGCGTTCGGCGGCCAGCTTCTCCGCGAGCCTGCCCGCGAGCCGCCGCTGCTGGTCCTGCCGCTCGCGCACCAGGCGCCTGCGGCGAGCCTCGTAGCGCGCCCGGGCGGCCCGGGCATCGTCATCCGACCAGGCGGGCAGGGCGGGCGACGGCTCGATCAGGATGCAGTCGGTGGGACAGGGCGGCACGCACAGCTTGCAGCCGGTGCAGAGCGCCGGCAGCACCGTGTGCATGCGCTTGCCGGCGCCGATGATCGCGTCGACCGGGCAGGCCTGTATGCACTTGGTGCAACCGATGCAATCGGACGCCACGATCCGGGCGACCGCCCGCGGCTCCTCGGTCCCGCACGCCGGGTCGAGTGCGAGCGGCTCGCGCCCGAGGGCGGCGGCGAGGCGGGCGATCCCCCGGCTGCCACCGGGCGGACAGCGGTTGATGGGCGCGCCGTCCCGGACGATGGCTTCGGCGTACGGCCGGCAGCCCGCATAGCCGCACTGGGTGCACTGGGTCTGGGGCAGGAGCGAATCGATCCGCTCGATCTCGGCATCGATGCTTGCGGTCACGGCCGCTATTGTAGGGCGGTCCGGCCCGGGGCCGGTGACCGCCCCCGGGGCGGCCCCGGCCTCAGGCCGCCTTTGCGTCCTGCGCCCGCCCGTTGCGGCGGGAGCCCGCCCGGATGCCTTCGCGCCGGGCGGCCACGAAGTCGCGCACCTGCGGATAGATCCGCTCGCGCCAGCGGCGGCCGCTGAAGATCCCGTAGTGGCCGGCGCCGGCGGCCGTGAGGTGCTTCTTGTGCGCCTTCGGGATGTTGGCGCACAGGTCGTGCGCCACCCGGGTCTGCCCGGAACCGGAGATGTCGTCGAGCTCGCCCTCGATGGTGAAGAGCGCCACCCGGTCGATCGCGGACGGATCGACCCGGATCTCCCGGCCCTCGAAGCGCACGTCCCACAGGCCCCTCGGCAGCAGGTGCTGCTGGAAGACCGTGTGGATCGTGTCGAGGTAGTACTCCGCGGGCATGTCCAGCACCGCGTTGTACTCGTCATAGAACCGGCGATGGGCCTCCGCGTCCTCCAGGTCGCCCCGGACCAGGTGCTTGTAGTACTCCCAGTGCGAGCTGACGTGCCGGTCGGGGTTCATCGCGACAAATCCGGCGTGCTGCAGGAAGCCGGGGTACACGCGGCGGCCGGCCCCCGGATAGTTGCCTGGCACGACGTGGATGAGCTGGTTCTCGAACCACTCGTACGGGCGCTGCGTCGCGAGGTTGTTGACCTGCGTGGGGCTGTACCGGGTGTCGATCGGTCCGCCCATCATGGTCATGGTGAGGGGCAGGCGATCGTCCCCGAGCGTCGACATGATGGAGACGGCGGCGAGCACCGGCACGGTCGGCTGGCAGACCGACATCAGGTGCACCTTGGGACCCAGGTGACGGATGAACTCGATCGCGTAGGCGACGTAGTCGTCCAGCGAGAAGGGACCGGCGCCCACCGGCACCATCCGGGCATCGACCCAGTCGGTGATATAGACATCGTGGTCGGGCAGCAGCGCCCGGACTGTGTCCCGCAACAGGGTCGCGTGGTGGCCGGACAGCGGCGCGAACACGAGCATCACGGGATCGTCCCGGTGGCCGGCGAGGTCGTCCGGCAGGGCCCGCTCGAAACGCAGCAGCTTGCAGAACGGCTTGTCGATGACGACGCGCTCGATCACGGGCACGTCGATGCCGTCGATCCGGGTCGTGGCCAGCCCGAACGGGGGCTTCTCATACTCCTTGCCGAGCCGATGCATGAGCTCGAAGCCGGCGGACATCGGCTTGGCAAAGGGTATGTAGGCGAGCGGGCTGTACGGATTCGAATACAGCTGGCTCATCGAGTCGGCCCAGCTCGATACCGGGTTCAGGACGGCCCGACCGGCTTCGTGCATCTGGTAGAGCATCTAGGCAACTCCCTGGGACGTATGCCCCCTGATTATTGGGGCCGCGACCGTTCCGAATGGGTCGAATACCGCACGTATCCGGTCGCAGGCATTTCCTTGTTATTCCCGTCCTCGAGAATCAAAACGGGAAAATCCTACCACCATGAGGGCAAGGAACGTGCCGATGGTCGCGGAGGTGGACTGCCGGCCGACGGGGCGGACGGCCCCGTGGGCGGGCCGCTTGTCACCCCATTCGCTCCATGATGCGATAGGTGACGGTAATTCGTCGGGAAGTACGTCAAATCGGCCGGAATGTTTGCCGCAATGCGGTATCCGGAGTCGAGTGCGTGGGCAGAGGGGCCATCCGGCCTTGAGGGAAATCCACAGTGCGCTGCACCAACGCGGGACGCTTCAGCGCTCCAGGTACTGCAGCTTGGCGGGCACGTCCTTCCACTCGTCGGCGTCGGGCAGCGGATCCTTGGTCCGGGTGATGCTCGGCCAGATGGCGGCGAGCTCCGCGTTGAGCGCGATATAGGACTCCTGTCCGGCAGGGACGTCCTCTTCGGCGAATATGGCCTCGACCGGGCATTCCGGAATGCAGACGGCGCAGTCGATGCACTCGTCGGGATCGATGACGAGCATGTTCGGCCCCTCGCGGAAGCAGTCGACGGGGCAGACATCGACGCAGTCGGTGTACTTGCAGCGAATGCACGATTCGACGACGACGTGGGTCATGATTGCGTGAAGACGGGGAGGAGATTCGAGCGGGCAATTCTATCGCGCGCGGCGCCCGGCCGCGACCGGACGTGCCGGCAATGAAGCGTTTGCTTCATTGCCACTTATGATTCATTACTTGCGAGCCTGGACATTCCATCACGGGGAGAATCACCTTGGACAAGCGCATCCGTCCCGCACGACGCGCGCTCGCGCGCCTGCCGCTCGCCGCCGCGCTCGTGGCCGGATTCGGGCCGCGGATCGTCTCCGCCGCCGGCAAGCCGTACCGGATCGGCGAGCTCAACAGCTACAACCGCATGCCCGCCTTCCTCGAGCCCTACCGGAAGGCGATGGACCTCGCGATCGAGGAGATCAATGCGGCCGGGGGCATCGACGGGCGGCCGCTCGAGATCATCGTGCGCGACGACAACGGGGTGCCGGGCGACGCGGTCCGGGTGGCGAGCGAACTGGTCTCGCGCGAGCGCGTGGACATCCTCGCGGGGGGCTTCCTCTCCAACGTCGGCCTGGCGCTGGCCGATTTCGCCCGCCAGCACCGGCGCGTGTACGTGGCCGGGGAGCCGCTGACCGACAAGCTGGTGTGGGAGAACGGCAACCGCTACACTTTCCGCCTGCGGGCCTCGACCTGGATGCAGGTCGCCATGCTCGTTCCCGGCGCCGTCGCCACCGGCGCGAAACGCTGGGCGCTCGTGTACCCGAACTACGAGTACGGCCAGTCGGCCGCCGAGACCTTCAAGACCTTGATGCGCGAGCAGGTGCCGGACGTCGAGTTCGTCGCCGAGCAGGCACCGCCGCTCGGCAAGGTCGATGCCGGCTCGGTCGTGCAGGCGCTTGCCGATTCCCGGCCCGAGGCGATCTTCAACGTCCTGTTCTCGGTGGACCTCGCCAAGTTCGTCCGCGAAGGCAACACCCGCGGCCTGTTCCGGGACCGCAAGGTGGTGAGCCTGCTCACGGGCGAGCCCGAGTACCTGGACACGCTCGGCGAGGAAACGCCCGAGGGATGGCTGGTCACGGGCTATCCCTGGTACGGCATCGACACGCCGGAACATTCCGCCTTCCTTGCGGCCTATCGGCGCAGGTACGACGACTACCCCCGCCTCGGCTCGGTGGTGGGCTACGCGCTGATCCAGGCGATCGCCGCCGGGTTGCGCCGGGCCGGCTCGGCCGATACCGAGAAGCTGGTCCAGGCGTTCCGCGGGCTGGAATTCAGCAGCCCGTTCGGGCCCGCGAGGATCCGGGAGATCGACCACCAGTCCACGCTGGGCGCCTTCGTCGGCTACACCACGAAGCGCGACGGCCGCGGGGTGATGCGCGACTATCGATACGTCGACGGCGCCAGCGTCCAGCCGCCCGACGAGGTGGTCGCGCGCCTGCGGCCCGCCGATCGCTGAGGTGGCCCGGCCCCGGCATCGGCTCGGTCACGCCCCGGATCCCGGCGAGCGCCTCCCGGCGGGACGCGGCTCGCCGAACCCGGACCGGAGCCCGCGCGGGCGCGGGCGCCCATAGCCCCATTGCCCCTCGATGAGCGCGTCGAGCATCGCAGTCCAGCTCCTGAACGGCCTGGCCAGCGCCTCCAGCCTGTTCCTGATCGCGGCCGGCCTGTCGCTGATCTTCGGCGTGAGCCGGATCGTCAACTTCGCCCATGGCTCGCTCTACATGCTGGGCGTCTATCTCGCCTACGCCCTGGTCGGCTGGCTGGGCGCCGGCCACCTGGGATTCTGGTTGTCGATCGCGCTGGCCGCCCTGGCGGTCGGCGTCTTCGGCGCCGCGGTGGAGATCCTGCTGCTGCGGCGGATCTACCGGGCGCCGGAGCTCTTCCAGCTGCTGGCCACCTTCGCGCTCGTCCTGCTGGTGCGCGACGCGGTGTACTTCGCATGGGGCCCGGAGGAGCTCTTCGGTCCGCGCGCGCCCGGGCTGGGGGGCTCGGTGGACATCCTCGGGCGCGCGTTCCCGCAGTACGACCTGCTGCTGATCGTGGCCGGTCCGCTGGTCCTGCTGCTGCTGTGGCTGCTCCTGAGGCGGACACGCTGGGGCACCCTGGTACGCGCGGCCACCGAGGACCGGGAGATGGTCGGGGCGCTCGGGGTCGACCAGGCTTGGCTCTTCACCAGCGTGTTCGCGCTCGGGGCGCTGCTCGCGGGCCTGGGCGGCGCGCTGCAGCTGCCGAGGGAGCCCGCGAGCCTCGACCTCGACCTGCTCACGATCGCCGATGCCTTCGTGGTCGTCGTGGTGGGTGGCATGGGCAGCATTCCGGGCGCCTTCCTGGCGGCGCTCCTGATCGCGGAGCTCAAGGCGATCTGCATCGCCATCGGGCAGGTGGAGATCCTCGGGGTGGACTTCTCCTTCTCGCGCCTGACCCTGGTGATCGAGTTCCTGGTGATGGCGGTGGTACTGGTGTGGCGCCCGTGGGGCCTGCTGGGCAAGCCCCTCGAGGAGGGCCGGCATCATGCCGCGGCCGAAGCGCCCCTGCGGGCGGCGCCCACCGCGCTTCGCGCGCTGGGCTTCGTCGTCGTCGCCGCGCTCGTCGCGCTGCCGCTCGCGGGCGACCGGCTGCCGTACGCCACGGTGCTGCTCGTCGACATCTTCATCGCCGCGCTTTTCGCCGCCAGCCTGCATTTCATGATGGGTCCCGGCGGCATGGTGTCCTTCGGCCATGCCGCCTACTTCGGCCTGGGCGCCTACGGGGCAGGGCTGCTGCTGCGCCACTTCGGCCTGCCGATGGAGCTCGCCATCGTGCTCGGGCCCCTGGTCGCGATGGCGGGGGGCGTGCTGCTCGGATGGTTCGCGGTGCGCCTGTCCGGGGTGTACATGGCGATGCTCACGCTCGCCTTCGCGCAGATCGTCTGGTCGGTCGTCTTCCAGTGGGAGGACTTCACGGGCGGCTCGAACGGCCTGATCGGGATCTGGCCGTCGGCCTGGCTGTCCGACGGGCATGCCTACTACTACCTTGGCCTCGTGGTGTGCGTCCTGGGGCTGTGGCTGCTGCGCCGGGTGCTGCACTCGCCGTTCGGCTATGCGATGCGCGCCTCCCGCGACTCGCCGCTGCGAGCCGCCGCGATCGGCATCGACGTGCCCCGGGTGCGATGGGCCGCCTTCATCGTCGCGGCCACGGCGGGCGGCGTCGCGGGTTCGCTCTACGCGTTCTCCAAGGGCAGCATCTCGCCCGACGTCCTGTCGATCGCGCGTTCCGTGGATGCGCTCGTGATGGTGCTGCTCGGGGGCGTCCAGGCGATCACCGGGCCGATCGTGGGCGCCACCGCCTTCACCTGGCTGCAGGACGCGCTTGCCCGCGAGACCCAGTACTGGCGGGCGCTGCTGGGAGCCGTGATCCTGCTGCTGGTGCTGCTGTTCCCAGCCGGCATCGCGGGTGCGGTCCGCTCGCGCCTGATGCCCTCGGAGGGCGAGCGATGACCGCCGCGGGACCGGAGCCGGTGCTCGAGGTGCGGGGGCTGCGCAAGACCTTCGGCGGCGTGGTCGCCGTCGACGATGTCGGCTTCGAGATCGCGGCCGGCGAGATCGTCGCGCTGATCGGGCCGAACGGCGCGGGCAAGTCCACCTGCTTCAACATGCTGATGGGCCAGCTCGTGCCGGACGCCGGCGCCATCCGCATCCTCGGGCGGGAGACGGCGGGCATGCCGACCCGGCGCATCTGGCGCCTCGGCGTCGGGCGGACCTTCCAGGTCACCGCCACCTTCGGCTCGATGACCGTGCGCGAGAACGTCCAGGTCGCGTTGCTGTCGCATCGGCGCGGCCTGCGCGACTTCTGGCGCGTCGCGCGCGAACGCTTCGTCGAGGAGGCGGACGCGCTGCTCGCGACGGTGGGCATGCAGGAGCACGCCGAGCGGCCCTGCTCCATCCTCGCCTACGGCGACCTGAAGCGACTCGAACTCGCCGTGGCCCTTGCCAACGAACCGCGTCTCCTGCTGATGGACGAGCCGACGGCCGGGATGGGCCCGCGCGAGCGGATCGACCTCATGGCGCTGACCGCCTCGATCGCGCGCCGGGGGGGCACGGCGGTGCTGTTCACGGAGCACGACATGGACGTGGTGTTCCAGCATGCCGACCGGGTGATGGTGCTCGACCGTGGCCGGCTGATCGCCGTCGGCGCGCCGGCGGAGGTCCGCGCCGACCCGGAGGTGCGGCGGGTCTATCTCGGATCGAGGGCGGGCCGATGAGCGAGCGCATGGCACCCTCGCCCGGCGACATACTGCTGGACGTCCGCGGCATCGACGCATGGTATGGACGCGCCCGCGTGCTCGAGGACGTGTCGCTGGAGGTCCGCCGCGGCGAGGTCGTGGTGCTCCTCGGGCGGAACGGCGCGGGCAAGTCCACGACGATCAAGGCCATCATGGGCCTGGTGGCCCGGGGCGACGTCGGCCGGATCGCGTTCGCCGGGCAAGCCATCGACGGACTGCCGCCGTTCCGGATCGCGCGTCTCGGCCTCGGCTACGTGCCGGAGGACCGTCGGGTGTTCACGGGGCTGACCGTGCGGGAGAACCTCGAGGTCGGCCGCCAGCCGCCTCGCCCGGGCGTGCCCGAATGGAACTGGGAGAAGCTGGTCGCGCTGTTCCCCAACCTGGCGGACATGCCCGACCGGCCGGGGGGCCGGATGTCCGGCGGCGAGCAGCAGATGCTCACGATCGCGCGTACCCTCATGGGCAATCCCTCCTGCATCCTGCTCGACGAACCGTCGGAGGGCGTGGCGCCCGTGGTGGTGGACCAGATGGTCACGGCCGTCGACAGGCTCAAGCGGGCGGGAGTGGCGATCCTGCTTTCCGAGCAGAACCTGCACTTCGCCCGGCGGGTCGCCGACCGGGCCTACATCATCGAGAAGGGGCGCATGCGGTATTCCGGGACGATCGAGCAGCTCGAGGCCGATGCCGGGGTTCGCGAGCAATACCTTGCGGTCTGAGCGTCCGCAGCGCGCGGCAGTGTCGGGGGGCGCGCGCAGGGACCCGGAGGCGACCCGCCGGCGGATCCTGGCCGCGGCGACCCGCGAGTTCTCGCGCGAGGGCTACGGCGGCGCCCGCGGCGCGCGCATCGCGCGCCAGGCCGGCTGCAGCGAGCGCATGGTGTACTACTACTACGGCTCCAAGCGCGGCCTGTTCCGGGCGGTGCTCGAGGCGATCTACCTGAAGCTGCGCGAGTTCGAGTACTCGCTCGAGCTCGACCATCTCCCGCCGGGGCTCGCCCTGCGCAGCTTCTGCCTGGATGTCTGGCGCTGGTACTGCGAGCACCCCGAGTTCATCGGGCTGCTCGGCATCGAGAACCAGCAGAAGGCGCGGCACCTGCGCGAGTCGGAAAGGCTGGGCGAGCTGGTGAGCCCGGTGGTGGGCCTGCTTGCCACCCTGATCGACCGCGGCGTTCGTACCGGGGAATTTCGCGGGGGCATCGACCCGGTGCAGCTCTACCTGACGATCGCCGCACTGGGCTACTTCCAGCTGTCGAACCGCTACACCCTGTCCGCGGTGCTCGGCGAGGAGCTCGATTCGCCGGCGCGCCTGCATGCCCACTGGGAGGCGTCCGCCGACGTCGTGCTGCGCTACGTCCGCGCCGAGCCGAGCGCGTCGGGCAGGGCGTCGGGATAGAGCCGGCGCAGCACCTCGAGGCCGAGTTCGGCGAGCTCGGGCGCGAGGTCCGCCGCCAGGGCCTCGACCGACTCGCGCTCGCGCCGGCCGGCGAGCAGCGCCGTGATCCGCGCGCCGCGTGCCGCCATGGCATCGCGGATGGTCTGCTCCCAGTGCGGCGGGTGCTCCGACTCCGACCACTGCCCCCGGCCGCGCCCGTAGTGGGCCACCGCGAGGTACGAGAGCAGCGCCGAGACCACCAGGTCGTCGAGGATGGCGTCGGCCCACGTGACGATCGTCCGGTCGCCCCCGCGCACCATGTTGTAGCCGCGGGCGAGGCCCGCCGCGCCCAGGGCCCCGAGGACGCCGCCGGCGATCAGGCCGCCACCCAGCGTGAGGCCGCCGCTCGCGACGTCCGCCTTCAGCCCGGCGAGCGCGCCGGTCACCAGGCCACCCCAGACGGCGGCCTTGCCCTCGCTGAGCGGCCGCGTGACCGCATAGTGCTCGGCGAGCCGCTGCATCACGACGCCGCCGGCATGGCCGCTCAGTCCATGGAGCCGGATCAGCTCGTCGACGCTGGCGCGGATGTCGGCGTCCAGCCGCTCGGCGAGGGCGCGCATGGCGCGTTCGCGTGGGCCGGCACGCTCGTTGCGCCGGCGCCCGAGGAGGTGGCCGACGTCCAGGATCCTGCCGGCGAGACCGTCGTCGGCCACTTCCTCCCGGTCGTGCGCCGCGCGTGCGATCCGGCGGGCGAGTTCGCGCATCGAGGCCTCGAAGCGCTGCCGTCGCTCGGCCATCCAGTGCCCGCGCAGCCGCTCGAAGGCGGGCCGCAGCTCGTCGGGCAGCTGCCGTCCCACCGCCGCGAGCAGGGTGGATTCCTGCACCCAGCAGCGCGCGAAGGCGTCGAGCTGGATCACCTCGCGAACCGCCGTGCTGCCCGCGGTCGCCGCGCGCCACCGGGCGAGCTCCGCCGCCTCTTCCTCCGGCGGCCGGGGCCGGCCCGTCTGGTTGAGCAGCACGACGACGGGCTTGCCGATCCAGTCGAGGATCCGCATCTCGGGCGCGACGTAGCCGGCCTCGAGCGGATCCTCCGAGGCGTTCACCAGGTAGAGGACGACGTCCGCCTGCTCCCGGACGTTGCGGATCGCCTGCTGGCTCGAGTAGAGCGGGCGGTCGCTGAACCGGTCCCAGACCTGGCCGAGCAGCCAGCCGAACGGATTCTCGGAGCGCTCCAGTCGACGCGCGAGCCGGTGGCTGTCGCCGAATCCCGGCGTGTCCCACAGGTGGAGCTCGTCGCCCTCGGGCGTGCGCGCGAGCACGAAGTCCTCGGCCTCGTCGGTGACGTGCGCCTCGTCGCGGACCATGCCCACGTCCGCCCCGAGCAGGGTGCGCGCGAGCGTCGTCTTGCCGGCGTTGGTGTGCGAGACGAGCGAGAGCGAGATGCGCTGGCCGGTCGTCTCAGGCGGCATGGCGTTCGCCCGCGGCCTCGATGCCCTTCGCCAGCGCATCCAGGCTCGAGTCGTAGTCGTCCGGCGCCAGCGACACGAAGACGAGCGGGATCCCGTCGAGCTCGTCGAAAACGCGTCGCCAGGCCTCGATGCGCGCCGCAAGCCGGGCCGGGTCGGCGAAGCGGGCGCGGAAGGATGCCTCGTCCACGAGCACGGCCAGCGGCGTTCCCGGGGGCAGGCGCTCGCGCAGCCGTTCGACGAAGCGCAGCTGGACTTCGCGTTCCGGCGTGGCCGCGAGCCGGAACAGCACCAGGACCCAGTCGGCGGGCGTGGACGCCCCCGTGGTTGCCGGCTCGGCCTCGTCGCCGAAGCCGACGCTCGGCGCGATGCGCACGACGACGCTGGACCCGAAGGTGCCGGCGATCAGGGACGCGAGCAGGTCGCGCGAGCCCTGTCCGAGCTCGGTGGCATAGGGGACGACCTGGACGGTGCCCGCCGCTCCGCCGCGGGCCCGGAGCAGGGCAGCGAAATAGGGATCGCGCAGGGGCACCTTGATCGATTCCGCCATCCGGCGCGCACGTCGGTGCTCCACGAGGGCGAGGGCGAGCCGTGGCAGCACGACGACGAGCGCGAGCGTAGCGGCCTGCAGGTGAATCCAGTCGGCCGCGCGTTCGCCCGGGCCCGGCGGCATGCGCATCGCGGCGAGCCGCTCCGCATCGGGCAGCTCGATGCCGGTGAGGAGGCTGGCCGGTCCGAAGAGGACCGCGAGAAGGGCCCGCACCTGGTCGGGCTCGAGGAAGGTGCTCGCCCAGCCGGCCCGGTACTCGAACACGAGGCCGCGCAGGTACAGCCCGGCGATCGCGCCCAGCGCCAGTGCCGCGGCGGCCAGGTGCAGGCTGCGGGACAGGCGCGCGCCGGTGAGCGGCATGCTGGCTTGCGACCAGGCGGCGGCGAAGCGGTTGGCGATGGCGGGACGTCCCGATTCCGCGCGGCGCAGCCGGGCGCGGATCAGCCGCATCCAGAGCAGGGCGAAGGGCGAGCGCAGCGGAGCGGTCATGCCCCGAATGCGGGAGACGGCGAGGGCGGCGTACATGGCGAGGTTCCACGCGATGAGGCCGAGCAGGGGTGGCGCCAGCACGTTCACGAAGCGGCCGGCGCCGGTGGCATCCCCCAGCAGGCCAGCGAGGAGTCCCGCCGCCGCGATCAGCCAGCCGGCTCCGGGCGGCCAGCGCGATGCCCGGTCGAGCATGCGGGCGGTCGCATCCCGCTCGCGCAGGCGAGCCGCCGCGAGCCGGGCGCGGGTGACGAGCCAGGTCTCGTCGGCGGCCTCGGCGCCCAGCTTGCGCAGCGCGGCGTCGCTCGCCCACTGGCGATCGCCGGCTCCCCATGCCGGGTTGCCGATGCCTTCATAGGCCTGCACGAGGAGCAGGTCGCGGCTGTCGTTCTCGTTCATTGCGGTCGCTTCGAGCGGCGCGCCAGTACGGACAAACCGGTATCGTGCCACGAACGACCGGGCGCACCCTTCGTGGACCGCCCGTCCAGCGGCGCGCACCGGTTCGCGCTTAGAATTCGCCCCATGATCATCACTTCGCTGCTCGACACCGACCTGTACAAGTTCACGATGATGCAGGTCGTCCTGCACCGGTTCCCGGACGCGCAGGTCGAGTACCGCTTCAAGTGCCGCACCCCCGACATCGACTTGCGGCCCTACATCGACGAGATCGTCGACGAGATCTCGCACCTGTGCACGCTGCGGTTCCGCGAGCGCGAACTCGACTACCTGCGCGCACTGCGGTTCATCAAGAGCGACTTCGTCGATTTCCTGGGCCTGTTCCAGATGAACCGCAAGTACATCACGGTTCGTCCGTCGGACAAGGACAACGGCGAGATCGACATCATCATCAAGGGACCGTGGCTGCACACGATCCTGTTCGAGATACCGGTCCTGTCGATCGTCAACGAGACCTACTTCCGGCGCACCCAGCGCATTCCCGACTATGCGGAGGGCAGGCGCCGGCTCGTCGAGAAGATCTCGATGGTCACGGGCGATCCCTCGCTCGCCGGCATGCGGATCGCCGACTACGGCACGCGGCGCCGCTTCTCGCGCCTCTGGCACGAAGAGCTCCTCATGACGTGCCGCGACCTGCTGGGGGCCAACCTCGCCGGCACCTCGAACGTGCTCTACGCGATGCAGCTCGGGCTCACGCCCCTCGGCACCATGGCGCACGAGTACCTGCAGGCCTGCCAGGCACTGGGCCCGCGCCTGCGCGACTCGCAGATCTTCGGGTTCGAGAAATGGGCCCAGGAGTACCGGGGCGACCTCGGGATCGCGCTGTCGGATGTCTACGGCATGAACGCCTTCCTGCGCGACTTCGACCTGTACTTCTGCAAGCTCTTCGACGGTGCCCGGCACGACTCCGGCGACCCGTTCGAGTGGGGCGAGCGGATGATCGCGCACTACGAGGCGAACCGCGTCGACCCGCGCACCAAGACGCTCGTCTTCTCGGACGCGCTGACATTCCCGATCGCGATCGAGCTCTACCGCCGGTTCAATGGCCGCGTGAAGCTCGCGTTCGGGATCGGGACCAACCTCACCAACGACCTCGGCTACCAGCCCCTGCAGATCGTCATCAAGATGGTCCGCTGCAACGGGCAACCCGTGGCCAAGCTGTCGGATTCGCCGGGCAAGAACATGTGCGAGGACACCGCGTACCTCCAGTATCTTCGCCAGGTGTTCGAGATAACGGATTAGGGCGACCCGCAACGCGGCGCCCGCCCGCCAGGCCCTGGAGGAGGGGATGTTCGAGCTCCAGCTCAAGCGGAAGCACAAGCTCGGCCTGAAGAAAGGCAAGGCGGCGGCCAGGCAGGTCGCCGACGAACTCGAGCGCGAGTTCGCCGTGGCCTGCGAATGGGACGGGCACACGCTGAAGTTCTCCCGGGCGGGGGTGAACGGATCGCTGGTCGTGAGCAGGGACGCCGTCGAGATGCATGCCCGGCTCGCGAGCCGGCTGAAGGCCTTCCGCCCACGCATCGAGATGCGCGTACAGGACTACTTCGACCGCTATTTCGGATAGCGCAAGGAGTTGCCGCGCCGCGGCCGGCGCGCGATTTGCGCTTGGCCGCTGCGCCCGATTCTGTTCAAATCGCCTGCGCCGCCCACCAGACAGGATTCACCGGAGCGAGACTTGAGCCCAGACACGCTGCAGACCGGCGCCCTCGTGCTGTTCGCCATCGCCGTCATCCATACCTTCTCGGGCAAGTTCTTCGAGAGGCTGGCGCATCGATACCCGGCGCATGCGGGCATCTGGCACATGCTCGGCGAGGTCGAGGTGGTGTTCGGCTTCTGGGCGATGGTGCTCATCGTCTACCTGACCGTCTTCGGCGAGGCCGCAGGGGCGCTCGAGTACCTCGAGTCGCGTGATTTCACCGAGCCCATGTTCGTCTTCGCGATCATGGTGGTGGCCGCGAGCCGGCCGATCCTGAACCTTTCGCTGGTCATCGTCGAGTGGGTCTCGAAGATGCTCCCGCTATCGTCGTCCGTCGCAACCTATTTCGTGGTGCTGTCGGTCGTGCCCCTGCTCGGCTCGTTCATCACCGAGCCCGCCGCGATGACGCTCGCCGCGCTGCTGCTGCGGGACCGCTTCTATTCGGCGGGGCTTTCGACCCGGCTGCAGTACGCCACCATCGGGGTGCTCTTCGTCAACGTCTCGATCGGCGGGACCCTGACGCCGTTCGCCGCGCCGCCCGTGCTGATGGTGGCGGGCACCTGGGGCTGGGACCTGCCGTTCATGCTGACCCATTTCGGCTGGCGCGCGGCGCTGGCGACCCTCGTCAACGCGGCCGGGGTGACGTGGCTGTTCCGGCACGAGCTCTCCCGGATCCCGCCGGCCGAGCCGCAGCACGCCGACATGAAGGTGCCGGCGGTGCTCACCCTGGTCCACATGGCCTTCCTGGCGGGCATCGTCGTCTTCGCCCACCACGCCGTGGTCTTCATGGGCATGTTCCTGTTCTTCATGGGCGTGGCCACCGCCTACCCCCGCTACCAGGACCGCCTGATCCTGCGCGAGGGCCTGCTGGTGGCGTTCTTCCTCGCGGGCCTCGTCGTGCTGGGCGGCCAGCAGCGCTGGTGGCTGCAACCGCTGCTCGAGGGCATGAGTCCCACGGTGGTGTACTACGGCGCGACCGCGCTCACCGCCATCACGGACAATGCGGCGCTTACCTACCTGGGGTCGCTGGTGGAGGGCCTGTCGGACGAGTTCAAGTACTCGCTCGTCGCCGGTGCGGTGACCGGCGGCGGCCTGACGGTGATCGCGAACGCGCCGAACCCGGCGGGCTACTCCATCCTGAAGCGCAGCTTCGAGCACGAGGAAATCAGCGCGCTGGGCATCCTCGTGTCCGCGTTGATCCCAACGCTCGTCGCGATCGCCGCCTTCCGTTTCATCTGAGCGCGCCGTCGCGCCCGGAACGCATCCGGGTGCGGGCAAGGTGGGGCGGATCAGCCCTTGAGGCTTTCGACGAGCTCGATGTAGCGACGCTTCGCCTCGTCGCCGTCGGTTCCCTCGAGGGCCTTCCAGGCGTCCCACTTGGCGCGCCCGACGAAGTCCGTCATGCCGGGTCGTTCGCCACTGGCATCGCCTTCGGTCGCCTGCTTGTACAGGGCGTAGAGCTGGAGCAGGGTGGCGTTGTCCGGGCGCTCGTCGAGGCGCCTGGAATCGGCGACCGCTTCTTCGAATCGCTTGCCGAGATCTTCCATCGGGGTTCTCCTGGGTGGCGCAAGTATCATAGCAAGCGCAGTCGGCGCGCCCGGGCCGGGCGCGGGGAGGAACGATGGATCACGAGAAGGTCCGCGGCAAGGATTCGGCGGGCGCGGATGCCGCCAGCGTGCTCGAGTTCTGGTTCGGCGCAGGCGCCGCCGATGCGCCGCGAGAAGTCTGGTTCCGCAAGGATCCCGCATTCGATGACGAGATCCGACGGCGCTTCGGCGGGCTCGTCGAGGATGCCCTGGCCGGCCGGCTCGATCACTGGGAGTCGGCCGGGCCCGAATCGGCGCTTGCGCTCGTCATCGTCCTCGACCAGTTCACCCGCAACCTGTTTCGCGACACCCCGCGCATGTTCGCCGGCGACGACCGCGCCCTCGCCATTGCGCGGCGCCTCGTCGACTCGGGCGCCGATCGCCGGCTGACTCCCGTGCAGCGCTGGTTCGCCTATATGCCGTTCGAGCACGCCGAATCGCTTGCCGAGCAGGAGCGTGCGGTCGCGCTGTTCGACGAGTTGCGCGCGTATCCGGCAAGCGCGGGCGCGTATGATTGGGCGGTCCGGCACCGGGACGTGATCCGTCGATTCGGGCGCTTTCCCCATCGCAACGAGATCCTCGGGCGTGAATCCACCGCCGACGAGATCGCCTTCCTCGCGACCCCGGGATCGCGCTTCTAGCATGATGCCCAAGCTCCTCCTCTTCGTTCACCTGCTCGCCGTCGCCGTCTGGATCGGCGGCATGTACTTCGTCCTCGCCTGCCTGCGGCCCGCCAGCGCCGACCTCCTGCCGGCGCAGCGCGCGCCCCTCCTCGTGGCGGCGCTCGAGCGCTTCTTCGTCCATGTCGCGGTTGCCATTGTGGCGCTCTGGGCGAGCGGACTCGCAATGCTGCTGCCCGTCGGGCTGGCGGCGGCCCCTCCGGGCTGGCACATGATGCTGGGCGGCGGCGTGGTGATGACGCTGGTGTTCGCCTGGATCCGCTGGGTCGTCTTCCCGCCGGCGCGCCGCGCCGCCGCCACCGACGACTTGCCCGGCGCCGCGACGGGGCTCGGCCGGATCCGCCTGCTGGTGATCGTGAACCTCGCGGTCGGCATCCTGACGATCGCGGCGGCGACGCTCGCCGCCTGAGGAGCGAACTCGCCAGCCATGCTGCGGATCGAGTTCGACAGCGACCCGGCCGCGCTGGCGCGACGCTTCGTCGCGGCGATCGATCCCGCCTCGCGACCCGTCCTCGTGCCGGACGTGGTCCTGGTGCCCACCCTCGGGGTCGGCGCCTGGCTCGAGCGTCTCGTCGCCGAGCGCTACGGGGTCGCCGCGCTTCTCGAGGTCTCGCTCGGGGGCCGCTACATCTGGCGGGCCCTGGAACGCATGATCGGCGACCTGCCCGCGCGCTCGCCGTTCGAGCCGGAGCGCGCCCGCTGGGTGATCTTCGAGGCGCTCGCCGACCTGCCCCCGGATCCCGACTGCGAGCCGCTGCGCTCGCGCGTCGCCCGGCTCGATGCCCGCGAGCGATTCGCGCTGGCGAGCGACATCGCGCGTTGTTTCGACCGGTATCTCGCGTTCCGGCGCGACTGGCTCGCACAATGGGGCCAGGGGCGGCTGGTCCACGGCGCCGATCCGGCCTTCGTCCACGAACGCTGGCAGCGCTGGCTGTGGCGGCTCCTGCTCGACAAGCTCCCCAACGTCTCGCGTCGACATCCCTTCGACCGCTTTCGCGATGTCCTCGGGCAGGCTCGCGACGCCGGCGACGCGGCGCTGGAGCGGCTCGGCGAGCGGCTCGCGCCTGGCCGGATCTTCGTGTTCGGGGCCTTGTCGATGTCGCCCGAGCAGTTCCGGCTCCTCGCCGAGTTCGGCACGCTGCGCGACATCCACTGGTTCGCCCCCGATCCCAGTCGCGATTTCTGGGAGCACGTGGTGTCGCCGGCCGAGGCGGCGCGGCTTGCGGGCGAGGACCCGACCCAGGCCTGGCTGTTCGAGAGCGAGCCCGCCATCCTCGGTGCCTGGGGCAAGTCGCAGCGCGACTTTCTCGCGCAGCTGCGCCTGCTCGAGGGCGAAGCCGAGGTCGAGGTCGACGACACCTTTCGCGACGAGCCCGTCGCACCCGCTCGCGACGCGCTCGACGCGCTGCGCAAGGCGGTCCTGCGGCTGGACGATGGCGCCTGGCAGGAGCTGCCGGCCGAACGGACGGAGCGCTCGATCGAGATCCACGCGACCCATGGCGAGATCCGCCAGGCCGAGGTGCTGCACGATCGCCTGCTCGATGCCTTCGAGTCGCTGCCCGGCCTCGTCCCGGGCGACGTGGTGGTGTATTGCAGCGACGTCGAGCGGTTCGCGCCCGCGATCGACGCGGTCTTCGGTTCGGCCCCGGACGCCCGGCGGCTGCCGTACCGGATCGCGGACCGCGGTCCGCGGGCCGATCCGGCGGTGCGCGCCGTCGTCCACTTCCTCGCGCTCGCGCGCGGCCGGCGGGACGTCGCCGGCCTGTTCACCCTGCTGGGCAATCCGCTCGTGCGGCAGGGCTGCGGCCTGGACGAGGAAGACGTGCGCCGGCTCGCCCGCTGGCTCTCGGATGCCGGCATCCATCACGACGAACGCGCGGAGCCGCAGGCCGGCAAGCATGGCTGGCAGGCCGGGCTGGAGCGGCTCGTCCTCGGCATGCTCGGCAACGAGGCGGTCGGCGTCACGGGCGGCCGCCGGCCGGTGGGCGGGCCCACGTTCGCCGATTCGCATGCGCTGGAGCGTGTGCTCGCGATCCTCGGCCAGGTGGAAGAGTTCGCCGCCGATCCGCGCGAACGGTCGCCCGCCGCCTGGGCCAGGGGGCTTCTCGACTGGTGTGACGCGATGCTCGCGCCGGTGGGCCCCGATGCGCCGGGGCTGGCGCGGGTTCGCGAGGCCGTCGCGCGCGTGGTCGCCAGCGCGGCGGGCATCGCGAGGGCGATCCCGCTCGAGGTCTTCGAGGCGGCGCTCGATGCGGAGCTCGCTTCGGGCGGCGTGGCCGCGCGCGCGAGCGGGGCCATCACCGTGTGTTCGCTGGGGGCACTGCCGGGCGTGCCCTTCCGCGTGACGGCCATCCTCGGCATGGACGACGAGGCATGGCCGCGTCGGTCGCACCGGCTCGAGTTCGACCTGATGGTCGCGAGGCCGCGCTTCGGGGACCGGCTCGCCCGCTACGACGATCGCGGCGCGTTCCTCGATGCGGTGCTCGCGACCGGAGATCGCCTGATCGCGCTGTACACGGGCAGCGATGCGCGCGACGACAGCCCCCGCAATCCGTCCGCGCAGCTGCGCGAGCTCATCGACTACCTCGGACGCTGCAATGCCGGGGTCGAGGTCCGGCGACACGGACTGCAGCCCTTCGGCGTCGCGGCGTTCGATGGCGGCACCCCGGGCGGCAGCTTCGCGAGCGAATGGCTGGAGGCTGCCCGGGCGGTCCTCGAGCCCCCCTCGCGCCGGCCCGGCCAGTCCCCCGTCGCCCGGCCGGGCTGGCGCCCCGGCGGCGACGCCCCCGTGCCCGAGGCCGGTGACGCCGCCATCGACGACGCACGACTGGAGGAGGTCGTCGGCGACCTCGCCTCGCCCGCGCAGTCCTACTGCCGCCATGCGTTGCGCATCCAGCGTCCCTTGGCCGCCGCGATCCACGATCCGGTCGCGCCGTTCGATCCGACCGCCGTCGACCGGGCCCTGCTGGATCGCGCGCTGTCGCCGATATGGCGCGGCGAGAGCGATATCGACTCGCTGGCGGACCTCGTGCTGGACGCGCCATGGGCGCCGGCCGGGGTCGGCGAGGGACTCATGTCCGAGGAACTGCGCAACAGCGTCGCGGGGGCGCTGGCGGCGCGATCGGCGCTGCTCGATGCCCTCGGCATCGCGGACGGCGCGGGCGAGTCCCGCATCGTCCGCTGGGGCGACGCGGATGCCGGGATCGTCGGGCGGCTCGAGGGCATCCACGACGATCGCGTGCAGCTGCTCGTGAACGCGTTCGGTGCGCACCCCCGGGCGCTCGTCGATGCCTGGCTGCGTCATGTGCTGTGGATCGCGTCGGACGGCCGCGCGGCCGACGAGGCGATGACGATCCTGGTCCATCGCGACGACGGCCAGTGGCGCGCGACCCGCGTCGGCGTCGAGCGCCAGGGTATCGCGCGAGCGGGCCCGGCCGAGTCCGTCAGGCACGCGCTCGCATGGTCGCGGCGGATCCGGGAGGAGGCGCTGCCGCTGTTCCCGCGCGCCATCTGCGCCGTCATGGCCCAGGGCGGCAAGCCGGAACCCTTCGAGGAGTCCAGGGCCTTGCGCAAGCTCGAGGAAGAGCTCGCGAAGGGGAAGCCCTGGTCGGACACCGAGTCCGGCGCCTTCGCGTACGAGATCCTCTGGCGCGCGGGTCTGCCGGACGCGGAAGAGGTGCTGGCGGCGGGGCTCGCCGCCTACCGGCCCATCTTCGGCGCGATCGGAAGATCGATGACCCTGGGCGACATGTGCAAGGCGCTGAGGCGGCCATGAGCGCGCTCGACGGTCATCCGGTACTGGCCCCGGACGTCTTCGACGGCTTCACGCTGCTCGAGGCGGACGCCGGCACGGGCAAGACCTGGACGCTCGCCAACCTGGTGCTGCGCGCGCTCATCGAGCGCAACGCGAGCATCGACGAGATCGTGGTGGTGACGTTCACCCGCAAGGCCGCCGCGGAACTGCGCGATCGGATCATGCGCGCGATCGAATCGCTCGAGGCGGCGCTCGCGGGCGACCCCGCGACCGACCCGTTCATCGCCGCCTACCTGCCGCGTTGCGAGCCCGGACGCGACCTGCATCGCCTGCGGCGCGCCCGGGCCCTGTTCGAGGAGGCGCCGATCTCGACCATCCATGGCCTGTGCCAGCGCATCCTTGCCGAGCAGAGGCTGAGCATCGCGCAGCCCGCCGGCGCGGAGCTGCGCGACATCGAGCAGGCGCAGGTCGAGGCCGGCGTGCAGCGCTGGTGGCGTCGGATGCTCGTCGAGGAGGATGCATGGACGGTCGGGGTGCTGCTCGCGGCGGGCAATTCGGCGGCCCGGCTCGCGCGCGGCCTGCGGCGGCTGCTGTCCGACGATTCTCGGGGGATCGCCCCGCCTGCGGTCGATCGGGCCTGGTACGCGTCCGAGCTGCGCCGGCTCGCGGAGGCGGCGCGCGAGGCGTTGCGCGTCGAACGCGATGCGTATCGCGCGTGGCTGCGCTCGACCCGGGGCATCAATGGGCGCTCCTATACCGAGTCCAACATCCGCAGGTGGTTCGAGCAGCTGGCGGTGTCGCTCGACCGCCTGCCCGTCACGCTTGCCGACATGGGCACCGCTCGGGCGCGATTCGGCGCGTCGGCCTTCGCCGGCGTGACGCAGGCGCCGCCGCCGTTCGCGCTGGCGGGACTGCTCGATGAGATCGACACGCTGCTCGCCCGAAGGGCGGCCCTGCGCGCCGGCCTGCTCGTGGAGCTTCGCGAGCGCCTGGCCGGGGAGATCGCCGCGCGCAAGCGCGAAGAGCGCCTGCAGACGTACGACGACCTGCTGCTTCTCACGCGCGATGCACTGCGCGATCCCGCGCAGGGCGAGGCGCTCGCCCAGCGCCTTCGGCGGCGCTACCCGATCGTCTTCGTCGACGAATGTCAGGACACCGATCCCTGCCAGTGGGAGATCCTGCGCCGCCTGCATGCGCCGACGTTTCGCGGCGAGGCCGACGCCGGGCTCAGCCTGGTCCTCGTGGGCGATCCGAAGCAGTCGATCTATGCGTTCCGGAATGCCGACGTCTTCGCCTACCTGTCGGCGCGGACCGGCGCCCGGCGGCGACTGCGGCTCACCCAGAACCAGCGCGCCTGCGACGAGCTCGTGACGGGCATCAACGCGCTCTTCGCGTCGCCGGGCGTCTTCGCGCTCGACGAGATCGATTTCGTCGAGGCGCAGCCCGGGACGAGACCGCGCCGCAAGTGGCGGCCGCCGGCCGGCGACGGCCGGCGGGCGCTGAATCTCGTCGAGGTCCCTGCGGAAGCGTCCAGGGCGCCGGAGATCGAGGCCGCGGCGCTCGCCGCGATGGCGAGCGAGGTCGCGGGGCTGCTTTCCGGCGCGCGTGGCGAGATCGTCTCGCCCGAAGGGAAGACGCGCGCGCCGACCGCGCGCGACATCGCCGTGCTGGTGCGCAAGGCGGAGGAGGGCGAGCGCGTGAAGCGCGCCCTGCGCGAACGAGGGATCGGGGCGGTCGAGATCAGCCGCCAGAGCGTCTTCGCCACGCGCGATGCCGCGGAGCTGCTTCGCATCATCGATGCCGTCGCCGATCCGGCCAGCGTCTCCGCCATGCGCGCCGCCCTGCTGACGGCGCCGATCGGATACGACGCGCCGACCCTCGAGCAGGCGGTGCGCGAGCCGCTGGAATGGAGCCGGCTGGTCGAGCGCTTCGCAAGCGCCGCGAGCGCCTGGCGCCACGTGGGGCCCGTCGCCGCGCTGCGGCGCCTGCTCTTCCACGACTTCGCTGCCGCGTCGCGGCTGGCGGCCGACCGCGACGCGGAGCGACGGCTGACGAACCTCATGCACCTGCTCGAGCTGCTGGGGGCGATGCCCGAGGCGCGTGAGGAGGCGATGCTGGCGCGCAGCGCGCTCGCGGAGCGGATCGCGCGCGCGGCCGAGGGGCGCGACGAGACGGCGGAGCTGCGGCTGGAGAGCGACGCCGACCTCGTGCAGATCCTGACGATGCACAAGTCCAAGGGGCTCGAGTTTCCGATCGTCTTCATCCCCTTCGGCTGGCGTGGGCCGGGTTCGACCGCGAGCGACGAGGACGTCGAGATGCACGAGGCGATCGAGGACGGCTGGCGCGCGGTGCTCGTGTGCGGGCCGCGGCACGACGGGGAGCCGGAGGATCTCCAGGGCATGCGACAAAGGGCGGAGGTCGAGGCGCTCTCGGAGGCGATGCGGCTCATGTATGTCGCCATCACGCGCGCGGAGCTTCGCCTGTACCTGTTCTGGACGGAGAAGTCGAAGGGTGGCGCCGTTGCCAGGCTGCTCGGGGATGCGCCGCGCGACCGGATCGAGGCGATGGCGCGCGCCCATCCGGAAGCGATTGCAGCCTTCGACTGCGAGGCGCTGCGCGAGTCGGCCGGGGGTGCGCCCGCGATGTCGCCGGCTCGCGAGCTCGCCGCGCGCGAGTTCCGGGCCCGGGTGCCCGCGCCGTGGGAAGAGCGCAGCTACACGGGGCTCATGCGCGCGATCCGGCCGGAGGAAGCGGGCCTCTCGCTTCCCGCGACCACCGTCGATGCGCCTCGCCCGGACCATGACGAATGGGTCCCGGGGGGCGACGATCCCGGCACGGCCGCCGTCGAAGTGCAGGAGCCGGGCGAGCGGCCGGTGCGCCACGTTTTCCCCGCGGGTGCGCGCGCCGGCACCGCCCTGCACGAGGTGCTGGAGACGGTGGATCTCGCGCATCCCGTGCCCCCGGACCGGGTCGCCGAAGTGCTCGGGCGCCACGGCATCGACGCCGATGCCGGTGCGGTAGCCGCCTGGCTGGACGGCGTGCTCGACACGCCCCTGCGCGATGCGGGCGGCGCCTCGCTGGCGCTCCGCGCGCTGGACAATGGCAGCGTCATGCGCGAGCTCAAGTTCACGCTGCCCGCCGAATTCGCAGGCGCCCGGGATCGCACGCGTCGCATCGTGGACATCGTGCGCGGCGAGTTCCCGATCGATGGCCGGCTGCTCTCGAGCGCGGACTGGCACGGTTATCTCGGCGGGTTCATCGACCTCGTCTTCGAGGCGGACGGCCGCTACTGGATCCTGGACTGGAAGAGCAATCGCCTCGGCGCGGACGATGCCGCCTACGGGCCAGCGGCCCTCGCCGATTCGATCGCGAGGCACGGCTATGCCTTGCAGTTCTGTCTCTATACCCTCGCGATCCATCGCCTGCTCGGCTCGCGGCGGGCGGACTACGACTACGACCGCCATTTCGGCGGCGTCTTCTATGCGTTCCTCCGCGGAATGACCGGCACGGCGGACAGGGGCGTGCATTTCGCCCGGCCGACGCGCGGGCTGGTCGAGGCGCTAGATGCCCAGCTCTCCGGCGTGGGGGAGGGAGGACGGCGATGAACGCGCAAACGCCTGGCGGGACCGCGCGTGGCCGCGCCGGCGCCTTCGATCCGGCGGCCGAGGCACCGGCGAGCTGGCTCGCCCTGCTGGCCGGCGCCACCCTGGCGCGGCTGCACGAGGCCGGCGGCGGTGATCCCGCGGGCCGCGCGGTCCTCGAGGAGATCGGTCGCAGGCTCTGGCAGGCGGCCTCCGAAGGGCATGCCTGCATCGATGTCGATCGGCGCGAGATTGCCGTGCTGGACTCGAGCCCCGTGGTGGACGTCGTCCCCGCGGAAATGGCCGGGACACCCGCGGGAGGCTTTGCCGCCACCCGTCCCCTCGTGCTCGATGCCGGCAAGCTGTATCCGCAGCGCTTCTGGGCGGCGGAGACCCGGCTTGCGGCCGCACTGCTTCGCCATGCGCAGGCCGCGCCGCTCGCCGATGCGCAGCACATCGCCGCGGCGCTGGATGCCGCCTTCGGTCCGGCGGACGCGGGCGAGCCCGACATGCAGCGCCGCGCCGTCGAGCTCGGCCTGACCCGACGACTGCTCCTGCTCTCGGGCGGCCCCGGCACCGGCAAGACGACCACGCTGGCCCGGTTGATCGACATCGCCCGCCGCCTGGCGCCGGAACTGCGGATCGCGGTCGCGGCCCCGACGGGCAAGGCGGCTGCGCGCGCGACGGAGGCGATGCAGGCGACTGCCGGGGCGCCGGTCGGGTCGCCACCCGGCACTGGCCGGGTCGCGGCCGTCGCCCCGGTGCGGGGCGGCCTGACGCTGCACCGCCTGCTGGGTTCGCGTGGCCCCGGGCGCGGCTTCGCGCGCGGGCCGGACGATCGCCTGCCGTACGATCTCGTCATCGTGGACGAGGCATCCATGATCGATCTCGAGATGGCCGATGCGCTGCTCGCCGCCCTCGACCCGCAGGCACGGCTGGTGCTGGCGGGCGACCGCGACCAGCTCGCCTCGGTCGAGCCGGGCGCGGTCTTCGGCTCCGCGTGCCAGGTGCGCGAGGGGCCGGTGGGCGAATGCGGCGTGATGCTCACACGGAACTATCGGCAGCGCGATGCCGCCCAGATCGTCGCCTTCGCCGATGCGGTGCGCGCGGGCACGGTCGGCGACGGTTTCGAGCTGCCCGCCGACGGCCCGGTCGTGTTGCGCGGGACGGACGACGAACCGCCGGGGCAGACGATCGCCCGGGTCTCCCGCGAGGTGGCAGGGCGCTTCGACGCGCTCTGGGCCCGGATCCGCGACGCGTCGTCCGCCATGGACGCCGCTGCGCTCGAGTCGTTCGCGCGCGGCGTGCTCGCCGGCTACGGTCGCCTCGGCCTGCTGTGCGCCCTGCGGGAAGGGCCGCTCGGGGCGCGCCGCGCGAGCCGCGAGATCGACGGGATCGCTCGCCGCGTGCTGGGCGCCGCCGACGCGCGCGCGTGGTACCCGGGCCGGCTGGTGATCGTCCGCGGCAATTCGCCGGAGACCGGGCTTTTCAACGGCGAGATCGGGGTGTGCCTTGCCGTGGACGGCCAGCTCGTGGCGGTCTTCGACCGGGGCCGCGAGGTCTCGGCCATTCCGGTGCTCCAGATGCCGGCGTGCGACGATGCCTGGGCGCTCACCATCCACCAGTCCCAGGGCTCGGAATTCGACACGGTGCTCCTCGTCCCGGCGCCGGCGGGCCATCCCCTGGCGACCCGCGAGAGCCTCTATACCGGCATCACCCGCGCGCGATCGCGAGTGGAGATTTTCGGGGGACCGGCGGCGATCGAATGGGCGGCCCGTCACCCGACGCACCGCGACGGCGATCTCGCCCGGCGGCTCGTGCCGCGAGTAAACTCGAATGGACGTACCGCGGGCGCAGCCAGTCCATGAAGTCGAGACCTGCCAGCAAGCCTGTCGCGAACCGCCGCACGACGGGCGAGCGCTACTACCGTACGTCGGCCTGGGACGAGGCAGGGCCCCTCGAGATGCTGAGCGCGCGGTTCGCGCTGCAGGCATTGCTGTCCCTCGGGCCCAGGTTCAACCTGCGCCGGGACATCAACAACGTCGTCGTGCTCGCCGGTCGCTATTTCGTGTGGCCCGAGCCCGTGCTCGCGCGCCTGCGCGATTTCCTCGGGAGACGCTGCAGCGACCTGCCGGCCTGGGAGGGCGTCGGCAAGGTCTCGCTCGACGAGCTGATGTCGCGCTTCGGCGGCTGGAACGGCCTCTACGACGACGTGTCGATCTACTACTACCTCGACGAGTTCGTGAAGCTCCACGCCAAGGAGCTCCTGGGCGTATTCCAGGCGACGATCGCCGAGTTCGACGCGCGGCTCGCGCGACGGCGGATCCGGCTGGTGGAGAACATCGACATGCTCTCGGGGGTGCTCGGGCTGACGGACGCCGCGCGCTCGGTCCTGCTGCACGCCTCGCTGTGCAAGTACCAGCGCGACCTGCGCCCCATCCTGGTGGACTGCAAGGCCCAGAGTGCCCAGGAGGCCTACGGCATGCTCGGGCAGGTGCTGGGCCATGACGCGTCGGCGATCGCGGAGGCCTTGCGCGCCGGCGGACGGCTCGACTCGCTGGGCCTCATCGAGCCGCCCATCGCGGAGCACTCGATCACCGACCTCGGCGACCTGATGCGGGTGTCCGACAAGCTGCTGGCGGTCCTCACCGCCGAATACCGCAGCGAGTCCTCGATGATGGCGGCCTTCACCCGCCCGGCCGGCGAATCGACCCTGTCGCTCGAGGACTTCCCGCACGTCGAGGCCGATGCGCGCTATCTCGTCGCCCTGCTGGGGGCGGCGGCCGCGAGCCAGGAGCGGGGCGTCAACGTGCTCCTCTACGGTCCGCCCGGAACGGGCAAGACCGAGTTCGCCAAGCTGGTCTGCGGCCTGGCGGGGCTCGAGCTCTACGAGGTGGACTGCCTCGACCCCGACGGCAACAGCCTGTCTGGCCGGGAGCGCTACCGTTCGCTCCAGGTCTCGCAGGCGTTCCTCAAGGGCCGCGCGCGCGCCGCGATCCTCTTCGACGAGGTCGAGGACGTGTTCCCGCCGGTCGCCCAGGAGCTGGCGGGGCTGTTCGGCGGCGACGAGCGTCGCGCCGGGTCGGTCAACGGCAAGGCCTGGGTCAACCAGACGCTCGAGCTCAATCCGGTTCCCACGCTCTGGATCTCGAACGCCATCAGCCAGATCGACCCGGCGTACCGGCGGCGCTTCCAGTTCCACCTCGAGCTGGCCACGCCGCCGCAGCGCGTGCGCGAGAACATTGCGCGCAAGTATCTCGGCGGGCTGGGGGTCGATGACGACTTCGCGCGCAAGGTGGCCGCGCGCCCCATGGTCACGCCGGCGCAGATCCAGTCCGCCGCGCGCTTCGCGCGGCTTGCGCGCCAGCGGGTGGACGAGCCGGTCGAGTCCCTGGTCGAGCGCCAGCTCGACCTGGCCGATCGCGCGCTCGGGGTCCCGGCCACGCAGGAGGGATTCCGGGTGCAGGTCACGCGCTACGACCCGGGCCTGCTCAACATCGAGTCGCGGTTCCCGGTCGATCGCATCGTGGCCGCCCTGGTGGACCGTCCCCGGGCCACCCTGTGCTTCCACGGCATGCCGGGCACCGGCAAGACGGCGCTCGCGGAGCACATTGCCCGCTGCGTCGAACGGCCCCTCATGGTCCGGCGCGCCTCCGACCTCGTGAGCAAGTACGTCGGCGAGACCGAGCAGCAGATGGCGCGCATGTTCGACGAGGCCGCGCGCGAGTGCGCCGTCCTGCTGCTGGACGAGGCCGACAGCTTCCTGCAGGACCGTCGCGGGGCGGTGCGCACCTACGAGGTGAGCGAAGTCAACGAGATGCTCCAGGGGATGGAGCGCTTCGACGGCGTATTCATCTGCACCACGAACCTGTTCGATCGCATCGACGAGGCCGCGCTGCGTCGATTCACGTTCAAGCTGCGTTTCCTGCCGCTGGACCCGCGGCAGCGCGAGCGCATGTTCGTCGCCGAGGCGCTCGACGGCGACGCGGACGCGCTCGACGCGGCCGTCCGCGCCCGCCTTGCGCGCCTGTCGCTGCTCACCCCGGGCGACTTCGCGGCGGTCAAACGGCAGTTCTCGGTCCTGGGCGAGCGGGCGCAGCCGCTCGAGTTCCTCGAGCAGCTCGAGCGCGAGCATGCGGTCAAGCCGGACCTGCGATTTGCGCGGCCCGTGGGCTTCGTGCGCTAGTCGCCCCGGGCCACAGGTTCATGACGACACGACGGGGAAGAAGATGGCCGAGTTCGAGGATGCACGCGCGGTCTGGGATCGTCGGTTCTCCGAGGCCGATGGCCTCCTGTTCGGGGCCGAGCCGAATGCCTGGCTCGCCGAGCATTACGGCCTGCTCCCGGCCGGCGGCAGGGTGCTGTGCGTGGCCGACGGCGAATCGCGCAACGGCGTCTTCCTTGCTTCGGCGGGATTCCAGGTCACCGCGTTCGACATCTCTTCCGTGGCCGTGGACAAGGCGCGCGCGCTGGCGGCCGAGCGCGGCGTCCAGCTCGAGCTGTTCGTCGCCGATATCGAAAGCTGGCACTTCGAGCCGGATGCCTTCGACGCCGTGGTCGCCATCTTCATCCAGTTCGCCGGGCCGGACCTGCGGGCGCGCCTGTTCGAGGGTTTCCAGCGCACCATCCGTCCGGGCGGCGTGCTGCTGATCGAGGGCTACGGCGAACGGCAGCTGCGCTATCGCACCGGCGGGCCGGGCGTGCCCGAGAACCTCTACCGGATGCGCCCGCTGCTCGATGCCTTCCCGGGCTGGGAGATCCTCGCCAGCCGCGATGCCGACATCGTGCTGTCGGAAGGCAATGCCCACTCGGGGATCTCCCACAGCGTTGCCGCGGTCCTGCGCAAGCCCGTGCCGGGAGAACCGACGGTCCGCGCCTAGCCGTTCGCGGCCCGGGCGCCGGCGGCAGTGATGCCCGCCTCCAGGCGGGCGATCTCCGCTTCCACGAGGCGCCCGACGGACGGGCGATAGACCAGGTCCAGGTGGCCGACGCCGTCCAGGCGCAGCACCCGCGCGCCGGGCAGCACCTGTTCGCCCTGCGGATAGACGATATTGTCGTTCAGGGTAAGGATGATGCACAGCGGGGGTGCAGCGGCATCGCCCGATGCCTCTCGTTGCTGTGCCTCGTGCGCCGCGAGTGCCTCGAGCCAGGCGCTGCCGCGACGCATTTCGCGGGCCGCCGGGCTGCGGCCCACCGCGGCCATGCGGGTGCCGCGGTGCGGGGATCCCAGGGTGACGACGCCCGCGATGCCGTCACTGCCCGCCCGGCGCAGGAAGGCGCGGATCGCGAGGCCTCCCATGCTGTGGCCGACCAGCACGACCGGCCCCCGCCCGTGGCCGGCCCGTGCCACCGCGGTCTCGATCGTGGCCGCGTGCGCGTCGATCGGCCCGAAGGGGGGATCGAGGCTGACGGCCGTCACCGGGTGGCCCGCCTCGGCCAGGCGGCGGGCGAAGGGTCGCCACACGGCGCGGTTGCAGAAATAGCCATGCACGAGGACGACGGGCAGCCGGTCCCCCGCGGTGCTCGCGACCTCCCGGTCGCCCAGCCAGGGGACGGCCAGGAGGAAGGTGCGCATCGACGCCAGGACCTCGCCGGCCCAGGCGCGGACGAGGCCCCGCCAGTGGCGGTCGCCGAGCAGGGCGGCAGCGAGGAACTCCACGCCGAGGACGATCGCGAAGCCCGCGGGCACCACCCCGATGGAACAGGCGAGGGCGCCCGGCCAGCCGAGCGGCGTGGCCAGCGCCAGCACCGCGGCGAGCCCGAGCACCCCCAGCGCGCCGGCAAGGGTGGCCAGGCGCAGGATTCGCGCGATCAGCACGGGCCCGCCCGGCGGCGCCCGGCCGAGCGTCCTTGCGAGGAACACATGCCCAAAGTATAATTTCCGGTTCCTTGCCGGGTCGAACAAGAACCGATGACGCCCATTGGCCCGGCCTTTAGTCCACAAGGAGAGTCATGCGTCACTACGAAATCGTATTCATCGTGCACCCCGACCAGAGCGAGCAGGTCGGTGCCATGATCGAGCGCTACAAGACGCTCGTCGAATCCCAGGAAGGCAAGGTGCACCGCATCGAGGACTGGGGCCGGCGACAGCTCGCCTACCCGATCCAGAAGGTCGCCAAGGCGCACTACGTCCTGATGAACGTCGAGTGCAGCCCCGCGGCGCTCGAGGAGCTCGAGACCGCGTTCCGCTTCAACGACGCCGTCATGCGCCACCTCACGGTGTCGATGCGCAAGGCCGAGACGGGGCCGTCGCCCATGTGGAAGCAGCTCCAGAAGGAAGAGGCCCGCAAGGCGGCCACCGAGACGCAGTCGTAAGGCAGGCCCGCCGTGGCCGCGCCGACGGTCGCGAAGCCCGCTTCCAACCGGGTCGTGCTCGGCGCGGTGCTGGAAGCCTCGCAGGGCCTTCGCTACACCCCGGCAGGCGTTCCGATCCTCTCCGCGAGCGCGCGGCACGAATCGGAGCAGGTCGAGGCGGGACGCCCGCGACGGGTCGAGTTCCCGGTCGAGCTCGTGGTGGTCGGCGACAATGCGCACCGCTTCGCGACGATCGAGCCGGGCGCGAGGCTCCAGCTGGCGGGCTTCCTGGCGACGCGGCATCGGAACAGCCCCGTGCTCGTACTGCACGTCACCGAATTTCGAACGATTCATACAGATTGAGGTAACCCCATGGCAACCAGCCGTCGTGGCAGCAAGGACCGCAAGCCCCGTCGCAAGACCCAGACCGCGCTGTTCAAGCGCAAGAAGTTCTGCCGGTTCACGGTCGAGAAGGTCGAGTGGATCGACTACAAGGACATCGACGTCCTGAAGGACTTCATCACCGAGACGGGCAAGATCATCCCGGCGCGCCTGACCGGCACGTCGGCCCGGTACCAGCGCCAGCTGTCCGAGGCGATCAAGCGCGCGCGCTTCCTCGCGCTGCTGCCGTTCACCGACAACCACTGACCCGGGGAACAGACATGCAAGTGATCCTGCTCGAAAAGGTGGTCAATCTCGGCCAGCTCGGCGATGTCGTCAATGTCCGCGACGGCTATGCGCGCAACTACCTGATTCCCCAGGGCAAGGCGAGCCGCGCCACCGAGAAGGCGATCAAGGAGTTCGAGGCGCGTCGCGCGGAGCTCGAGAAGGCGCAGGCCGACAAGCTCGCCGCTGCCCGGGCGCTGGCGGACCGGCTGTCGGGCCACACCGTACAGATCACGGAGCGCGCCGGCGTGGACGGCCGCCTGTTCGGATCGGTCACCCCGGCCCTGATCGCGGACGCGCTGGAGCGCGACGGCTTCGACGTTCCCCGCGCGATGATCCGCATGCCCGACGGCCCGATCAAGGCGATCGGCGAGTACAAGGTGCTGGTCGCTCCGCACGTCGATGTCGAGACCGAGATCAACGTGTCGGTGCTCGGCGACCACAGCTGATCCCCGCTACGGCGCCAATGCACGAAGGGAGCGCGAAGCGCTCCCTTCGTGTTTTCGTTCCCGGTTCCGTCGCGGTCGTCACGTCCGCCTGACCGGATGACCCGGGGTCCGGCCCGCCTTAAACTAGGGGGCCCCGACCGACCACCTTCCAGCAGTCGAGAGCCGTGTCCGAACCCCTGCCCAAGATGCCCGAATCGTCTCCGGCCAAGCCGGATGCCGAGGTCCTGTCGCTGCGGGTGCCTCCGCACTCGATCGAGGCGGAACAGGCGGTGATCGGCGGCCTGCTGCTCGACAACGGCGCCTTCGACAAGATCGCCGACATCGTCCGGGAGGACGACTTCTATCGCTACGAGCACCGGCTGATCTGGCAGCAGGTGCAGCGCCTGATCGACCGGAACCACCCCGCCGACGTGGTCACGGTGTGGGAGGCCCTGCAGAACGCGGGCAAGGCCGAGGAGATCGCGGGCGGACTCGTGTATCTCAACTCGCTCGCCCAGGAAACCCCGTCGGCCGCCAACATCCGCCGTTACGGCGAGATCGTTCGCGACCGCGCCCTGTTGCGCCGGCTGATCAGCACCGCCGACGACATCGCCGGGGCCGCGCTCAATCCGGACGGGCGCGACACCCGGCAGCTTCTCGACGAGGCGGAGGCCCGGATCCTCGCCATTTCGGAGGACCGCAGCCGGGGTTCGGGTGGCTTCCAAGGCCTCACGCCGCTCCTCACCCAGGTGGTGGAACGGATCGACGAGCTCTACAGCCGCAACGATCCCAGCGGCATCACGGGGCTGGCCACCGGCTTCGTGGACCTCGACGAGATGACCTCCGGGCTGCAGCCGGGCGACCTCGTCATCGTGGCGGGGCGCCCGTCGATGGGCAAGACCGCCTTCTCGCTCAACATCGGGGAGCATGTCGCGGTCAACCTCCAGTGGCCGGTCGCGGTGTTCAGCATGGAGATGGGCGCCACGCAGCTCGCGCAGCGCATGCTCTGTTCCGTCGGGCGCCTCAACCAGCAGCGGCTGCGCACGGGACGGCTGCACGACGACGACTGGCCCCGCCTGACGATGGCGATCGAGAAGATGCAGGATGCCCAGCTCTTCATCGACGAGACACCCGCCCTGAGCCCGCTCGAGCTGCGGTCGCGCGCCCGGCGGCTGGCGCGGCAGTGCTCGAAGCTCGGCCTGGTGATCGTGGACTACCTGCAGCTCATGAGCTCGACGTCCAGCGGCGAGAACCGCGCCACCGAGATCTCCGAGATCTCGCGCAGCCTGAAGGCGCTCGCGAAGGAACTCAACTGCCCCGTGATCGCGCTCTCGCAGCTCAACCGCTCGCTCGAGCAGCGGCCGAACAAGCGCCCCGTCATGTCCGACCTGCGCGAGTCGGGCGCGATCGAGCAGGATGCCGACGTCATCCTGTTCATCTACCGCGACGAGGTCTACAACCCCGATTCACCCGACAAGGGGACGGCCGAGATCATCATCGGCAAGCAGCGCAACGGCCCCATCGGCACCGTCCGGCTCACCTTCGTGGGCGAGCACACGCGCTTCGAGAACTTCACCCGCGATCACTAGCCGGTCGCGTCTAGAGCGCCTCGGTCGCGAAGTCGGCCAGCCGCGAGCGCTCGCCCCGCTGCAGGGTGATGTGCCCGGCGTGCGCCCAGTTGCGGAACCGCTCGACCACGAAGCTCAGGCCCGAGGAGCCCTCGGTAAGGTAGGGCGTGTCGATCTGGGCGATGTTGCCGAGGCACACGACCTTCGTCCCGGGGCCCGCCCGCGTGATGAGCGTCTTCATCTGCTTGGGCGTGAGGTTCTGCGCCTCGTCGATGATCAGGAACTTGTTGATGAAGGTGCGTCCGCGCATGAAGGACATGGCCTTGACGCGGATGCGGGACCGGATCAGGTCCTGGGTGGCGCTGCGCCCCCATTCGCCGGCGGCCGGGTCGCCCTGGTTGAGCACCTCGAGGTTGTCCTCGAGCGCCCCCATCCAGGGCTGCATCTTCTCTTCCTCGGTGCCCGGGAGGTAGCCGATGTCCTCGCCCACCGGGACGGTGGCGCGGGTCATGATGATCTCGGTGAAGCGCTTGGTCTCCAGCACCTGCGCAAGGCCCGCCGCCAGCGTGAGCAGGGTCTTGCCGGTGCCGGCCTGGCCGAGCAGCGTGACGAAGTCGATCTCGGGATCGAGCAGCAGGTTCAGCGCGAAGTTCTGCTCGCGGTTCCGGGCGGTGATGCCCCAGACGGCGTTGCGCGCATGCGTGAAGTCGCGCAGGGTCTGCAGCACCGCCTCGTCGCCGTTGATCGAACGCACGCGCGCGAGCAGCGGCATCTCGCCCTCGTACCAGACGAACTGGTTGACGGACATCTGCCGCACCATCGGCCCGCTGACGCGGTAGTAGGTGAAGCCGTCCTTCTGCCAGGACTCCATCTTGCGGCCATGCCGGTCCCAGAAGTCGGCCGGCAGCTCGAGCATGCCCGTGTAGAGCAGGTCGGCATCCTCGAGCACCTGGTCGTTGAAGTAGTCCTCGGCGGCCAGCCCGAGCGTGCTGGCCTTGATGCGCATGTTGATGTCCTTGGACACCAGCACGATCTCGCGCTCGGGATGGCGACGCTCGAGTTCCGCGATGACGCCGAGGATGTGGTTGTCGGCCTTGCCGATCGGCAGGCTCTCGGGCAGCCGGGCCTCGAGGGCCTGCGTCTGGAAGAACAGCCGGCCGCGAGCCTCGGTGTGCCCGAGCGACGAGAGCGGGATCCCGTCCTCGATGCGGGCGTCGCTCGCGGCGATGAGCGCATCCAGCGCCCGGCTCGCCTGGCGCACGTTGCGTGCCACCTCCGACATTCCCCGCTTGTGCGCATCGAGCTCCTCGAGCGTCATCATCGGGAGGTAGATGTCGTGCTCGGCGAAGCGGAACAGGCAGGTCGGGTCGTGCATCAGCACATTGGTGTCGAGCACGAACAGGATGCGGCCGGCGGAATCGCGCCGCCGGCGGGGACCCGGCCTGGGCTCGGCGGGCGCGGGCGCCGGGCGCGGCGGCATCAGGACGGCCGGCCGACGCGAGGCGCGCTCTTCCGCCCGTGGCGCGTCGGCGGGCGCCACCGCGTCGCGGCGCGCGGCCGGCGCGCGCTCGAGCACGGCGGTGGTCTCGTCGCCCGCCACGAGCGGCTCGGGCTGCGGCGCCGCGGGGGCGTCGGCCGATTTCCCGGCGGCCGCCTTCACGATCTCGCTCGACTTGCGGCGAACGCGCCTCAGGGTCTGTTCATCCAGCTCCAGGATGGTGGCCGGGCGGGCCGGCGGTTTCGGCAGCGGCATGGGTTCAGCCTTCCCGCAGCGCCGCCAGGACCTCTTCGACGTGGCCCGGGACCTTCAGGCCGCGCCATTCGCGCAGCAGGATGCCGGTGGGGCCGATCAGGAAGGTCGAGCGCTCGATACCCCGCACCTGCCTGCCGTACATGTTCTTCAGCCTGATCACGCCGAACAGGTTGCAGAGGCTTTCGTCGGCGTCCGACACCAGCTCGAAGGGCAGGTCCAGCTTCGTCTTGAAGCCCTGGTGCGACCGGATGCTGTCACGGGACACGCCGAGGATGCTCGCGCCCGCGGCCACGAACTCGTCGTGGCGGTCGCGGAAGTCCATCGATTCGGCGGTGCAGCCCGGGGTGTTGTCCTTGGGATAGAAGTAGAGCACCAGGTGGCGGCCGGCGAAGTCGGAGAGACTCACCGGGCCTGCAGTCGATTCGGCTCGGAACTCGGGAACGGACTGGCCAACTGCGACGGGCAATGGAGGCTCCTGGATGACGGAATCTGGCGCGGGGCCCGGGTTCGGGGACGATAGCACAGCGCGGCGCCGCGGCCGGCGGTGCGGCCGGCTTCACCCGGGCAGCAGGGCGAGCAGGGCTCGTCGGCCCTCGCTCATGAGGATGTTGTAGGTGCGGCAGGCGGCATGGCTGGACATCGTCTCGAAGCCCACGTGGGCCTGGGCCAGGGGCGCGGTCAGGCTCGGGTGCAGGAAACGCTGGCGTTCGCCCGTGCCGATCAGGACCAGCTCGGGGCCGAGCTCCAGCAGGGCGGCGATGTCGGCAGGGGACAGCTGGTCGAACCCGCCGACGTCCCATCGCTCGACGCTGCCCTCGGGCATGAGGCGCAGCGGCGCCTGGTGGCGCTCGCGGTTGATCTCGACGTAGTCGTCCCCGTAGGCCGTCACGGTGTTCAGGGGCGGAAGCCTGTCGGCATGCAGTTTCATCGGAGTTCCAGGGCCGCCGGGCATGTGAAACTGCTACGATACCAATATGGTGCGCTGCGGTGCGCCATTCCCTCGCGCCAGACCCGGATGCTGCCCGGAAAGCGACCGCGAGGCCACACCCGAAACATCCGGCAATTGCCGACAGGAGTCCATTCCATGGAGTCGTCGCGGGAATTTTCTCGCATAAGCCGCCTTCCGCCCTACGTCTTCAACATCACCGGCGAGCTCAAGATGGCCGCCCGCCGGCGCGGCGAGGACATCATCGACATGAGCATGGGCAACCCCGACGGCGCAACGCCCGCCCACATCGTCGAGAAGCTCGCGGAGGCGGCGCATCGCCCCAACACCCATGGGTACTCCGTCTCGCGCGGCATTCCGCGGCTGCGCAAGGCAATCGCCGACTGGTACAAGCGTCGCTACGACGTCGACATCGATCCCGACACCGAGGCCATCGCGACGATCGGCTCGAAGGAGGGGCTCGCCCACCTGATGCTGGCGACGCTCGACC
The DNA here is from genome assembly GCA_964509685.1 of uncultured Burkholderiaceae bacterium. Lineage (GTDB taxonomy): Bacteria > Pseudomonadota > Gammaproteobacteria > Burkholderiales > Burkholderiaceae_E > JAMLIN01. The sequence continues at coordinate 47,226 of CAZDYQ010000009.1, forward strand.
GGGGCGACACGGTCCTGGTGCCCAACCCCAGCTACCCGATCCATATCTACGGCGCGGTGATCGCCGGCGCCGACATCCGCTCGGTGCGCATGACCGCCGGGACCGACTTCTTCGAGGAGCTCGAGCGGGCGATCCGCGAGTCGATCCCCAAGCCGAAGATGATGATCCTCGGCTTCCCGAGCAACCCCACGGCCATGTGCGTCGAGCTGTCGTTCTTCGAGCGGGTGGTGAAGCTCGCGCGTGCGCACGACATCCTGGTGGTGCACGACCTCGCCTATGCCGACATCGTCTTCGACGGCTACAAGGCGCCGTCGATCATGCAGGTGCCCGGCGCGCGCGACGTCGCGGTCGAGTTCTTCACCATGAGCAAGAGCTACAACATGGCGGGCTGGCGCGTCGGCTTCATGGTCGGCAACAGCGAGCTCGTCAACGCGCTCGCCCGCATCAAGAGCTACCACGACTACGGCATGTTCACGCCGGTGCAGGTGGCGGCCATCGCGGCCCTGGAAGGCCCGCAGGACTGCGTCGAGCAGGTCCGGGTCAAGTACCAGAAGCGGCGCGACGTGCTCTATCGCGGCCTGTCCGACATCGGCTGGCAGGTGGACCTGCCCAGGGCCTCGATGTACATCTGGGCCGAGATCCCCGATCCCTACAAGCCCATGGGATCGCTCGAGTTCTCGAAGAAGCTGCTGAACGAGGCCAAGGTCGCCGTTTCGCCCGGCATCGGCTTCGGCGACTACGGCGACACCCATGTGCGCTTCGCGCTGATCGAGAACGAGCAGCGGATCCGGCAGGCCCTGCGGGGCATTCGCGAGACCTTCCGCCGCGACGGCCTCGTCAGGCCGCGGGCGGCCTGAGCGTTCGGATGATCCGGCCCGAGCCTGCGGGGCCGGCCAACGGGAGAGTATCTTGGAAAAGTTCGGTCCGGTCCGGGTGGGCCTGTTGGGTATCGGCACGATAGGTCGCGGCACCTTCGAGGTGCTCGCGCGCAACCGCGAGGAGATCACCCGGCGCGCGGGGCGCAGCATCGCGATCACGCGGGTGGCGGACCTCGACGTGGAGCGCGCCCGCGAGATCGTGGGCGACCAGGCCCGGGTCTGCGCCGACGCGGCGGAGATCGTCTCCGATCCCGACATCGACGTTGTCATCGAGCTGATCGGTGGCTACACGGTCGCCAAGGACCTCGTGCTCGCGGCGATCGCCAACGGCAAGCACGTGGTCACCGCGAACAAGGCGATGCTCGCCGTCCACGGCAACCGCATCTTCGCGGAGGCCTCGAAGCAGGGCGTGATGGTCGCGTTCGAGGCCGCCGTCGCCGGCGGCATCCCGATCATCAAGGCGATCCGCGAAGGGCTTGCCGCCAACCGGATCCAGCGCGTCGCCGGAATCATCAACGGCACGACGAACTTCGTCCTGAGCGAGATGCGCGACAAGGGCATCGGCTTCGAGGAGGCGCTCGCCCAGGCGCAGGCGCTCGGCTATGCCGAGGCCGACCCGACGTTCGACGTCGAGGGCGTCGATGCCGCCCACAAGATCACGCTGCTCGCGTCGCTCGCCTTCGGCGTGCCGATCCAGTACGACAAGTGCCATGTCGAGGGCATCAGCAAGCTCAACAACTGCGACGTCCGCTACGCCGGCCAGCTCGGCTACCGGATCAAGCTGCTCGGCATCGCCACGCGGCGCGATCCGCAGGAGGGCGGGCCGGCCGGGATCGAACTGCGGGTCCATCCCACCCTCGTTCCCGAGCGGCGCCTGCTCGCGAACGTCGAGGGCGCGATGAACGCGGTCTGGGTCCGCGGCGACGCCGTGGGCGACACCATCTACTACGGCCAGGGCGCCGGCGCCGAACCCACGGCGAGCGCGGTCATCGCCGACCTGGTGGACGTCGCCCGGATGATCACGGTCGATCCCTACAACCGCGTGCCGCACCTGGCATTCCAGCCCGATGCACTGGCGGACGTGCCGATCCTGCCGATCGAGCAGGCCCGCAGCGCCGCCTACCTGCGCATCCGGGTGGCGGACCAGCCCGGGGTGCTCGCGCGCATCACCGGCCATCTCGCCGATGCCGGCATCTCGATCGACGCGGCCCTGCAGAAGCTTTCGGAGGACGACGGACAGACCGACGTCATCCTGCTCACCCACGTGTCGGAGGAAAGCCGGATCGTCTCCGCCATCGAGGCGATCCAGGCGATGCCGACCGTGCTGGGCGAGGTCGTCCGGATTCGTCGCGAGGAACTGGACTGACGATGCAGTACGTCTCGACCCGCGGCGGGATGCCGCCCGCCGGCTTCTCCGAGATCCTGCTCGGCGGCCTCGCGCCCGACGGCGGGCTGGTGGTGCCGCAGAGCTATCCGCGCATCGACGCGGCAACGCTCGCCGGCTGGCGCGAGCTCGACTATCCGTCGCTCGCCTTCGAGATCCTGTCGCGCTACGTCGGCGACATCGATCCGCAGGCGCTTCGCGACATCGTGGACCGCACCTACACGCCCGAGGTGTTCGGCTCGCCGGAGATCACCCCGGTCCAGCGCCTGGAGCCGGGCCTCTTCCTGCTGCGCCTGTCGAACGGCCCCACGCTCGCCTTCAAGGACCTGGCGATGCAGCTGCTGGGCAACCTGTTCGAGTACCAGCTCGGGCGCGAGGGCAGGGAGCTCAACATCCTGGGCGCCACGTCGGGCGACACCGGCAGCGCGGCCGAGTACGCGATGCGCGGCAAGCGGGGCGTGCGCGTCTTCATGCTCTCGCCCGACGGGCGCATGAGCGCCTTCCAGCGCGCCCAGATGTACTCGCTCACCGACGAGAACATCTTCAACATCGCGATCGACGGGGTCTTCGACGACTGCCAGGACCTGGTGAAGGCGGTGTCCGCCGACCTGGAGTTCAAGCGGCGCTACTCGATCGGCACCGTCAACTCGATCAACTGGGCCCGGGTGGCGGCGCAGGTGGTCTATTACTTCAAGGCCTGGCTCGCCGTCGCCGAGGGCGAACGGCCGGTGTCGTTCTGCGTGCCCTCGGGCAACTTCGGCAACGTGCTCGCCGGCCACATCGCGCGCATGATGGGCCTGCCGATCGCCCGGCTGGTGGTGGCCACCAACGAGAACGACGTCCTCGACGAATTCTTCCGCACCGGCCGCTATCGCGTGCGCAGCGCGGCCGAGACGTACTCCACCAGCAGCCCCTCGATGGACATCAGCAAGGCGTCCAACTTCGAGCGCTTCGTGTTCGACCTGGTGGGGCGCGATCCGCAGAAGCTCCTCGAGCTGTGGGGACGGCTCGATGCCGAGGGCGGCTTCGACATCGGCGGCACCGAGGCATTCTCGGCGGTCGCGGGCTTCGGTTTCGCCTCGGGGCGCAGCACGCACGCCGACCGGATGCGCACGATCCGCGACCTGCACGAGCGCCACGGGGTGCTGGTCGACACGCACACGGCCGACGGGCTGTTCGTCGCGCAGTCGCACCGCGAGGAGGGCGTGCCGATGATCTGCCTCGAGACGGCACTGCCGGCGAAGTTCGCCGACGCGATCCGCGAGGCGACCGGCCTCGAGCCCGAGCCGCCGGTGGGCTTCGCGGGGCTCGAGGAGCGCGTCCAGCGCTATACCCGGATGCCCCGCGACGTGAAGGCGCTCAAGCGCTACATCGCGGCGCGCTGCGGCCCGTCCTCGCGCTGAGGAGCGACCGGCGCCGGAGGGGGAGATGAGGGTTTTCGGGATCGCGGGCTACTCGGGGTCGGGCAAGACCACCCTGATCGAGCGCCTGATCCCCGATTTCACCGGTCGCGGCCTTCGCGTCTCGCTCGTCAAGCACGCCCATCATCGCTTCGACATCGACCGCCCGGGCAAGGACTCCTGGCGCCATCGCGAGGCCGGCGCCACCGAGGTCCTGGTCACCTCGTCGATGCGCTGGGCGCTGATGCACGAGCTTCGCGGGGCGCCCGAACCGACGCTCGAGGAGCAGCTCGCCCGGCTCTCGCCCTGCGACCTCGTCCTGGTCGAGGGCTTCAAGCACGCGTCCATCCCCAAGCTGGAGGTGTACCGACCCTCGCTCGGACACCCGGCGCTGCATCCGCACGATCCCTTCATCGTCGCCGTGGCGAGCGACGAAGACCTCCCGGTCGCCCTGCCGGTGCTCGGGCTGGATCACCCCGCCGCCATCGCCGACTTCATCCTGGGGTACCTTGACGACCATGACCCGACCGCCCCTGCTGCCGTTTGACGATGCGCTGGAGCGCCTGCTGTCGCAGGCCGCCGCCGTCGAGGATCACGAGACCGTGCCCATCATGGAGGCGCACGGGCGCGTGCTCGCCCGTCCCGTGCGATCCACGATCGACGTGCCGCGCGCGGACAACACGCAGATGGACGGCTATGCGGTTCGCGCAGCCGATGCGGCGGCCGGGGCGCGGCTGCCGGTCTCGCAGCGTATCCCGGCGGGCCATGTCGGCGGCCCGCTGCAACCCGGCACGGCGGCCCGCATCTTCACCGGGGGACTGATCCCGCCGGGCGCGGACGCGGTCGTCATGCAGGAGCTGGCCGAGACCGACGGCGATACGGTGGTGATTCGCGAGGCGCCGGCGCCGGGCCAGTGGATCCGGCGCGCCGGCGAGGACATCCGCGAGGGCGCGGAAATCCTGCGCGCGGGCGAGCGCCTGCGGCCGCAGGCCGTCGGGCTGGCGGCCTCGGTGGGGCTGGCCGAGGTGACGGTCCACCGCCGCGTACGGGTCGCCTGTTTCTTCACCGGCGACGAGCTCGCCAATCCGGGCGAGCCGCTGCCGCCGGGGGCGACCTACAACAGCAATCGCTACGTCCTGGTCGGCATGCTGCGCGCGCTTGGATGCGAGGTGAGCGACCTCGGCACGGTGCCGGATTCGCTCGAGGCCACGCGCGCCGCCCTGCGCGAGGCGGCCGCCGGCAACGACCTCATCGTGACCTCGGGCGGCGTGTCGGTCGGCGAGGAGGACCACATCCGCCCCGCGCTGGAGGCCGAGGGCGAGCTGGCGCTGTGGCAGGTCGCGATCAAGCCGGGTAAGCCGCTCGCCTATGGCCGGGTGCGCGACGGCACCGACCGCCATGCGCACTTCATCGGCCTGCCGGGCAATCCGGTCTCGAGCTTCGTCACCTTCCTGCTCTTCGTGCGGCCGTTCCTGCTGAGGCTGCAGGGGGTGGAGCGGGTCGCACCCGCGGCCCTGCCGATGCGGGCGGACTTCGACTGGCCGCGACCCGACCGCCGGCGCGAGTTCCTGCGCGTGCGAATAAATGGCGACGGCGGCCTGGACCTCTTCCCGAACCAGGGCTCGGCGGTGCTGACATCCACGGCCTGGGCCGATGGACTGGTGGACAATCCACCGGGGGGCGAGATACGCCGGGGCGACACCGTGCGTTTCCTGCCGTTCGATTCGCTGCTGGCCTGAGTGCGGAGGTACGGCCATGAACATCACGATCCTCTACTTCGCCGCCCTGAAGGAGGCGCTCGGCCTCGCGCGCGAGGAAGTGAGCCTGCCCGGCGGCATCTCCAGCGCCGGCGAGCTGCGCGCCTGGCTCGGCGGCCGGGGCGCCGCCTGGGGCGAAGCGCTGGGGGAGGGACGCAACGTCCAGGTGGCGGTCGACCGGGTGCTCGCCGACGCCGCGACGCCCCTGCGGGACGGCGCCGAGGTCGCGTTCTTCCCGCCGGTCACCGGGGGCTGAGTCGATGGGCGCGACGGGCGCACCCGCCGCCCCGGCGGTGGAGGTCCGGGTCCAGCACGAGGACTTCGACATCGGGGCCGAGATCGCGCGCCTGCGCGCCGGCCGCGGCGAGGTCGGCGCGGTCGCGAGCTTCGTCGGGACGGTCCGTGCCTCGAGCGGCGGCGCCACGCTCGAAGCCATGACGCTGGAGCACTACCCGGGCATGACCGAGGCCTCCCTTGCCGCGATCGGGCGCGAGGCCGCCGGGCGCTGGTCGATCGAGGCCGGGCTCGTCGTTCATCGCATCGGCGAGCTGCGTCCGGGCGACCAGATCGTCCTCGTGGCGGTGCTGTCGCGCCACCGGGGCGACGCCTTCGCCGCCTGCGAGTTCATCATGGACTACCTCAAGACCCGCGCGCCGTTCTGGAAGAAGGAGCGGACCTCTCGCGGCGAGCACTGGGTCGAGGCGCGCGAATCCGACACCGCCGCCGTCAGGCGCTGGGCGCCGGATGCCTGAGGCGCCGCTCGCGCCGCCCTGGCTCTGGATCCTGCTCACCATCGGCGCGGCGGCGGCCCAGACCGCGCGCAACGCGATGCAGCGCGACCTGTCCGGCCGTCTCGGCACGGTCGGGGCGACGCACGTGCGCTTCCTCTTCGGCATGCCCTTCGGGCTCGTCCTGCTCGCGCTGGTCTTCGCGTTCGCGGGTGGCCCGCTGCCGGCGCCCGACCCCGTATTCGCCGGCTGGCTGGTGGCCGGCGCGACGAGCCAGATCCTCGCCACCGCGCTGATGCTGGGCGCGATGCA
>CAZDYQ010000010.1:0-51373 GCA_964509685.1 uncultured Burkholderiaceae bacterium
AGCTGGACGGTGCTGCTGGCGATCCTCGGCTTCAGCCTCAGCCTGATGGGCACCTTCCTGGTCCGCTCGGGCGTGCTCACCTCGGTGCACGCCTTCGCCACCGATCCGGCGCGCGGGGTGTTCATCCTGATGTTCCTCGCGATCGTGGTCGGCGGCTCGCTCCTGCTCTTCGCATGGCGGGCGCCGCAGATCGGCGCCGGCAATCCCTTCGGGCCGGTCTCGCGCGAATCCATGCTCCTCGCGAACAACATCCTGCTGGTCGTGGCAACGGCGGCGGTCATGCTGGGCACGCTGTACCCGCTGGTGCTGGATACGCTCGGGCTCGGCAAGATCAGCGTCGGACCGCCGTACTTCGAGGCGGTGTTCGTTCCGGTCATGGCGCCCGCGCTCTTCCTGATCGCGGTGGGCCCGCTGGCGCGCTGGAAGCGCACCGAGCTGCCGGATCTCGCGAGCCGCCTGCGCTGGGCGTTCGCCGTGAGCGTGCTCGTGTCGCTGCTCGCGCCCGCGGTGGCGGCGATGGCCGGCATCGACGGTCCCGCCTGGCGCCCGCTCACGAGCCTGGGTCTCGGCTTCGGGACCTGGATCGCTGCCGGGGTCGCGATGGCGGTGCTCGAGAGCCTGCGCACGCCCGGGCGGTCATTCTCGCCGCGCCATGCGGCGAGCCGGGCGCGGATGCAGCCGCCGAGCGTCTGGGGAATGCATCTCGCCCACCTCGGGGTGGCGGTCTTCGTGCTCGGGGTCACGCTCGTGAAGAGCTACGAGATCGGGACCGAGCTGCGCGCCGAGGTCGGGCACACGATCGAGCTCGGCGACTACCGCTTCACCTTCACCGGGCTCGACCGGGTCACCGGCCCGAACTACGACGCGGACCGCGGGCACTTCGAGGTGCGCGACGCCTCCGGCCGGCTCGTCGCCGAGCTGCATCCCGAGAAGCGCGTGTACCGCGCGAGCGGCCAGCCCATGACGGAAGCCGCGATCGACCGCAGCCTGCTGCGCGACATCTACCTCTCGATGGGCGAGCCGCTGGGCGGCCGCGTCTGGGCGATCCGCGCGCATGTCAAGCCCTTCGTGAACTGGATCTGGCTCGGCTGCCTCATGATGGCCGGTGGCGGCTTCCTCGCCGTGGCCGACCGGCGCTATCGCCGCCGTGTCGCGCAGCGCGAGGCCGACACCGTGGCCGGCGCCCGGGCCTGAGGTCGCGACGAGATGCGAAGCCTTCGATTCGTCATCCCGCTGCTGGTGTTCGCCGCCATCGGCGCCTTCCTCTACAAGGGGCTGTCGAACGATCCGCGCAACATCCCCTCCCCCCTGATCGGCAAGCCGGCGCCCGCCTTCTCGCTGCCGGTGCTGGGCGAGGAGGGCCGGACCTGGGGTCCGGACGCGATGCGCGGCAAGGTGTGGCTCCTCAACGTCTGGGGTTCCTGGTGCGCGGCCTGCCAGGTCGAGCATCCGCTCTTCAACGAGATCGCGCGCGAGGGCAGGCTGCCCCTGGTCGGACTCGCCTGGAAGGACGATCCCGCGGCCTCGGCCCGCTGGCTCGAGAAGCTCGGCAACCCCTATACGATCGTGATCAGCGATCGCCCCGGGCGGACCGTGATCGACTACGGCGTTTACGGCGCACCGGAGAGCTTCCTCGTGGACAAGCGCGGGATCATCCGCTTCAAGCAGACCGGGCCCTTCTCGCCGGAGATCATCCGCGACACCCTGATGCCGCTCGTGCGCCAGCTCGAGGCCGAGCCGGACGCCTGAGGCGCGATCGATGAGCGAGAACACCGCACCCCAGCCGATCGACGAGGACCGCTACAAGGCGCTCGCCGAGGAGCTGCGCTGCCTCGTCTGCCAGAACCAGTCGCTCGCCGACTCCTCGGCCGAGCTCGCCGGCGACCTGCGCGAGGAGGTCCGCCAGCAGATGGCGAGCGGCAAGACGGACGAGGAGATCAAGGCCTTCCTCGTCGCGCGCTACGGCGACTTCGTGCTCTTCAGGCCGCCGCTGAAGGAAACGACCTGGCCGCTCTGGGCCGGTCCGTTCGCCCTGCTCGCGGCGGGCGCCGGCGCCTGGTGGGCGATCCAGCGCCGCCAGCGGCTCGCCGGCCGATCGCCCGCCGCGCCGCCCGCCGAGGCCGAGGCGCCGGCCGATGCCCCGCCCCCGGGCGCGCAGACCGACGAGGCGGCCCGCGAGAAGGCCCGCCGCCTGCTCGGCTAGGGTGCGACGTTCGGCTCGCGTTCGCCCCGCTCGTGCAGGGCGAGCAGCCCGGCGATGACGAGCACGGCGACGGCGAAGGCGCCGGTGACGAGCCAGGTCAGGGTCCAGCCGCCGCTCGCGGCCGCCACCCAGGCCACCAGCGGCGGGAGCAGCAGCTGGCCCATCCCCGCTCCCTGCTGCACGAGCCCCACCGTGGTGGCGACCACCTGCGGCCCGGGCGCCTGGCGCGGCATGCAGGCGAACAGCGTGCCGGGAATCGCGCCGCCCACGAGGCTCAGCACCGCCACCGCGCCGTATCGCCAGCCGAAGGCGAGCTCCGAGCCGAAGGCGAGCCATTCGCAGGCGAGCATCACGGTCGATGCCGTCGCGATGACGACGGGCGCGGAAGCGCCCCGATGCAGCAGGCGGCCCGCGGCGATGTTGCCGAGCGCATTGACCGCCACGGCCACCGCGGTCAGGACGCCGATCATGCCGGGCTCGATCCCGGCCTCTTCGTAGATGGTCGGCAGGAAGCCGAAGATCGCGATGAACTGCCCGGCATAGAAGCCGAAGCACAGCGACAGCAGCCAGGGGCCGGGCCGCCGGATCGTCTGCCGGATGAGCGGCCCGAGGGCGGACGCCGGCGAGGACCGCCCGCCGTCGGGGGGTACCCGGAGCAGGATCCATCCCGCGCAGGCGAGGCATGCCAGCCCCACCGCCACCCAGCTTCCCCGCCAGCCCCATGCGGCGAGCAGCCATGGCATGGCGGCGAGCGCCAATGCGAATCCGACCGGCATGTAGGCGCCCCACAGGCCCATCCAGCGGCTCATGGCACGGGGATCGACCATTCGCCCGATGAGCGAGGGCCCCGGCAGGACGCTCATGATGAAGGCCACGCTCTCCACGCAGCGCCAGGCGAGCGCGGCCGTGGGCGAGCCGGCGCCGGCGCCCGCGATGCTCGCCACGCCGAGCAGGACGAGCCCGCATGCCTGGGCGCGCCGCGGCCCGAAGCGGTCGGCCAGCGCGCCCCCCATGATCCCGACCAGGGCGCTCCCGAGCTGGAAGAGCGCGACGAGAAAGCCCGCGGCGACCAGCTCCATCTGCAGGGATTCCCGAATCTCGGGAAGCGCCGGCGGCAGCTTGCCGACATGCATCGCGGCGACCACGCCGGCGGCGAGCACCGGCAGGGCGCTGGCAGGCCGGCCGGGCGGCCCCGGCGCCGCGCCCGGGCGCCGCGGCGACCCGGATCCTGGAGGGGCGGCGGACATCCAGCGGATTGTATGCGCGCCCCGCCACCCGCCCCTTCCCGCCGGCGGTCGGCTGGGCGTGCAGGGCGACCGCTAGCGAGCGCCGCTCAGGGGACGAACCACCACGGGTCCTTCGTGAAGGCGGTCGCGACGATATACGCGACCGCCGCCATCGCCACGACGAAGGCCAGCGCGATGGCCGCCGGCCGGCGGGCGCGCTTGAGCGCGAAGCTCCCGGCGACGATGTAGACGACCAGGCCGGCGATCTTGGCGCGGATCCAGCCCGGAACGCCGGGCCATGCGGCCAGCACCATCGCGATCGCGCTCACCAGCAGCAGGGTGTCGACGAGGTGCGGCAGGATCCGGGCGACGCGTGACTTCAGGACGTCCGGCGCGACCAGGCGCAAGCCGAATCGAACCAGGAAGCCGGCGACGCTCGCGACGACCATCGCCACATGGAGCGTCTTCCAGGCGAGGTAGTCCAACTCGGCTCCGGCCCGGGGCGACCGGCTCAGCGATGGGCGGCGAACACCCGGTGCCCGCCGTCGAGCTCGACGAGCAAGGTGTCGTAGGGATCCTTCCGGCCCCCGTATTCCGGCCCGTCCATGCCCGGCGAACCGATCGGCATGCCGGGGACCGCGAGGCCCAGCGCCTTCGGCCGCTCGCGCAGCAGCCGGGCAACGTCGTCCGCCGGGACGTGGCCCTCGACGACGTAGCCGTCGATGAGCGCCGTGTGGCAGGAGCCGTAGCGCGCGGGCAGGCCTAGCCGGGCGCGCGCGGCGGCATTGCCGGTATCGTGGACCTCGACCGTGAAGCCGGCCTGCCGCATGTGAGCGATCCAGTCGCCGCAGCATCCGCAGGTCGGCGACTTCCAGACCTGCAGCCGCGCCTGGCCGGATGCGAACGCCGGCCACGCGGCCAGGAGCGCGATTCCGCACGCGCCCGCGAGGACGCCGCGCCGCGCGCGGCTCGTCGGATCGACCATGGCCATCCATCTTCCTTCGTTCGGCATGGGGCAATGATGCCATGCCCGCCCGGCCTCGCGGCCGTCCCGGCTTGCTACCATCGGATCGGGGCGCGCGCCCGGCCGGCGCGCCCGCGTCCTGCAGGAGACGAGCGTTGAGCAGCGAACCCGACTACTTCGCACCGGCGCAGTTCGACGATCCCGCGGCGGCGCTCGCCCGCGCGCGGCTCATCTACGAGACGAATACGTCCTGGCTACGCGAGGCGCTCCAGCGTTTCGCCGCCGGCGAGTCGTTCCCGGCGCCGGTGCATGCCCACTATCCGTATGTGCGCATCCGGACGACCTCGTTCGCGCGCGCCGTGTCCAGGCTGAGCTACGGATTCGTCGCCGGGCCGGGCCTCTACGAGACCACGCTCACGAGGCCCGATCTTTTCGCGTCCTATTACCTGGAACAGTTCCGGCTGCTGCTCGAGAACCATTCCGTACCCCTGGAGATCGGCACGAGCCGGGAGCCGATCCCGCTGCAGTTCGCCGTCGACGGTTCGGAACATGTCGAAGGCCAGCTGGATCCGGAGCGCCGGCAGCTGCTTCGCGAGACCTTCGACCTGCCCGACCTCGCGGCGATGGACGACGGCATCGCCAACGGCACCTACGTGCCGCGTCCGGGCGCCCCGCAGCCGCTCTCCCTCTTCACCGCGCCGCGGGTGGACTACTCGCTGCATCGCCTGGTCCACTACACGGGAACCAGCCCCGAGCACTTCCAGAACTTCGTCCTCTTCACCAACTACCAGTTCTACCTGGACGAGTTCCAGCGCATCGGCCATGCGCTGATGGCCGATGTCGCGTCGGCGCATGGCTACGAATGCTTCGTCGAACCCGGGAACCTGGTCACGCCGCGGGCCGGCGACACCCGCCAGTGTCCCTCCGGTACGCCGCCGCCCCGCATGCCCCAGATGCCCGCCTATCATCTCGTGCGGGAGGACAGGTCCGGCATCACGATGGTGAACATCGGCGTGGGCCCGTCCAGCGCCCGCACGATCACCGACCACATCGCGGTGCTTCGCCCCCATGCCTGGATCATGCTCGGCCATTGCGCCGGACTGCGGACGACCCAGCGGCTGGGCGACTACGTCCTCGCGCACGGCTACGTCCGCGAGGACCATGTGCTCGACGAGGAGTTGCCGCTGTGGGTGCCCATCCCCGCCCTCGCGGAAGTCCAGGTCGCGCTCGAGACGGCGGTGGCCGACGTCACCGGCCTGCGCGAACAGGAGCGCAAGCGCATCATGCGCACCGGCACCGTGGCGAGCACGGACAATCGCAACTGGGAACTGCTGCCTGCCCGCGGCGTGGCGAGCACGCCGGAGCGCCGGTTCAGCCAGAGCCGCGCGATCGCGCTCGACATGGAATCGGCGACGATCGCCGCCAACGGGTTTCGCTTCCGCGTGCCTTACGGCACGCTGCTGTGCGTGAGCGACAAGCCGCTGCACGGGGAGATCAAGCTCCCGGGCATGGCGGACCGCTTCTATCGGGAACGGGTGGAGCAGCACCTGCGCATCGGGATCCGTGCGCTCGAGCTGCTGCGCGAGCAGGGAGTCGACAGGCTGCACAGCCGCAAGCTGCGCAGCTTCGCCGAAGTCGCATTCCAGTGACCGGGGCAACCGGAGAAGGAGCCGGACATGAACGTCGACGAACTCGTGGCCATCGACATCCATACCCACGCCGAGGTATCCACCCGCATCCTGCCCGACGAGGCGCAGGCCGAGGCGCTCGAGGCGCGCGGCAAGTACTCCCGCTACGAGGTGAAGCACCCGACGATCGCCCAGATGGCGGAGTACTACCGCAGCCGCAGGATGGGCTTCGTGGTCTTCACGGTGGACCACGAGCGCGGGATGGGCATCCGGCGAATCAGCAACGAGGAGGTCGCCGAGTCGGCGCACGAGCACGCCGACGTCGCGATCCCGTTCGCGAGCATCGACCCGGCCCGCGGCAAGATGGCGGTGCGCGAGGCACGCCGCCTGATCCGCGACTTCGGCGTGCGGGGCTTCAAGTTCCACCCGATCATCCAGGGCTTCTACCCCAACGACCGCGACGTCTATCCCCTCTACGAGGTCATCGCCGAGGCCGGGTTGCCGGCGCTCTTCCATACCGGCCAGACCGGCATCGGCGCGGGCATGAGAGGAGGCGGCGGCCTGCGGCTGAAGTACGGCAATCCGCTCTGGCTGGACGATGTGGCGGCCGACTTCCCCGACATGCCGATCGTCATGGCGCATCCGGCCGTGCCCTGGCAGGACGAGCAGCTGTCGGTGGCGCTGCACAAGCCCAATGTGTGGATCGACCTCTCGGGCTGGTCGCCGAAGTACTTCGAGCCGAAGCTCGTCCAGTACGCCAACACGCTGCTCAAGGAACGGGTCCTGTTCGGGAGCGACAACCCGGTGATCCAGCCGGACCGCTGGCTGGCCGACTTCGAGAAGGCGGCCTTCAGGCCGGAGGTGCGCCCGCTCATCCTGAAGGACAACGCGGTGCGCCTCCTGCGGCTGGGACGCTAGTAGGTCTCGATGTGCAGGCGCCCGCGCTCGCGCAGGTCGCGGGCGAGGGACTCGAAGTCGAGGCCCGCCTCGCGGGCCACGTCGCGCAGCGCGAGCACCACGCCGTCCTCCATGCTCTTCAGGCCGCAGACGTAGATGTAGGTCTCGGGATCGGCGAGCAGCGCGCCGAGGTCGGTGGCGCGCTCGCGCATGAGGTCCTGGACGTAGCGCCGCGGCTGGCCCGGGGCGCGGGAGAACGCGAGGTTGATGTCGATGAAGTCCTTCGGCAGGTTCATGAGCGGCCCGAAGTAAGGCAGCTCCTCGCGCGTGCGCGCCCCGAAGAAGAGCATGAGCCGCCCGCCCTGGAACTTGCCGCTTGCGCGCAGGCGCCGGCGCCACTCCGTCATGGCCCGCATGGGCGCGCTGCCCGTACCGGTGCAGATCATGACGATGTGCGATCCCGGATGGTTCGGCATCAGGAAAGAATTGCCGAAGGGTCCGATGACCTTGACCCGGTCACCCACGGCGAGGTCGCACAGGTAGTTCGAGCACACGCCCGTGACGGGATTGCCATCGTGGTCCACCGTGACCCGCTTCACCGTCAGGGAGAGGTTGTTGTAGCCGGGACGCTCGCCGTTGCGCGGGCTCGCGACCGAGTACTGGCGGGCGAAATGGGGCCTGCCCTGGGCATCGACGCCTGGCGGAATGATGCCGATCGACTGCCCCTCGAGCACCGGGAAGGGCATGCCGCCGAAGTCGAGCACGATGTGGTGCGTCTCGCTCTCGCGCCCGGCCTCGGTGATCCGCGCATTGCCCACGACGGTCGCCTCGGTCGGCGCCTTCGGCACGTAGAGGTTGGTGAACGGATGGGCCGCCGACCAGGGCGGCAGGGTGGAGGCGTACTCGGAGGCGACGATGCGCTGCTCGCCGGGCTCGGTGGCGGCCACGGGAATCGCCCGCGGCAACGGCGCGGGTGTCGGCCCCTCCCGGTCGGCCACCAGGTCGTCGATGTCCACCTGGGCGGGGAGTTCGTCCCAGCCGAGCTGTTCCTCGACGGTATAGGCCCGCGCGCGCGGCATCTTGCGCCAGTTGTCGATGGCACCCGTCGGGCACGGCGGGATGCAGTCCATGCACAGGTTGCAGATCGACGGATCGACGACGTAGTTGCGATCATCGTGGGTGATCGCGCCGATCGTGCAGGTCGATTCGCAGGTATTGCAGCGGATGCAGATCTCCGGATCGATCAGGTGCTGATCGATGACCTGCGAATCGACGAGTTCCTGCAGGGCTGCCATGGCTGGGTCTCCGGCAGTGGCGCCGGCCTCAGTTGAAGCGGACGTATTCGAAATCGATGGGCTGGCGATTGATGCCGATGACGGGCGGCGCGATCCAGTTGGCGAACTTGCCCGGCTCGACCACGCGGCCCATGAGCGACGCGACGAACTCGCGGTCCTCGGCGCTCGGCAGCCACTTGTCCTCATTCTCGCGCCATTGGGCCTCGCTCACCACCTGGCCCTCGGGCGATACCCGCACGCCCGACAGGCTGCCGATCCGTCGGTTGAACGCCTTGTGCGGCACCTGGAGCCGGAAGGGCAGCCCCGCCTTCTCGATCACCTTGTTCCAGCGCGAGACCCCGCCCACCGAATCCTTGATGAAGTCGTCGCGCAGGACCTCGTTGAGCGCATTGAGCATGGGGACTTCCTTCTCGACCAGCGCGCCGTCCCTGACCTCCAGCACCTTGTAGGTGTCGCCCTTAAGGATGTGGTCGTCGGTGCGCTTGCCTTCCTCGAAGCGGCCCTTGAGGCCGGTGCTGTAGAAGGTGGCCGCGTTGCTCGACTGGTCGGCCCCGAACAGGTCGATCGTCACCGAGAAATGGAAATTCAGGTAGCGCTGGATGGTGGGCAGGTCGATCACTCCCGCCGCGCGGATCTTCTCCGGGTCGTCGGTGCGCAACTGGTTCATCACTTCGCAGGTGCGCTGGATGACGCGCGAGACGCCCGACTCGCCCACGAACATGTGGTGCGCCTCCTCGGTCAGCATGAAGCGCGTGGTCCGGGCGAGCGGATCGAAGCCCGACTCTGCCAGGGCGCAGAGCTGGAACTTGCCGTCGCGGTCGGTGAAGTAGGTGAACATGAAGAACGAGAGCCAGTCCGGCGTGCGCTCGTTGAAGGCGCCCAGGATGCGGGGATTGTCGGCATCGCCGGAGCGCCGCTCGAGCAGGGCCTCGGCCTCCTCGCGCCCGTCGCGCCCGAAATAGCGGTGAAGGAGGTACACCATCGCCCAGAGGTGGCGGCCTTCCTCGACATTCACCTGGAAGAGGTTGCGCAGGTCGTACATGCTGGGCGCGGTCATGCCGAGATGACGCTGCTGCTCGACCGACGCCGGCTCGGTGTCGCCCTGGGTAACGATGATGCGGCGCAGGTTGGCCCGATGCTCGCCGGGCACACTCTGCCAGACCGGCTCGCCGAGGTGGTCGCCGAAGTGGATGCGACGGCCCTCCTCCGCGGGATTGAGGAAGATGCCCCAGCGGTAGTCGGGCATCTTCACGTAGCCGAACTGCGCCCAGCCCTTGGGATCGACGCTGATCGCGGTGCGCAGGTAGACATCGTAGCCATGCGAGCCCTCGGGCCCCATGTCGCCCCACCACTGGAGGAAGTTGGGCTGCCACTGTTCGAGCGCCCGCTGCAGGGTCCGGTCCCCCGCGAGGTCCACGTTGTTGGGGATCCGTTCGCTGTAGTTGATCGAGCTCATCCGTGTCTCCTGTTGCTCATGCGCGATGGCGATCGAGGCGCGCCTTCTCGCCCGTGCCGTAGACCTTGAGGGCGCCGGCCTCGCCGACGGCATTGGGCCGGGTGAAGATCCAGTTCTGCCAGGCCGAGAGCCTGCCGAAGATCCGGGTCTGCATGGTTTCGGTCGAGGAAAACCTGAGGTTGGCTTCGAGCCCGGTGAGGGCGTCCGGCGACATCGCGGACCGCTCCTCGATCGCGATGCGGATCTCGTCGTCCCAGTCGAGCGCGTCCGGCGCAACGGTGACGAGCCCGGCCGCCTCGGCCCCTTCGGCATCGAAGCTCTCGCCGATCCGGGCGCGCAGGGCCCCGAGCACCGTGGCGTCGTCGTAGAAGCGACGCGCCAGCCGCGACTGTCCGTTCACCATGGGGAACATGCCGAAGTTGGACTCCGACAGCGCCAGGCCGGGTGCGCGCCCCGGCTCGTCCGGCAGGGCGAGCATGTAGCTGCGGTCGGCCGCGAAGCAGAGCTCGGCGAGCACGCCGGCGAAGCACGAGCCCGGCTCCACCAGTGCGAACATCGAGCGCGACGAAACGTCGAGCCGCGCCAGCGTGCGGCGCAGCATCCCGATCGTTTCGCGAACGAACCAGTGGTCGCGATGCTCGGCGAGCAGCCGGTCCGCCGCGAGCACCGCCTGCGGCGAGCCCTCGGTGCGCAGCAGCCAGGTGCCGATCTCCGTCTCGTTGGTCCGCATGCAGAGGATGGCGTCGTCGAGCTCGCGCGCCATCGCGAGCGGCCACCAGGCGGCGCCGGCCGCCTCGATGCCGGCGATGTCGGCGGGCTGCTCGTCGGTCGGCGCCATGACCGTGAAGCTGGCGGTTCGCCGCTCCCGGTCGATCGCCACGCGGACATGGCGATAGACGAGCGCGTCCGGCTCGTCCCGCCGCGCGATCGGGGTGAGCGCGACGCCGCGGGCGTCCCCGGGGCGGTCGCTGGTCGCCGCGAGCGCGCGCGCTCGCTCGGCGACCGTCTGCGCGAAGGCGCCGGGCTTCGCGATGGCGTCCACGAGCCGCCAGTCGAGGGCGCGCTGGCCGCGCACGCCCTCGGCGGTCGTGCAGAAGACGTCGGCGAGGTCGTGCCGCACGCGGCGCTTGTCGGTGAGGCGCGTGAGGCCGCCGGTGCCCGGCAGCACGCCGAGCAGCGGCACCTCGGGCAGCGAGACGGCCGAGGAGCGATCGTCGATCAGGACGATCTCGTCGCAGGCGAGTGCCAGCTCGTAGCCGCCGCCGGCGCAGGCGCCGTTGATCGCGGCGAGGAAGCGCAGGCCCGAATGGCGGCTGGAGTCCTCGATGCCGTTGCGGGTCTCGTTGGTGAACCTGCAGAAGTTCACCTTCCAGGCATGGCTCGAGCTGCCGAGCATGAAGATGTTCGCGCCCGAGCAGAAGGTCCGCTCCTTGAGACTGGTCATCACCACGCAGCGGACCTCCGGGTGCTCGAAGCGGATGCGGTCGAGGGCGTCGCGCAGCTCGATGTCGACCCCGAGGTCGTAGCTGTTCAGCTTGAGCTTGTAGCCGGGGCGCAGGCCGCCATCCTCGTCCACGTCGAGCGCCAGGGTGGCGACCGGCCCGTCGAACGACATGCGCCAGTGTCGGTAGCGCGCCGGCTCGGTCCGGTAGTCGACCCGCCCGGGCGTGGCGATGGCGGGTCGGTCGGCTTCCAGGGTAGCGGACATGGGATGCCTCCGTCGGGATCGGCCTGCCGGCACGATCGGCAATGAACTATAGTGCCTTTTTATGCGGGAAAATGCAGCATAGTGCGTGCACCTGCCCCTGTCAAGGCAAAGGGCGCGACCCTCGTCAGATCCCGAGCTTTGCACGCAGGCGTCGCGACAGGGCCCGGTAGGCGGACTCCAGTGACACGCCGCTGGTGTTGAAGCTCATGTCGGCCTTGGCGTAGAAGGGCGTGCGCCCGGCGAGGATCCGGCGCAGGTCCTCCATGGCCTCGCGGCTGGCGGCCATCGGCCTGAGGTCGCCCTGCGCGGCCACCCGCTGCATGTGGTCCTCGGGATCGGCCTGCAGCCACACCGTGAAGCAGTGCGCGAGCAGCAGGTTGAAGTTCGCAGGGTCGGACACCAGGCCGCCCGGGGTCGCGATCACCGCCTCGGGGTAGATCTGGATCGTTTCCTCGAGCGCCCGCAGCTCGTAGCGCCGGTAGGCGCTCGTTCCGTAGAGGGCGTGGATCTCGCCGATGGAGCAGCCGGCGAACTTCTCGATCTCGGCGGACAGCTCGACGAACGGATAGCCCAGCTCCGCGGCGAGCAGCCGGCCCAGCGCGCTCTTGCCGGCCCCGCGCAGGCCGATGAGCGCGATGCGCCCCGTTCGCCCGGGCGACTCGCCGCCGGTGCCGAACAGCCGCCCGAGGGCGATCCTCGCCTGGCGCAGCTCGGGCTCGGCGCGGCCCTCGAGCAGCTCGCGGATCAACAGCCACTCGGGCGAGGACGTGGTGACGTCCCCGATCAGCTCGGCCAGCGAGCAGTCGAGGGCGCGCGCAACCTGGTAGAGCACGAGGATGGACGCGTTGCCGGTGCCGTACTCGAGATTGGCCAGGTGACGCTCGGAGACGCCCGCGGCGGCCGACACCGCCTTGCGCGTCAGGCCGCGTCGTGCCCGCAGGCTGCGGACGCGCTCGCCCAGCGCGCAGAGAAAGAGGTTGCGGTCGGCCAGCGCGGCGCGCCCGCCGCCCCCGTCGCCGACCTGCGCCCCGGCGGGCCCGGGTCCGTCGGTCTCCGGGCTTCCGGGTCCGTCGGCGTCTTCGGGCCGATCGACCGGTTCGGCCTCCCGGCCAGCGTGTGGACGTCGTCTCTCCACGGATTCATCCTGTGAGGCCTCGGAGAAACCGAGAAAAATGCAATATAGTGCTTGACGACCGACTACCTGCGCCGTATGGTGCTTTGGTCGGCGGCCCACCTGAACAATACTGCCGGTTTGAACAATACTGCACAAACCGGTTGGCTTCAAGAAATTCCGAGGAGGAGGCGGCGGTGGAATCGCATGCGAGACCCGGCGCGGCTGGCGAACCGTTCAATTACGCCGCGCACCTGTTCGAGACCAATGCCTCGCGCGCCGGCAAGATCGCCTACATCGACGACCGGGGCACGCTTACCTACGGCGAGCTCGCGCAACGGTCGCGGCGGTTCGCCGCGGCGCTCCTGGCGGCCGGCATCCGCCGCGAGGAGCGGGTGCTGCTCGTCGCCCACGACACCAGCGAGTGGCCCGTCGCCTTCCTCGGGGCGATGTACGCCGGGGTGGTACCGGTGGCGCTCAACACGCTCCTGACCGCCGCGGACTACGCCTACGTACTGGGGCACAGCCGGGCCCGCGCCGCGATCGTTTCCGCGCCGCTGGTGCCCGTCCTTTCCGAGGCGATGGCGCTCGGGCCCCACGAGCTCCAGGCCCTGGTGGTGATCGGCGACGAGGCGCCCGCCGCGGTGGCGGGATTGCCCGGCGGAACGCACGGCTTCGAGTCCTTCCTCGGTGCCGCCGGGCCGCTCGACCGGCCGGCGGCCACCTGTGGCGACAGCATCGGCTTCTGGCTGTACTCGTCGGGCTCCACGGGCCGACCCAAGGGAACCGTCCACTGCCACGCGAGCCCCTGGTGGACCTCGGAGCTGTACGGCAAGCCGATCCTCGGCCTGCGCGAGGACGACACCTGCTTCTCGGCGGCCAAGCTCTTCTTCGCCTACGGCCTCGGCAATGCCCTGTCGTTCCCGTTGTCGGTGGGGGCGAGCGTGGTGCTCATGGCGGAGCGGCCCACACCCGAGGCGGTGTTCAGGCGCTGGACCGAGCATCGGCCGACGCTGTTCTTCGGCGCGCCGACGGGCTACGCCGGCATGCTCGCATCGCCCGCGCTGCCGTCCCGCGAGCAGGTCGCGCTGCGGCTGTGCTCGTCGGCCGGCGAGGCGCTGCCGGCGGAGATCGGCATGCGCTTCACCCGCCACTTCGGTTGCGAGATCATCGACGGCATCGGCTCGACCGAGATGCTGCACATCTTCCTGTCCAACCGGCCGGGCGACGTGCGCTACGGCACCACCGGCCGCCCCGTCCCGGGCTACGACATCGACCTGCGCGACGAGCAGGGCAGGCCCGTGCCGGACGGCGAGGTCGGCGACCTCTACATCCGGGGGCCGAGCTCGGCGCTGATGTACTGGGACAATCGCGAGAAGTCCCGCGAGACTTTCATCGGCGCGTGGACCCGCAGCGGCGACAAGTACTCGCGCGATGCCGACGGCTACTACACCTACGCCGGGCGAAGCGACGACATGCTGAAGGTAAGCGGCCAGTACGTCTCGCCCTTCGAGGTCGAGGCCACGCTCGTCCAGCACGAGGCCGTGCTGGAGGCCGCCGTGATCGGCACCGAGGACGAGAACGGCCTGACGCGCACCAAGGCCTTCGTCGTGCTCAAGGCCGGCCGGTCCGGCGACGATGCGCTCGCCGCGGAGCTGCAGTCCTTCGTCAAGCAGCGGCTTGCGCCGCACAAGTATCCGCGGCAGGTGGAGTTCATCGCCGAGCTCCCCAAGACCGCCACCGGCAAGATCCAGCGCTTTCGGCTGCGCGAGCTCGAAAGGGAGCGCGCCGCGCACTGAAGCGACGAGCCCCCGGTCACGAGGCCGCCGGCCTGCGGCAGAATCACGACAACCATCGCCAAGAGGAGATCCCTGCATGATTCGACAGACCTTCCGCCTCGCCGTGGGCGTCGCCGCCATCGCCCTGCTGCCGGGGCTGGCGCAGGCGCAGGACAAGCTGCGCGTCGGGCTGATGCTGCCCTACTCCGGGACCTACGCCCAGCTCGGCGAAGCGATCGAGAACGGCTTCCGCCTGTATGTCGAGCAGAACGGCGGCAAGCTGGGCGGCCGCGAGATCGAGTACTTCAAGGTCGACGACGAATCGGCACCGCCGAAGGCCGCCGACAACATGAACAAGCTGGTCAAGCGCGACAACGTCGACGTCGTCATCGGGACCGTGCACTCGGGGGTCGCGATGGCCATGGCGCGGATCGCCAGGCAGACCGGCACGTTGATGATCAACCCGAACGCCGGCGCCGACGCGGTCACCGGGCCGATGTGCGCGAAGAACATCTTCCGCAGCTCCTTTTCGAACTGGCAGCCCGGCTACGCGACGGGCGAGGCGCTCGCGAAGACCGGCGCGAAGAACGTCGTCACCATCACCTGGAAGTACGCCGCGGGCGACGAGTCGGTCGGCGGTTTCACCGAGGCCTTCGAGAAGGGCGGCGGCAAGGTGGTCGAGAACCTCACGCTGCCCTTCCCCAACGTGGAGTTCCAGGCGCTGCTCACGCGGATCGCGTCGCTCAAGCCGGATGCGGTGTACACCTTCTTCGCCGGCGGCGGCGCGGTGAAGTTCGTCAAGGACTACAAGGCCGCGGGGCTCGACGCCATCCCGCTCTACGGCGCCGGCTTCCTCACCGAGGGCACCACCAAGGCGCAGGGAGAGGCGGCCGAGGGCGTGATCACGGCGATGCACTACGCGGACAATCTCGACAACCCCACCGACAAGGCGTTCCGGCTCGCCTATGCCAAGGCCTACAAGATGCAGCCCGACGTGTACGCGGTGCAGGGCTACGACGCGGCGCAGATCCTGGCGACGGGGCTCGCCGCCACCAACGGGGACGCCAGGAACATCGACGGCTTCCGCGCGGCGGTCCTGAAGGCGAAGTTCGACAGCCCGCGCGGCATGTTCACCATGTCCGAGTCGCACAATCCCGTGCAGGACTACTACCTGCGCAAGGTGACCAACGGCGAGAACACGGTGGTCGGCATCGCGTCGAAGGCGCTCGCCGATCCCGGCCGCGGCTGCAAGATGTAGGGCGGGGTCGACCGGCACCCGATGGATCTCGCCACCTTCCTGGTCCAGTGCCTGAACTCGGTCCAGTTCGGCCTGCTGCTGTTCCTGGTCGCGTCCGGGCTGACGCTCATCTTCGGCATCATGGGCGTCATCAACCTGGCGCACGGCAGCTTCTACATGATCGGCGCCTACATGGCCTATGGCCTGGCGCCGGTCGTGGCGGAATCCGTCGGCGGCGGCTTCTTCGCGACGCTCGCCTTCGGCATCGTCCTGTCGGTGGTGGCCGGCTACCTCCTCGAATGGGCCTTCTTCAGCTACCTGTATGAACGCGAGCACCTGCAGCAGGTGCTGATGACCTACGGGCTGATCCTCGTCTTCGACGAGCTTCGCAGCATCATCGTGGGCGACGACGTCCACGGCGTGCCGCCGCCCGACTGGCTCGCCGGCAGCATCCCGCTCGGCGACCTGATGAGCTATCCGGTGTACCGGCTGTTCATCTCGGGCGTGTGCATCCTGCTGGCCATCGGGATGTACTTCGTCTTCACCCGGACCCGGCTGGGCATGATGATCCGGGCCGGCAGCACGAATCGCGAGATGGTCCAGTCACTCGGGATCGACATCAAGATCCTCTATCGCCTCGTCTTCGCCGCCGGTGTCGCGCTCGCCGCGCTCGCCGGCATGATCGCGGCGCCCGTCTCCAGCGTCTATCCGGGCATGGGCGAGCAGGTGCTGATCATCTGCTTCGTGGTGGTCGTCATCGGCGGCATCGGGTCGGTGCGGGGCGCCCTGCTGGCGGCGCTGCTCATCGGCGCGGTCGACACCTTCGGCAAGGTGCTGCTGCCGAGCGCCGCGGGCGTGCTGGTCTATGTCCTGATGGCGGCGATCCTCCTGTGGAAGCCCGCCGGGCTGTTCCGGGCCGGCTGATGGAGGTGTCGCGTGCCGCCGTCGTCCTGAGCCTGGCCGCCCTCGCGGGGCTGGCGGCCTACCCGCTCGTCGCCTCCGACTTCGGCATCGACCTGGCGACGAAGATCCTGATCTACGCGATCCTCGCGCTGTCGCTCGAGCTGCTGGTGGGCCAGACGGGCCTGGTCTGCTTCGGCCAGGCGGCCTTCTTCGGCATCGCCGCCTATGCGACGGTGCGCTTCTCGCCCGAGTACGACGCCGCGGCCATCTGGTGGCTGCTGCCGGCGGCCGTGGCGACCTCCGCCGCCTTCGCCCTGGTCGTCGGGGCGCTGTCGCTGCGCACGCGAGGCGTGTACTTCATCATGGTCACGCTCGCGTTCTCGCAGATGGCGTACTACGTCATCCACGACACGCCCATCGGCGGCGGCACCGACGGCATCTACCTGAACGTCCCGCCGAGCGTGGCCATCGGCCCGGTCTCGCTGGTCGATCTCTCGGACCCGTCCCAGTTCTACTATGTCGCGCTCGCCGCCATGACGGGCTGCTTCGTCCTCCTCGCCGTGGTGCTGCGCTCGCGCTTCGGCCGCGCGCTGGCCGGGATCCGGGTGAACGAGCAGCGCATGCGCGCCGCCGGCTTCCCCACCTATCCGTACCAGCTCGCCGCCTTCGTCATCTCGGGCGCGATCGCCGGCATCGCCGGCTTCCTCTTCGCCACCAAGGACGGCTTCGTCAATCCGGAGCTGCTGTCATGGCACCTGTCGGGGGCTGCCCTCGTCATGATCATCCTCGGCGGCCTCGGCCACCTGCGGGGCGCGGTGATCGGGGCCTTCGCGCTCAGCCTGCTCGAGGAGCTGTTCCAGTCGCGCGAGCTCGTGGGCGGCTTCGCCGACCACTGGCACCTCGGCCTCGGGGCGTCGATCATCGCCTGCGTCGCGCTGCTGCCGCGGGGCCTGATCGGCCTGCCGCGGCTGCTTCGCGCGCGGCTGGTCGGCGCGCGCCACGCGGGGGCGCCATGAACGCGACGGGCGAGGTCCTCCTGGCGGGCATCGGCATTCGACGGGTCTGGGGCGGCCTCGTCGCGCTCGATGACGTCTCGATCGAGGTCCGCCGGGGCGAGGTCCATGCCCTGATCGGCACGAACGGCGCGGGCAAGTCCACCCTGGTCAACATCCTCGCCGGCGAGATCCCGCCCTCGGCGGGCACGGTGGAGCTGCTCGGCCATGACGTGAGCGCCTGGTCCCAGCCGAGGCGCGCCCGCGCCGGCCTCGCCCGCAGCTACCAGCGGACGACGATCTTTCCCGAGTTCAGCGTGCTCGAGAACTGCCGGCTGTGCGCCCAGGCGAAGCATCCGCGGCCCTGGGCGGTCTGGTCGGCCGCGGCGCGTTGCGAGACCACGCTCGCGGCCGCGCGGCGCGCCGCCGCCCGGGTGGGACTGGAAGACCAGCTCGACCGGCCGGCCGGCCTGCTCTCGCACGGCGGGCGGCGACAGCTCGAGATCGGCATGTGCCTGGCGACCGATCCGCAGGTGCTGCTCCTCGACGAGCCGCTCGCAGGCATGGGCGCCGAGGAGACCGACCGGATGCTGGCGCTCATCGACGAGCTGCGCCCGGGCCACGGCATCCTGCTCGTCGAGCACGACATGGACGCGGTCTTTCGCATCGCCGACCGGATCACCGTCATGGTGAACGGCCAGGTGATCGCCTCCGACCTGCCCGAGCGCATTCGGGAGAACCGCGAGGTGCAGACCGCCTATCTCGGGGAGCGGGCATGAACGGGCGACCCGACGCCTTCCTCGAGGCACGCGACATCCATGCCTGGTACGGCACCAGCCATGTGCTGCACGGGGTCGACCTGCGGATCGATCGCGGCCGCACGGTCGGCCTGCTCGGCCGCAACGGGATGGGCAAGTCCACGTTGATCCGGACCCTGCTGGGACACGTCGCGCAGCGGTCGGGCCGGATCATCGTACGCGGGCGGGACCTCTCGAAGGCCAGGCCGCACCAGGTGGCGCGCTGCGGCGTCGCCTACGTGCCGGAGGGCCGGGGCATCTTCCCCAACCTGTCGGTGCGCGAGAACCTCGTCATGGCCGCCCGCCCCGGGGTCGACGGCCGGCGCGACTGGCCGCTCGAGCGCGTCCTCGCGACCTTCCCGCGGCTCGCCGAACGGCTCGACCATCCCGGCGCCCAGCTCTCGGGAGGCGAGCAGCAGATGCTCTCGATCGGCCGCGCGCTGATGACGCACCCGGACCTCGTCATCCTGGACGAGGCGACCGAAGGCCTGGCGCCCCTGGTCGTGCAGGAGATCTGGCGCGTGATCGAGACCATCCGCTCGGACGGCATCGCCGCCCTCATCGTGGACCGCGACTATCGCCGGGTCGCGGCGCATGCCGACGAGCTGGTGGTCCTGCGCAAGGGGCAGGTCGCGCTGGCCGGCCCGGCCGATCGCCTGGCAGAGGCCACCGAACTGGCGGAGCTCCTGGGCGTCTGACCGGACAGGGTCGCGGTCCCGGACGGCACCCCGCGGCATCGGTGGAATACCCGGCTCGCATCGCCCGAGCCGCCGTGCTAGGCTACGACGCTTCGAAAAATCGAGACACGTGAGACAGTTCCCGCCACCCCTTCCGCCCAAGGTACGCCATGCCTGCCTTTGTGCCTGCGGCCGCCCGCACACTGAGCATCATCGAAGCGTTCGCGCGTGAACAACGCGAGCTCAGCAACTCCGAGGTCGCCGCCCTGCTCGACATCGCCGACAGCAGCAGCTCCGATCTCCTCTACACCCTGCACGAGCTCGGCTACGTGATGCGCACGGCGCGCACGCGGCGCTTCTATCCCACCGAGCGGCTGATCGCCGCCGCCCGCGCGATCGCCGAGCACGATCCGCTCGACGTGGCGATCCGCGAGGCGATCGAGCTGCTCAGCCGACGCACGGGTGAAACCGCCCTCTGCGGCCGGCTCGACGGGAGCAAGGTAAACGTGGCGGGCATCCAGGAAGGCAGCTACGCGCTGCGCTACATCCAGTCCACCGGGACGCGCATCGCCATCCACCTCTCGGCGCTGGGGCGCGCCCTGCTCTCGACGCTGCCCGAGGAGGACGCCATGGAGCTGCTCGCCGCGCAGCGATCGCGCGTCGGCGGCGCCATCGACATCGAGGCGATCCGAGGCAAGGTCGCGGAGGCGCGCGCCTCGGGCCTCGCCTGGGTCGATGGCGACGGCATGGAGGGCGTCGCGGCCATCGCGGTCGCCGGGACCATCGGCGACGAGCCGCTCGCGATCGCGCTCGCGGGGCCGTCGGAACGGTTCCGCGCCAATCGCGAGGAGTACTCCAGGCAGCTTCTCGAGATCCGCTGCCTGGTCTTCGGTCCCGAGTCCCATGGTGACCGGCCGCGCCGGCCACGCCGCCGGCGGGAGCTGGTCCGCGCGGCCTGACCGAGACTTGACGCGTCCCGCCGACCCGACGCTGCGCGATCCGTCCATTCCCGCGCCCGCGCTCTGGCTGGTCGCGGGAATGCCCTCGCTCGGTATCTTCGCCTCGCTCGTCTACATGCCGTCGCTCGAGGCGATGGCCGTGGACTTCGCATCGGGCGTCGAGGCGATCCAGCATACGGTCACGATCTATCTCGGTGCGATGGCGAGCTTCGCGCTCGTGGCCGGCCCGCTGAGCGATCGCTATGGCCGGCGAAGCATCGCGATGCTCTCGCTCGCGATCTTCGCCGCCGGGAGCCTCCTCGCGCTCGGCTCCCCGAGCATCGGGTGGCTGATGATCGCGCGCTTCCTCCAGGGCATGGGCGCCGCCGGCGGCATCGTGCTGCCCCGCTCGATGGTGCGCGACGCGCTCCACGACCTCCATGCCGCGCGGGCAAGCGCGACGATTGCGATGTCGATATCCGTCGTGCCCATGCTCACGCCCCTCGTGGGCGGCTACGTGCAGGACCTCGCCGGCTGGAGGGCCAACTTCGTGCTGGTGGCGGCGCTCGCCCTGGCGCTGTGCCTGCTCGCCTGGCGGCACCTGCACGAAACGCTGCCGCCCGCGCGCCGCTTCACGGACGGCGCGCGCGCGATGCTGCGCGGCTACCTGTCGCTGTTCGCCAACCGGCAGTTCATGGTCCACACCCTGCCGGTCGCCTGCGGGGCGGTCGCCATCTTTTCCTACCAGACCGAGGCGCCGGTGCTGCTCATCGCGGAGCTCGGGGTCCCGCCCACCGAGTACGGCTACTACGCGGCCATGCCCGCCATGGGCTTCTTCATGGGCACCTCGATCACGCGTCGCTTCGCGCTCACGATCAGCCGCGGCCGTCTGATCGAGGCGGGGTGCTGCCTCTACGTCCTTGCCGGGCTCGCGATGGCGCTGCTCGCCGTCGCGTTCGGCCCCGGGCCCTGGCTGATCGCGCTGCCCATGGTCGCGTTCGGCGCGGGCAATGGCCTCGTGATGCCGAACGCCAGCATCGGCGGCGTCAGCGCGGCCCCCATGCTCGTCGGTTGCGCCTCGGCGCTGTCGAGCTGCATGCGGATGGGCTCGGGCTCGATCGGCAGCACCCTCGTCACCTACCTGCCGGCCGGGTCCGCCGGTTCGCTCGGCGTGCTGGTCGCCCTCACGGGTACGGCCGCCCTCGCCTGCTGGTTCGCCCTCGGGCGCGGCGAGGGCTGAGCGCCTCCCGGCCGCGCGGATCCGCGCATGGGTCCGCCCCCATCGGCTACAGTGTGGGCCAGAGGATTACGGACCATCCGGAGGAGCAAGCATGGACATCGAGGGCAAGGTCGCCATCGTGACGGGCGCGGCGAGCGGCATCGGGCGCGCCACCGCCCTGAAGTTCGCCGCGGAGGGCGCGGCCGGGGTCGTTCTCGCCGACCTGAACGAAGCGAAGCTGCGCGAGGTGGCCGCGGACATCGACGGACTCCCGGTGCCCTGCGATGTCGGCCGCCAGGACGACATCCAGCGCCTCGTGCAGGCGGCCCGTGACCGCTACGGACGGGTGGACGTGTACTTCTCGAACGCCGGCATCATCGGCGAGGGCGGGCCCGAGGCGCCCGACGAGCTCTGGGACGCGATGTGGCGCATCCATGTCATGGCCCATGTCTGGGCGGCGCGAGCCGTCGTCGAGCCGATGCTCGCCGCCGGCGGGGGCCAGTTCATCATCACCGCCTCCGCCGCCGGGCTGCTCAATATCGTGGAGTCGGCTCCCTATGGGGTCACGAAGCACGCCGCAGTGGCCTTCGCGGAATGGCTGTCGATCGCCTACGGCCGCCGCGGGCTCGACGTAGCCTGCCTCTGCCCCCAGGCCGTGCGCACCGGCATGGTGCCCGGCGATGGCGGCTCGGCCGGCATCGACGGCATCCTCAGTCCCGAGGTCGTTGCCGACGACGTCGTCGCGGCCATGCGCGAACGGCGCTTCCTGGTGCTTCCGCATCCCCAGGTCCTCGACTACATGCGCGCCAAGACGGCCGACTACGACCGCTGGCTCGGCGGCATGCAGAAGCTCTTCCTGAAGGCGCATTCGACCTGACGGCCGCGGCCGGGGGCGAAGGAGCATCGTCCCCGGGCGGCGCGCCGTGCACCCGGTCGCGATCAGTCGTCGTAATCGACCTTGAGGATCCGCCCCGTCGCGGGGTCGATGTCCAGTTCCACCTCGCGTCCGCGGCTGTCGATCGCCTCGACCTCGTAGCGTCCGTCGTCGAACTCGATCTCCTCGATACGGGTGAAGCCTTCCGCGACGAGGCGCTGGTGCACCTCGGCCACGGTGAGCATGCCGGCCGCGGCGCGGGCCGGGACATCGTCGCCGGCCAGGGCGGGCGACCCGAGGACCGTGGCGCCGGCGATGCCGGCCGCAACGGTGATGATGGACAAGAAGCTGGATGTACGCATGGCGATGATTCCTTCGATGGATGGACTGCGGTTCCGTTCGAACCGTGCGAGCATTCTCGAAGGCGTCGCCTGAACGACGGCTGAAGCCGCCGTTCAGCTTTCGTTCAGCCGTCGCGGGCTATACAGGCCCGGTCACCCCCGACGGGCCGGTGTCGCCCGGCGAGATCCGCATGCGTGTCCGAAACCTCCTGCTTTCCGTTCTTCTCGCCGCCACGGTGGGCACGGCGCTGGCCGACGACGACCACGAGCGCGCGCGTGCCGCCATGCGTGCCGGAGAGATCATGCCGCTGCATGCCCTGCTCGAGCGCGTCGCCCAGCGCCAGCCCGGGCAGGTCGTCGAGGTGGAGCTCGAACGCGAGGACGGGATGTGGGTCTACGAGATCAAGCTGCTGCGCCCCGACGGCATCCTGCTCAAGCTCGAGCTCGACGCGCGCGACGCGACGGTGCTGGGCAGCCGTCGCAAGCGGGAGGACGACTGATGCGCGTGCTGGTCGCCGAGGACGAGCCGACGCTGGCCGCCCAGCTGAACGAGGCCCTGTCCGCGGCCGGCTACCGGGTGGACCTGGCGGACAACGGCGTCGATGCACACTGGCTCGGTGACGAGGAGGCGTACGAGGCGGTGGTGCTCGACCTCGGGCTGCCCCGGCTCGACGGCCTGAGCGTGCTGCGCCGCTGGCGCGGCGACGGCCGCACCATGCCCGTGCTCATCCTGACGGCGCGCGATGCCTGGCACGAGAAGGTGGAGGGCATCGACGCCGGCGCCGACGACTACCTCGCGAAGCCCTTCCACATGGAGGAGCTCCTTGCGCGCCTGCGCGCCCTGATTCGGCGCAGCGCCGGCAGGGCGAGCGCCGAGATCGCCTGTGGCCCCGTCGTGCTCGACACCCGCAGCTCCCGCGTGACGGTGGACGGCAGTCCCCTGTCGCTCACGAGCCACGAGTTTCGCCTGCTCTCCTGCCTGCTGCACCGCCAGGGCGAAGTCGTATCGCGCGCCGAGCTCACGGAACAGCTCTATGCGCAGGACTTCGAGCGCGACTCGAACACGATCGAGGTCTTCGTGGCGCGATTGAGGAGAAAGCTGCCGCCCGGCATGATCGAGACGGTCCGGGGCCTCGGCTATCGCATCCCCGGTGACCCATGAGGGCGGAATGGCGCCTTCCCGCAGGCTGGCGCGGTTCGCTTCGACTGCGGCTGCTGGCCGGAACGCTCCTGTGGATCATCGGGACCATCGCCGTGGCGGGCTGGGGCCTGAGCAGCCTGTTCGGCCAGCACCTGGCGAGGCAGTTCGACGCGGAGCTCGAGACGCATCTCGAGCAGCTTGCGGGCTTGCTCGTCTTCGATGCGCAGGGCCGTCCTTCGATCGGCGGCGAGCTGTCCGACCCGAGGCTGCGGCGCCCCTACAGCGGGCTCTACTGGCAGGTGGACCGCAGCGCGGCGGACGGCTCGCGCGAGGCGGTGCTGCGATCGCGTTCGCTGTGGGATTCCGCGCTCGAGGTGCCGCCCGACACGCATGCAAACGGCCGGCTGCAGAGGCATCGCATCGCCGGTCCCGCGGGCGCGCGGCTTCTCCTCGTCGAGCGACTGATCCACCCCGCCGAGCACCCGGGCCAGGGCTGGCGGCTCGTCGTCGCCGCCGACGAGGCACTGCTCGCCGAGCCGCTTCGCCGCTTCGACCGGCAGCTCGTGATCGCGCTCGCCATCCTCGCGGCGGGGCTGTGCGCCGCGGCGGTGATGCAGGTGCTGGTGGGCCTGCGTCCGCTGGCGCGCCTGCAGGGATCGCTCGCCGACCTGCGCGAGGGACGCGCCAGCGCCATCGCGGGACGCTTTCCATCCGAGGTCCAGCCGCTGGTCGACGACTTCAACGACGTGCTCGCGCGCCACGCGGAGATGCTCGCTCGCGCGCGCACGCAGGCAGGCAACCTCGGGCATGCGCTGAAGACGCCGCTCGCGGTCATGGCCAATGCGGCGGCAGGCGAGTCCTCGGAGCTTGCCGCCCTCGTGCGCGAGCAGGTTGCGACGGCACGGGTGCAGGTCGATCATCATCTCGCGCGCGCGCGCGCCGCCGCCGCGGTGGCGACGCCGGGCATGCGCACGCCGGTGGGTCCGGTCGTGGACGGGCTGCTGCGCGTGCTGCGCCGCGTGTACGCCGAGCGCGGCCTCGAGTTCGCGGACGGCCCCTGGCCGCCCGGGCTGGAGTTCCACGGCGAGCGGCAGGATCTCCAGGAGATGGTCGGCAACCTGCTCGACAATGCGTGCAAGTGGGCGGACAGCCGCGTCGAGCTGCGTGCCGGAGTCGAGCACGGCGAGCTCCGGATCATCGTGGATGACGACGGGCCGGGGCTGCCCCCGGACGCGCGAGCGTCCGTCCTCGATCGCGGCGTGCGGTTCGACGAGCGCACCCCGGGAAGCGGCCTCGGCCTGTCCATCGTGCGCGACCTCGCGCGCCTCTACGGCGGGGAAGTGGGCCTCGAGCATGCGCCGGCTGGGGGTGTGCGCGCGATCCTGCGCCTGCCCGCCACGCGGGCCACGGCCGGTGACGCGCCTCGCTAACGGCCGGCCGCCGGCGGCAGGAGGCAATCGGCGAAGGATGCCGCGAGCCCGGACAGGAGCTGCTCGTAGAGCCCGGGGCCCGGGGCGAGCGCCGCCCCGAGGGGATCGAGCCGGCCGATCCGCGCAGCGGTCCCGGCGACGAGGGTCCCGGCGATCGCGGCGGGAAACTGGGGCTCGATGAAGAGGCAGCCGACATTGCCCTCGAGAATGCGCGACCGGATCCGCCGGACGCGGTCGGCACCCGGGGACGCCTCCGGATTCACGGTGAGCACCTCCGCTGGCACGAGGCCATAGCGGTCCTCGAAGTAGCGGTAGCCATCGTGGAACACGATGAATCCGCGCCCAGCGAGCCCCGCCATCCGTCTCGCGATGCGCTCGTCGAGCGAGACCAGGCGCTCGCGCAGCGCGCCCACGTTGCGCCGGTAGGCCGCGGCATTCGCCGGGTCCATCGCGGCGAGCGTCTCGCCGATCCGCTCGGCCATCCGCCATCCGTTTTCCGGATCGAGCCACAGGTGCATGTCGATACCGGCGAGATGGCGGTCGGCCCCAGGGGCCGGTTCGTGTTCGTGCTCGTGTCCCGCGTGTACATGCCCATGCGGGTGCGCGTGACCGCCGTCGTCGTCCGGATCCGTCCCGCGCAGCGGGAGGAGCCGCAGGCCTGGCGTGTCGGCCAGTCGCAGCACCTGCGCGCCGGATGCGAGGCTCGTGATCGATCGCTCCAGGAAGGTCTCGAGCCCGGGACCGATCCAGACCACGAGGCTGGCCGACTGGAGCGCCCGCGCATCCGACGGTCGCAGCGCATACGCATGGGGCGAGCTGCCGCCCGGCACGAGCAGCCGGGGCTCCGCAACGCCCTGCATCACGGCGGCGACGAGCGAATGGACCGGCGCGATCGATGCGACGACGACGGGGGAAACGAGGGGCGATGCGTGGGCCACCGACGGGCATTGCCAGGGCAGGAACGCGCCCAGTGCGATCGCGGCGGCGGCCAACGTCCGGGGCATCCAGCGTGTGATGGGCATCCGTCGTGTCGTGAAAGGACGTTAATATATTACATCCGCATGCCCCACCCGCCCGTGAGCCCAGCGCCCCCCGGCCCGTCGGCCGACATCCTCGTTTCCCTCGCCGGCGTCGGCATCTCGCGCGCCGGGCGATGGCTGGTGCGCGACGTCGATCTCGAGGTCCGCCGCGGCGAGATCGTCACCCTGATCGGGCCGAACGGCTCGGGCAAGTCCACGGTCGCGAAGGCGGCGATCGGCGTCCATGCGCCGGACGAGGGGCGGGTCGATCGCCTGCCCGGCATGCGCATCGGCTACGTGCCGCAGCGCATGGTCGTCGATCCCACCCTGCCCCTCACCGTCGAGCGGCTCCTGCGGCTCACGGACGACCTCGGCCCGTCCGAGACGCGCGCCGCCCTCGAACTGGTCGGGATCCCGCAGCTCGCGAAGGCGCAGGTGCACCGGCTGTCGGGCGGGGAATTCCAGCGCGCCCTCCTCGCGCGCGCCATCTCCCGGCGCCCGGACCTGCTGGTGCTGGACGAGCCCCTGCAGGGCGTGGACTTCACCGGCGAGGTCGCCCTGTACGAGCTCATCGTGCGCATCCGCGAGGAAACGGGCTGCGGCATCCTGCTCGTCTCGCACGACCTTCATGTGGTGATGGCGCAGACCGACACCGTGGTCTGCCTGAACGGCCATGTCTGCTGCCGCGGGACGCCCCAGAGCGTCAGCCGCAGCCCCGAGTACCTCGCCCTGTTCGGGCCGCGCGCTGCCCGGACCCTGGCGATCTACTCGCACCACCACGACCACACCCATCTCGACGATGGGCGCGTGCGGCTCGCAGACGGCACGATCACGGACGTCGATCCCCACGACCACGGCCATCGCCACGATCACGTCCACGACCGACCGCGAGGCGACGCCTGATGCTCGACGACTTCTTCGCCAGGGCGCTCGTCGCCGGCGTCGGCATCGCGATCGCCGCCGCACCGCTGGGCTGTTTCGTCGTCTGGCGGCGAATGGCGTACTTCGGCGACACGATGGCGCATTCCGCGCTGCTCGGCATCGCGCTGTCGCTGCTGCTCGGCACCCATCCGATGCTCGGCGTCTTCGGGGTAGCGGCGCTCGTCTCGGCGGCCCTGCTCCTGCTGTCGCGTCGCGCGAGCCTGTCCACCGACGCGCTGCTCGGCATCCTGTCCCATTCCACGCTGGCAGCCGGCCTCGTCATGGTCGCGCTGATGACCTCGATCCGGATCGACCTGCTCAGCCTGCTGTTCGGCGACATCCTCGCCGTGACGCCGGTCGATCTCGCGGTCATCTACGGCGGCGGCGCAGTCGTCCTGGCGGGCATCGCGGGGCTCTGGCGCCGGTTGCTCGCCGACACCGTCAGCACGGAGCTCGCCCAGGCCGAGGGCATGCAGCCCGAACGCACCCGCCTGGCCTTCATGCTGCTGATGGCGCTCGTCATCGCGATCGCGATGAAAATCGTCGGCATCCTGCTCATCACGTCACTGCTGATCATCCCGGCGGCCACCGCCAGGCGCTTCGCGTCCAGCCCGGAAGGCATGGCGCTCCTCGCGGCCTGCGCCGGCATCGCGTCCGTCGTCGGCGGGCTGTTCGGCTCGCTGCAGTGGGATACGCCCTCGGGTCCTTCGATCGTGGTGGCCGCCCTCGCCCTCTTCCTCGCGAGCCTGCTCGTACCGCGCGCGCGACGGCTCGACTGATCGCGCATCGCGCGCGCCTCGAGCACGTCGCCGCCGCTCGACTCGCGGGTACGCGGCTTGCACCGTCCGGTCATGGCCCGATGCTGCCGGTCCCGCGGCAGCGCAGGGCACCACGAAAGGACAGATCCATGAGATCCACCAAACAACGCACTCTGGGCGCGCTGGCCCTCGTCGCCACGATGGCGCTCGGCGCCTGCTCGGGCATGACCCCCCGCGAGCGCGACACTGCAGTCGGCGCTGCAGTGGGCGGCGCGGCCGGCGCCGTCATGACCGACGGCGTCCTCGGCACGGTCGGCGGCGCGGCGGTCGGTGGTGTCATCGGCAACCAGGTCGGCAAGCATCGTCACGAAAGATGACGCCGGCAGGTCGCTTCGCAATCGATTCGCGTCGAGGCGGAGCGCCGCGCGCGCGAACTCGTGCACCCGCTGCGAGTAGAGGGTCAGTCCTGCCTCGGCGGGAAACGCCCCTTACGCTCCGCATGAACGCGGGTGAGCTCGGCACCGAAGAGGAAGATCTGGGTGGACCAGTACACCCACACCACGAAGGCGACGAGCGAAGCCGCGGCGCCGAAGGGCGACGTGACCCCACTCGTGCCGAGGTAGGCGCCGATCAGGATCTTGCCGACGGTGAAGAGCAACGCGGTGAGCACGGCGCCGATCCACACGTCGCGCCATTCGATGTGCACCCTGGGCATCATCTTGTAGATGATCGCGAAGGCGGCGGTGATCATCAGGAAGCTCGTTGCGAAGTCGGCATAGCGGGCGACCCACGCGAACGGTCCCAGGACGGGCAGCCACCAGCGCTGGAGCGCCGCGAGCGCGGCGCTGGCGAGCAGGGACACCAGGATCAGGAATCCGAACGAGAGAACGAGCGACAGCGACAGCAGCCGCGTCCGGACGAACCCCAGCACGCCCTTCGCCTTCGGCTGCTCGGGTGCACGCCAGACCTTGTCGAGCGAGGCCTGCAATTCCGAGAACACGGTCGTCGCACCGATGATCATCGCGAGCAGGCCGCCGACGGTTCCGACGATGCCGCTGGCCGGCCGGTTCGCGCGGGCGAGCAGGGCCTCCACCGCGTTCGCGCCGTTGTCGCCGACGAGCTGCCGGATCTGCTCGACGACCTCGCCCCGCGCGGCCTCTTCGCCGAACACGAGACCGACGACGGACACCACGATCAGCACCGTCGGCGCCACCGACAACATCGTGTAGTAGGCGAGCGCCGCGCCCATGCTCGAGGCACGGTCCCGGCTGAAGGACCGGCCCGCCTCCACCAGCAGCTCGAAGAGCGTTCGCAATCGCATTGCAGGAGTATGCAGCATGAATCCAGGCAAGCCATCACGTCCGGGCCCGGCCGACACGGTCGCCGAGACGATCGAACGCCGGCGTCGACTCCAGGAGCGGCAGCGCGGCATTGAGGCCCGCAGCGACGACTCCGGCTCCGAATCGGGGCCGATGCAGGCGGGCGATCGCCCCCAGCCCCCGGACATGCCGGCGCAGGGGCTCGACCACCCCGGGCGCGAATCGGAGCTCGGCCTCGCGCCCCGGTTCATGGCACCCGGCTATCTGGGCAGCGCGAAGCTCCAGGACATGGTCGCGGTCATCACGGGCGGGGACTCCGGCATCGGCCGGGCCGTCGCGGTGCTGTTCGCCCGCGAGGGCGCGGACGTGTGCGTCGTCGCGCTCAGTTCCGAGGACGACGCGCGCGAGACCTGTCGACGGATCGAGGAGGAAGGCCGGCGCGGCGAATACATCCTTGGCGACGTCAAGGACCCGGCGTTCTGCCGGCGGGTGGTGGACCACGCCGTGGCCACCTTCGGCAGGCTGGACATCCTCGTGAACAATGCCGCCTACCAGCAGCACAGCGACTCGCTCGAGAGCCTTCTCGACGAGCAGTTCGAGGAAACCGTGCAGACCAACCTGCTGGGATACGTCCGGATGACGCGCGCCGCGCTGCCGCACCTTGGCAATGGCGCCTCGATCATCAACACCGGTTCGGTCGTCGGGCTCGAAGGCAGCGGCCAGCTGCTCGACTACGCCGCCACGAAGGGCGCCATCCACGCATTCACCAAGTCGCTTGCCCAGAATCTCGCCGGGCGCGGCATCCGGGTGAACGCGGTCGCCCCAGGCCCGGTCTGGACGCCGTTGAACCCGGTCGACCGCCCGGCGCAGGCGCTGCCGGAGTTCGGCAAGAACACCGACATGAAACGGCCCGCCCAGCCCGAGGAGATCTCCCCCGCCTACGTCTGGCTCGCCTCCCCCGTCTGCTCCGGCTATGTCACGGGCATCGTGCTGCCCATCACCGGCAGCGTCGGGGCGATCTGAGCCCGGCGAACAGGGGCCATGCTCGAAGGACTGCCCGAGGTCGTGGGCCGGGCGCTGCGAGGCCGGCGCGCCGGCCTCGACCGCATCCTTTTCAATCGCATCTCGCTCGGTCCCGGCACGGGGGCGATCGAAGTCAGGAGCCTGGCCTTCGCCGACCACGCGCCCATCCCGGAGATCTACACGGCCGATGGCGACGGCCGTTCGCCACCCCTGCAATGGACCGGCGTGCCGGACGCCGCGACTCGGGTGGCGCTGGTCGTCGAGGACGCGGACTCGGTCATGCCGCAACCGCTGGTGCACGCGGTCGTGGTCGATCTCCCGCCGGGCGACCTCTCGCTTCCGGACGGCGCCATCGCGCCGGGAAGCGGGCTGTCGGGTCGGCTCGGTCGAAACTCCGTGCTGGGAACCGGCTGGCTGCCGCCCGACCCGCCGCCGGGGCATGGTCCGCACCGATACGTGTTCCAGGTGTTCGCCCTTGCGGGCGGCGGACCCCACCGCGGCACGCCGGGCCGGGAAGCGGTGGCCCGCGCGATCGCCCGGTACGGGATCGCGAGCGGATGCCTCGTCGGCACGTACGAGCGGCCTGACGCGAGCGAGCGGCTCGGCAAGGGCGCCATTGCCGCGCGCGCGCCCGAGTGACGGCGACCGGCGTCCCCTACAGGCGGGGCGGAGGCGCGGCCGGCGGCTCCTCGATCGGCGACGGGATCTCGGTGGGCGGCGGCTCGTCGATCTCCGGCGGGGCCGGTTCGGGCTGCGTGGGATCCGGCGGCGGACCGGGCCTGGGCTCGCCAGGCACCTCCGGCGTCGGCTCGGGCCGGTGCATCCGGGCGAGATTGCGCAGGAGGACGCCGACCGGGTTCCGCTCGATGGTCATCATGGATTCCTCGAAGGGGGTTCGGGAGGACGCAGGGCGCGTTCCTTCTCCTGCCCGGACGGTGTCTCGGAATCGAGCCCCGCATGCGGGGATTCGGGCCGCTGCTTGCGGGAGCCTCCGTGCTGGATCAGCTCCTCGACGATCAGGTGTCCATAGTACTGCGCGCGTTCGGCGCCCGCCCGGTCGCAGATCGCCGCGACGTCGCTCGCCTGTCCATGGTCCCGCGCCCTGACGACCAGCCAGTTGTAGCCTTCCTCCGCCAGCGCCCGATGGGCCTTGACCAGATTGAGCTCCTGCCCGATGTTCGCGAGGAATCCCGCGCGCTCCAGGTCCCGATCGATCTGGGCGCACATCTCCTCGGCGCTATAGCGCGTGACTTCGATGCCGAGCGACTCGAGCTCCCCGGCCACCGGCTCGATCTCGACGTCGGGCGGGAAGGACGCCACGACGTGGCCGACCGGCTTGAAGACGCCGAATGCGGTGGGTTCCCTGCTCTTGTCCATGCTGCACCTCCAGGACCGTTGACGCGATCTCGCGTACTCCACGTCGGTGCAAGAGCGGTGCCCACGGCATGACCGGATGACCCGTGGCCCTCAGGGGTACAGCCCACGCATGTCGCGCGCTTCGAGGATGCGGCTGCACGCGATGACGAAGGCGGCGGTACGCAGGGGAATCTTCCGCTCGTGGGCCTCGCGCCAGATCACCGCGAACGCGTCGCTCAGGATGCGGTCGAGCCGCGCGTTCACCGCATCCTCGGTCCACGCGAAGCTGGACGCGTTCTGCACCCACTCGAAGTAGCTGACGATGACCCCGCCGGCATTGGCGATGACGTCGGGCAGAACCAGGATGCCGCGATCGGCGAGGATGTCCTCGGCCTGCTCCGTCGTCGGTCCGTTCGCGCCCTCGAGGACGATGCTCGCGCGAATCCGCCCGGCATTGGCGGCGGTGATCTGGTTCGACAGGGCGGCGGGCAGGAGCAGGTCGCACTCCACGCCCCAGAAGTCGTCCGCCGAAACGGACGTCGCTCCCGGGAAGGCGTCGATGCGTTCGCCGGCGGCGAGGTGCGCACCGAGCGCCACTGGATCGATGCCCGCCTCGTTCACGATCGAACCGCCGATGTCCTGCACGGCCACGATGCGGGCGCCCTGCGCGGCGAGCAGCCGGGCCGCGGTTCCGCCGACATTGCCGAACCCCTGCACCGCGACGCGCGTGCCGGCGATCTCGCGCCCCAGGCGCCGCAATGCCTCACGGGCCACGATCACGCAGCCCCGGCCGGTGGCTTCGCGCCTGCCGAGGCTGCCGCCGAGCGACACCGGCTTGCCGGTCACCACCCGCGGCGTGCTCGTTCCCACGTTCATGGAGTACGTGTCCATGATCCACGCCATCACCCGCTCGTCGGTGTTCACGTCCGGCGCCGGGATATCCATCTCCGGGCCGATCATGACCCCGATCTCGCTGGTGTAGCGTCGGGTGACCCGCTCGATCTCGGCAAGGCTGAAGCACGACGGATCGATCCGTACGGCGCCCTTGGCGCCGCCGAACGGGACGTTGACGGCGGCCGTCTTGATGGTCATCCAGCCAGCGAGCGCCATCGTCTCGGCAAGCGTGACGTCCGGATGGAAGCGCAGGCCGCCCTTGCCCGGCCCCCGCGAGACGTTGTGATGCACCCGGTAGCCCTCGAAGTGGACGATGCTGCCGTCGTCGCGCCGCAGCGGCACGTCCACCACGATGAATCGCTTCGGGCGCCGCAGGGTATCGGCCCAGCGGGCCAGGTTCCCGATGTGCGGAAGCACGCGGTCCACCTGGGCGAGGAACGTGTCCCACGGTCCCGCATGGTCATCGGCGATGTACGAAGGAATGCGCGGCGTAGGCACCGCGCGCGGCTGGCGAACAGCCCGGGACTCGGCCATCTGGCGGCCTCCATGTCGTGGATCCAGGGTTGCCGGTGGCCCCCGCGGCGGGCGGGCCACCGGGTACGGAATTTGCGCAGCCTCCTGTCCGACGGGCGGCTGTCGCCGCCCATTCTCTCATCGCCATGAGCAAGGAGCCAGTCGATGACACGGCGCGTCTGCGACGTGATGACGAGCGGCGTGACGACGATCGGGCCCCGGGAATCCCTTCAGCGGGCGGCAAGCCTGATGAAGAACCTGAACATCGGATCCCTCCCCGTCTGCGACGGCGAGCGTCTCGTCGGCGTCGTGACCGATCGCGACATCACGGTCCGGGCCGTCGCCGACGCGCTCGACCCACGGGGCACCCCGGTCGCCGAGGTGATGACGGTGGCTCCCAAGTTCTGCTTCGACACCGACCCGATCGAACAGGCGTCCGCCGTCATGCAGCAGCTGCAGATCCGCCGGCTGCCGGTGATCGACGCGGACAACAAGCTGGTGGGCATCGTCACGCTGGGCGACATCGCCGTACGCGGGGGGCGCGACAATGCCCTGCGCGCCCTCGCCTCGATCTCGACGCCGGCCGAACCCCATCGTCCGCCCGGATCGACCGGCCTCGACCGGATCAACCGGCTCGCCACGCCCGCGCCCTGGGCGCTCGGCCCGGCGCCGGGGAGCGCCTAGTCCGACCC
The DNA here is from genome assembly GCA_964509685.1 of uncultured Burkholderiaceae bacterium. GTDB lineage: Bacteria > Pseudomonadota > Gammaproteobacteria > Burkholderiales > Burkholderiaceae_E > JAMLIN01. The sequence continues at coordinate 33,311 of CAZDYQ010000010.1, forward strand.
CCTCAGGGCCCCATCATCTTCGTCGGCAGCCAGGTCGCGATGCCGGGAAAGATGCTGATGATCACGATCGCCAGGATCATGCAACCCATGAAGGGCAGCGCGCCCTTGAGGATGGTGGGCAGCTTGACGTCCGGCGTGATCGCATTGATCACGAAAAGGTTCAGGCCGACGGGCGGCGTGATCAGGCCGAGTTCCATGTTGATCGTCAGGATGACGCCGAACCAGATCGGGTCGAAGCCGGCGGATTCGATCACCGGCATCAGGATCGGCGTGGTCATCAGGATGATCGCGGCGGGAGGCAGGAAGCAGCCAGCCACGAGCAGCATGATGTTGATTGCCAGCATGATGACCCAGCGATTGACCTCCATCGCGGCGATCGCCTCCGCGATGGTCTGGGTGACCAGCAGCGAGGACATCATGTAGCCGAAAAGGATCGAGGTGCCGATGATCAGCAGCAGCATCCCCGATTCGCGCAGGCCGTCCCGGACGATCGCCCACAGGTCGGCGGGCTTCCAGACACGGTAGATGACGATCACCATCGCGAGGCAGAGCGCGGCGCCCACGCCGGAGGCTTCCGACGGCGTGGCGATGCCGCCGTAGAGCGCATAGACGACCCCGAAGATGACCACCAGGAACGGCAATACGCGCGGCATGAGCTCCAGCTTCTCGCGCAGCGAGTAGATGCGGCCGGCATCGACGAGCTTCGTGCCCCGCTTCCAGCTGATGAACAGGGCCCACAGGATGAAAAGGCCGACCAGGAGCAGGCCCGGGAATACGCCCGCGATGAACAGGCGACCGATCGAGGTCTCCGAGGCGATCCCGTAGAGGATCATCGTGATGCTCGGCGGGATGAGGATGCCGAGCGTGCCGCCGGCGGCGATCGCACCGGTCGCCAGGTCAGCGTCGTATCCGCGGCGGCGCATCTCGGGGATACCCATCTTGCCGATCGCCGCGCAGGTGGCAGGCGACGATCCCGTCAGCGCCGAGAACAGGGCGCATGCCCCGATGTTGCTGATCACGAGCGAGCCCGGCACCCGGTGCAGCCAGCGCGACAGCACCTCGTAGAGATCGCTGCCTGCGCGCGAGGACGCCACCGCGGCGCCCATCAGCACGAACATCGGCAGCGACACCAGCGTGAAGTCGTCCAGCCCTGCGAAGATGGTGTCGGTCATGTAGTGGACGCTCGTCCAGCCGTCGAACACCAACATGAAGAACAGGGCGACCGCGCCCAGGCCGAAGGCGATCGGCAGGCCGGTGGCAAGAACGGCAAGGGTCGCGACGAGAACCAGCAAGCCGATGAGGATCGGACTCACGCCGACGCTTCCTCCATTCCGAAGGGTTCCGCACGCCCGGTGAGCACTTGCCACACCTCGGCGGCAAGTTGCAGGCACAGGACGGCGAGCCCGACGGGGACCGACAGGTAGGGGATCCAGAGCCTCGCCCGCCACATGGAGGCCGTGGTCTCGCCGGTCACGAACACCTCGTACCACCATGGGACGGCGGCATACAGGAACAGCCCGCAGAACGCGAGCGCGACCAGGTTGCCGATCACCGCGAGCCACTTCTTCGCGGAACGACCCGCGGCCAGGACCACGATGTCCACGTTCACATGGCCGCGGGTGAGCTGGATGTAGGGTGCGCCCAGGAAGGTCGCGGCGATCACGGAATAGGTGACGAACTCGGTCTGCCAGATGGAGGATTCGCCGAGCACCGCCCGCACGAACACCATGTGGCAGATGACGAGGACCGAGAGGACCAGCAGGCCCGCCGCAAAGTAACCGAGCCAGCGCGACAGGGCGTGCAGCGCCGCCACCCAGCGCGGCGGCGCGCGGTGCCCGGGCTTACTTGACACTCAGGGCCTTGTCGATCAGTTCCTTGCCGCCCGGGACGGCCTTGGCGAACTCGGCGTAGGAGGTCCGGCTGGCGACCTCGCGCCAGGCGTCGGCCTCTTCCTCGGTCATCTCCACGACCTCGACGTTGTTCTTCTTGAAGACCTCGACCATGCGATCGTCGAGCTTCTTCGACTCCGCCTCGAAGTAGGCCTGCGCCTTGGCCGATGCGGCGCGCAGGGCCTCCTTCTGCCTGTCGTCGAGCTTGTCGAAGCTGCGCTTGGACATCAGGACCGGCTCGTACATGAACCACAGCGCATTCTCGCCGGGCGCGGTGAGGCACTTCAGCTGCTCGTAGAGGCGGAAGGAGACGAAGCTGCCCGACGAGGTGTCGGTGCCCTGGGCGATGCCCTGCTGCAGGGCGTTGTACACCTCGCTGGACGGGATCGACACGATGGAAGCACCGGCGCCCGCCCACATCTGCGAGAAGGTCGCGCCCGCCGAGCGGACCTTGAGCCCCCTGGCGTCCTCGGGCCGGCGGATGCACTTCTCCTTGCCCCCGAACGCGCCCGCGAGCCAGGCGTCGGCGAGCACGATGACGCCGTCGGACTCGATGATCTGCTTGATGTCCTGCATGAACGGCGACTCGTTGATGCGGCGGGCATGCTCGTGGTTCTTCACGAGGCCGGGCATGAGCGTGGCGCCGAACTGGGGATGGATGCCGGAGGCGTAGTCGAGCGGGAAGGCCGTGATGTCGATCTGGCCGCTCAGCATCGCCTTCCACTGCTCCCTGGGCTTGACGAGGCTGGAGCCGGGATAGACCTTGATCTCGAGGCCGACATCGGCCGCCGCGACCTCGCGCGCGATGATCTGGACCATCTCGTCGCGAACGTCGCCCTTGCCGCCGGGGAACTGGTGCGAAGCCTTCAGGGTGATGTTGGCCGCCGAGACCGGAAGGGCCACGGCCGCGGAAAGCAGCAGGCCACCGACTGCACGTGCGAGAGCGCGACGATTCATTGCGTACCTCCTCCAGTGTTGCCGGCCGTCGGTTGCGGCCGGGCAGGACCGGGTTCGAAGGACCCGGGTTGTTCTGCCCGCGATTGTTCTATGGAAATCGGGCCTGCGTCAAAGCTCTCGTCGCCACGCGTCATCTCGCATCGCAACATGAGGAAGGCCGCCCCGTTCGGCCTCCCCTTCCCCTCAGCCGCGGTTGACGTGCGCGCTGACGCAGGCCCAGCGGCCGCCCTCGCGGCGCCAGACGTCGGTATAGCAGCCGCCTCCCGGCTGGCCGTCGGCCCTGATGAAGGTCGTGCGGGCATGGATGAAGGCGAAGTCGCCCAGCAGGCGGATGCGCACATGCTGCTCGCGAAGCTGGCGCACCATCGAGCCGCGCCCGACCTGTGCGATGAACTGGGCGCGATCGAGCAGCGCGCCGTCGGGGTTCATGTTCATGAAGTCGGGCGAGAGGTGCGCCTCGAACCATGCCGTGTCGGCCTGGTCGATCGCGCGCACGTACTGGCGATTGAGCTCGGTGAGGGCCCGAACTTGCGCGTCGTGATCCGTCTCGTTGCGGGTCATCGGCATGGCTCGTCTCCGTGGTGGCGGGCCGGGCCAACGGGACCGGCTCGCGCCGAGGTGCTCGACGGCACCCGGCTGCCAGCATGCCACCGCAGGGAAGGTGCGGACAAGGGGCCCGTCGGCACCGGCGGGCCCGCGGCGACTGTCGCCGCCTTCCGGGCCGCGGGCCCGACCTAGCGGACGTCCGGCTCGGGGTCGGTGCTGTCGTCGACTTGCTCGTGCTCGACCCGGTTCCGTCCCGCGCTCTTCGCGCGATACAGGGTGCGGTCGGCCGCCGCGAACAGCGATCGTTCGGAGTGGCGCCCCTGCGAGCGAAGGGTCGCGGCACCGATGCTGACCGTGACCGGCGCATTGGCCTCTCCGTGCGTCATGCCAAGGCCCTCGACCGCCTCGCGAATGCCTTCCGCGAAACGCAGGGTGATGTCGGCATCCGTCTCGCCGAGCACCACGGCGAACTCGTCGCCACCGAGCCGCGCCGCAAGGTCGCCCGGCCGGCGGGCGAATCGCGCCAGGATCTCGGCCACGCTCACGAGGCATTCGTCGCCCGCGACATGGCCGTGCCAGTCGTTGAACTCCTTGAAGTAGTCCACGTCGACCGCGATGAGGCTCACCGGCATGCGCCGGCGGATCGCCCGACGCACCTCGCTCGCCAGCACCTCCTCGAAGTGGCGCCGATTGGCGAGCCCGGTGAGCGAATCGTGGCGGGACAGGTGCAGTGCCTCCTCCTCGGCATGCCGGCGCTCGGTGATGTCAAAGTGGGAGCAGACGAACAGCAGGCGCCGGGTGTTCTCGAGGCGGGTGACGCGCATGACGTACCATCGCTCGCGATCCCCGGCCCGCATCGGATACTCGATGCGCAGCGAGGCCTGCCGGCCGCCGAGGACCTTGAGGACCCCCCGCGCCGCCTCGGTGGCCTGCCTCCCGCCGACGGCGCTCGTCGCCTCCAGGAGATCGAGGTAGCTGCTGCCGGCATCGAGCAGTTCGGGCGCGAGCCTGTTCTCGCGCGCGAAATGGCGCCAGGCGGCATTGACATCGACGATTCGCGCATCGCGGTCGATGATGGCGATCTGCTCGGCGAGCGAATCGATCACCAGCGTGTGCAATGCGCTGCGGTCTCGGATCGGCACCGAATATGCGCTCCAACGGCCTGCATCGGGAGAAGGGGCCAGGCAGGTTGCCGGACGCCCGTTCGATTCATGCCGGTCCGTCATTGCGCCGTGGCCACGGCATCCCGGTGCATGAACCGTGCCCGATAGACCACGGTGCGCGCGCGGTCAGGCCCTCCGGAAGCGCAGCGTCATCCGGTCGGACTCCCCGATGGCGAGGAAGCGCTCGCGATCGACCTCCTTGCCGCGAAGGCTCGGCGGCAGCGACCAGACGCCGTGCGGATGGTCCCTGGTGTCCTTCGGGTTGGCATTGATCCCGCTGCTCGCCTCGAGCTTGAAACCCGCCGCACGCAGGCGCTCGATGACGAACGCCTCCGTGACGTATCCCGTCTCGATCATCGCGCCGATGGACGTGCCGGGCGCCGCGCGATGCTCGGTGATGCCGAGGGCGCCGCCCGGACGCAGCACGTCGCGGAAGGCGCGCAGGGTCTGGTCGAGGTGACCGGCCTTCATCCAGTTGTGCAGGTTGCGGAAGGTCAGCACCATGTCGGCCCCGCCGGGCGGCGCGATACCGCGAAAGCCGTGGCCGGGGTCCGGCTGCTCGCCCACCACCACCCGGTCGTAGAGCGCGGGGTCGGCGGCGAGCTTCGCATCGAAGCGCTCGCGCGACCGACGCTGGTAGTCGCTGCCCGCGTCGCGCGCGTAATGCGCCGCATACAGCCGGCCATGCTCCCGGAGGTAGGGTGCCAGGATCTCGGTATACCAGCCCGCCCCCGGCGCGATCTCGACCACCGTCATGTCCGGACGGATGCCGAAGAAGCGAAGCGTCTCGAAGGGATGGCGCGCTGCATCCCGCGACCGTGCTTCGGGGCGACGGTGAGCCCCCTCGATGACCCGGGCGAGAAGCGCACCGTCCGGATCGCGCGAGGCGCTCGCCGCGATCGCGGGACGCGCCGCGCGGGCCCCGAATGCGCCGGCGACCAGGCAGGCGGCGGCGAAGCGTCGTCGGCCGTGGCGCGTTACGTGCTGGGCATGGTTCATGGTCGGTCGCTCCCTTGCTGGCGTGGCGCCAGCAGTATAGGCAAACCGATCAGGGCATGATCGCGGTCCTCTCGCAGCGACCGCGGCCGGGGCGACGGGTGGAGCCGCCCGGAACGCGCAGCTGGACCACCCTGTTGCGCCCCTCGCGCTTGGCCTGGTAGAGCGCCCGGTCCGCCAGTGCGAACAGCGCCTGCGGCGCGGCCGTCGACGGCGACTCGCTCGTCGCGGCGCCCACGCTGACGGTGACCGGGGCGCCGGAATCGAGGCGCAGCCCGAGGTCCTCGACCTCCTGGCGCAACTCGCGCGCGATGCGGCCGGTGGCCTCGTATCCGGTGTCCGCCAGCACCAGCGCGAACTCGTCGCCACCCAGGCGGGCGGCGAGGTCGCCGGGCCGCCGGGCATGATGCGCGATGACCGACGCGATGCGCCGGAGGCAGTGGTCGCCGGCGACATGCCCGTGGCCGTCGTTGTAGGCCTTGAAAGAATCCACGTCGATCTCGACGAGGCTGATCGGCGAGCCGTGGCGCAGGCAGCGGCGCACCTCGGCCGCCAGCCGCTCGTCGAAATGGCGGCGGTTCGCGAGGCCCGTCAGGCAGTCCCGGTGCGCCAGCCGCCAGGCCTCTTCCTCGGCGCGCCGCCGCTCGGTGATATCGACCTGGGAGACGACGAACAGGCCCGACGGCTCGTCGAGCGGGCCGGCGCGCATCAACAGCCAGCGAGGCGCGCGCGCGTCCCCGGCCGGGTAATCCATGCGCAACTCGTGACGCGTGCCGGCGAGCAGCGCGAGGAGGCCGCGGGCAGCGTCCGCGACATGCGGGTCGCCGCGCACGCCCGATGCGATCAAGAGGTCCAGGTAGGAGCCGCCGGGCCGGGTGAACGACGCAGGAACGGCGGCGAGGCGGGCAAAGCGCAGCCATGCGGCATTCAGGTCGACGATCGTGCCCCTGGCATCGAGGATCGCGACCGGGTCCGACAGCGAATCCAGCACCAGCGTATGCAACCCGCCGCGGCTTCGCATGGGGGCTCGTCCATGGACGATGGCTTCCAACATTGTGCTCCTGGATCGAATGACATGGCGCACGACCGTGGCGGGCGTGCCCCATGGATCGTCTCGCATGGTGACCGCCGGCGGCCGCGGGTCGGCTGGTCCGACCAAGCAAGGGCAGGAGCAAATCGCGGGCCCGGCATCGAGGCCGGGCCCGTCGCAGTCGGGGCCTCAGCGCGCGGGCTGGAACACGGGCGCCCGCTTCTCGCGGTGCGCCGCCACGGTCTCGCGCTGGTTGGGCGAACCGAGGAGCTTCATCTGCTCGACGGACTCGAGCACGAGCGCCTCGCGTGCGTTCGCGCACTCGGCATTCCAGATGCGCTTGGCCGCCTCGATCGCGTGCGGGCTCTTTCCGGCGATCTCGCGGGCGGTGGCATGGGCCGCCTCGTAGGGATCGGGACAGACCCGCGTGGCGAAACCGTAAGCCAGGGCCTCCTCGCCGGAGAAGACTCGGCCGGTGTAGGTCAGCTCGCGGAGCACGTCGTCGCGGGCGAGCCGGCGCATCAGCACCGTGCCGGCCATGTCGGGAACGAGGCCCCAGCGGATCTCCATGATCGACAGCTTCGTTTCCGGATGGATGTAGCGCATGTCGGCGCCGAGCATGATCTGGAACCCGCCGCCGAAGGCCACGCCGTGCACGGCCGCGATGACCGGTACCGGCATTTCGTGCCACACCCAGGCGGCGTACTGGGGCTTGTTCGCCACGCCGTGCGTCCGCTCCGCCAGCCGCTCGAGCGGCGGGTCGGCAGGCTTGCCGGCCGCCCGGTTGGCGAGCCGCTCGAGGTCGATGCCCGCGCAGAAGGCGCGGCCCTCGCCCGAGAGCACGACGCAGCGCACTTCGGGGTTGGCCGCGACCGCGCGGCCCGCTTCGACGAGCGCATCGAACATGGGATCGTCGAGGGCGTTCAGCTTGTCGGCGCGCACCATGCGCACGTCGGCGACGCCATCGGCGACATCGATGCGGACGCGATCGTTCATGGACTGTCTCCCGGTGGTTGATGGATCCACCGCCCGTCGCGGGCGGCGCAGCCGAAGGATAGCGCGACCGGGGCCGGAGGGCCGGCTAACGGACGAGCGACTCGAGCGCCGTGGCGAGGCGGGCGAGATCGGCCTCGTCGTTGAAGACGTGCGGGGCCACCCGCACCGCCTGCCCGCGCACGGAAACCCGAATCCGCCTCGCCGCCAGCGCGTCACGCACCGCGCCCGGCGACAGGCCCGGCGGCAGCTGCACGCCGAAGAGATTGGCGGCTCGATCGTCCGGCGCGGCAACTGCGAATCCGCTCGCGGCGAGCCGGTCGGCGAAGCCGGCCTCGATGCCGAGCAGGTAGGCCCGGATCCGCTCGGGCCGCCATTCGAGCAGCAGCTCGCAGGCGGCGGCCAGCATGTCGATCAGCATGCCGTTGCTGCGCAGGCTGGTGTCGAAGCGGCGCATGCCGGCAGCGTAGGCATCCTGGTAGTCCACGAGGCCGGCGAAGTCCTCGCTCCCGGCGCGCACGAGCCAGCCCTCCTCCAGCGGCTCGCCGTCCGCGAATCGCCCGGACAGCGCGACGAAGCCCAGCCCGTAGGATGCGAGCATGCTCTTGTAGCAGTGCACGACGAGCGCATCGATGCCGAGCGCATCGACGTCGATGGGCATGGCGCCCGCGGTCTGGGTGGCGTCCACTGCGAAGACCGCGCCCACCTCCCGGCAGCGAGCCCCGATGCGGGCGAGGTCGAACAGGGTCCCGTCGGTCCAGTGGGCCTGTTCGATCGAGACCAGCATCGTGCGCTCGTCGACCGCCGCGACGACCGCAGCGTTCCAGCGCGCCGCCCGTCCCGGCCCGGCCCCGCTGGCGTGCACGGGCCCATCGGGTGGCGGCACCATGCGCAGCTCGACGCCATGGGCGCGCCAGCGCCGCCATGGATACACGTTGCTCGGGAACTGGTCGCCCAGCAGCACGACGTTCGCGCCGGCCTTCGGACGGAGGTTCCTCTCCAGCAGGGCGAACCCGCTGGCCGCGGTCGTGACGAAGGCGATCCGCTCCGGATCGGCGCCGACCAGGTGGCCGAGCATCGTCCTCACGCGCTCGGCGGGCGCGAAGAAGTCGGACGGGGTGATGTCGACCGGGAACGCGCGCCGCTCCAGCGCCGCGACGCCGGCCCTGCGCACCGGATCGGGCAAGGGACCCATGTAGGCGGAGTCGAGCCAGCAATCCTCGGGATCGAGCGAAAAGAGCGCCTTCTGGCAGGCGAGCGGGCCGTCGTTCGATGCGGGGGTCATGACGTGGCAGGATACGGCGCTGGAGACCCGATCATGACCGAAGAATCCCCGCCCCATCGTCATCCCGTCGACACGCTGCTCGCGTCGTTCGTCGGCCAGCCGGGTTCACGCCGACGGCTTCCCACCCCGGTGCTCCTCGCCGAGCTCGACCGACTCGAGGCCAACATCGCTCGCATGGCAGCCCGGGCCCGCGCGACCGGGCTGGCGCTGCGTCCACATGCGAAGAGCCACAAGTGCGCCGCGATCGCGCGACGACAGCTCGAGGCGGGGGCGGTCGGGATCTGCTGCGCCAAGATCGGCGAGGCCGAGGCGCTCGCGGCCGCGGGTATCGGGCCCATCCTGCTCACCTCGCCCATCGTCGGTGGCGACCAGGCGCGCCGCGTCGCCGCGCTTGCGCGCGAGCACCCGGGACTCGCCGTGGTGCTCGACCATCCGGAGCAGGCGCGCGAACTGGCCCTTGCGTGCGCCGGCGCGAGCTCGCCACTGCCCGTCCTGGTCGATGTGGACGTGGGGCTGGCGCGCACCGGCGTCGCATCGACGGCCGATGCGATCGTGCTGGCCGACGCCATCGTCCGGACGGGGGTCCTGCGGTTCGCCGGCGTGCAGGGCTATGGCGGGCACTGGCAGCATATCGCGGGCCTCGGGAAGCGCCGGGCCGCCGTGTCGGCCGGCATGGAGCGCCTCTCGACGGTCGTGCGCGCACTGCGCGAGGCCGGACATCCGGTGGACTGGGTGACCGGCGGCGGAACAGGCAGCTTTGCGGCGGATGCCGAACTCGGGGTGCTCACGGAGGTCCAGCCCGGCTCCTACGTCTTCATGGACTCGCAGTATCGCGATGCGCTGGACGAGGACGCCGACGGCCAGTACGAGCAGAGCCTGTTCGTCCAGGCCCGGGTCGTGAGCATCAATGCCGCGTCCCATGTCACCGTGGATGCCGGGCTGAAGGCGTTCGCGACGGACGGCCCCCTGCCGCGCGCCGCCGATCCACGCTACGCGGGCTGCCGCTACTTCTGGTACGGGGACGAGCATGGCGGCCTCGCCCGGCCCGCGGAGGGTCCGCCGCCGGCGCTCGGCGAGCGCATCGAGTTCATCCCGCCGCACTGCGACCCCACGGTGGACCGCTACGACCGGCTCGTGCTCGTGCGCGGCGACACGGTCGTGGAGGTGGTGCCGATCGAGGCGGCGCGGCGCTCGCAGTGATCCGGCCTCAGTCGAGGAGCCGGCGGAAGTAGACCACCCGTTCGGTTTCCGTGAAGCCGAGCGCGGCATGCATCGCGTGGCTGCCCGTGTTCTCGAGCAGCGCGTCCGAGGCGAGCTCCCGGCAGCCGCGCGCCCGGGCCCAGGCGACGATCTCCTTCATCAGGGCGCTCGCGACGCCCTGCCGCCGCGCGTGCGGCAGCACGTACAGGCCCTCGATGAATGCGACCGGCGACGATTCCGTGCCATTGACATAGTCGGTGCGCAGCGAGACCTCCGCGAAGCCGAGCCGCGCGCCGTCGGCATCGCGCGCCACGAATTGGCCGAAGCGGAAGGGGTCCTCCGCCACGCGCGCCATCTCGGCCACATGCTCCTCGCGGCTCGATTCCGGCCAGAGCATGAGGCGCAGCGCGAGCCAGTCCTCGTTCCCGGCATCGACCGGGTCCACGCGCGGCGGCGGGTTCGGCATGGGCGTCTCCGGGTCGCAGTGATGGCCGGCGCCCTCGCGAACGGCCGGCCGGCACGCCATGATACCCACGACGCCCGCCCCGACTCGCTATCCCGGAAGGCCCGCCGCCAGCGCCCGGATGATCTCGGCCGCCGGCACCGGTCGGGCACCGCTCGCGTTCTGCCCGGACCACAGGGCGGAAAAGTCGCCGCTTCCGCGCCGTTCTGCCGCAGCTCGCAGCGGCGCGGAGGCCGCGGTCGCGAGGGGGAACTCCGGCACGAGCTCGCTCATCGGCCCGTGCTCACGCAGGAAGCGGTTGACGATGCCTCGCGCCGGCCGTCCGGTGAACAGGTTGGTGAGCGCGGTATGGCGCGCCTCGTCACCCGCGAGCGCGGCCCGGTGCAGCGGGCCGGTGTCCGCCTCGGGCGTACGCAGGAAGGCGGTCCCCGCCTGCACGCCGCTCGCTCCGAGCGCCAGCGCGGCACGAACGCAGGCCGCATCCGCGATCCCGCCGGCCGCGATGACGGGCCGCTTCACGGCCGCCACGACCTGGGGCAAGAGCGCGAACAGCCCGAGCTGCTCGGTCAGGTCGTCCGAAAGGAAATGGCCACGATGGCCACCCGCCTCCAGTCCTTGCGCGATGATGACGTCGGCGCCGCGCGATTCCAGCCAGCGCGCCTCGTCGACCGTCGTCGCCGAGCCCATGACGATCGCGCCAGCCGCCTTCACGCGAGCGAGCAGCGCCGGTTCGGGCAAGCCGAAATGGAAGCTCACCACCCGCGGGCGCAGCGACTCGACGATCTCCGCAGCGGTCGCATCGAAGGGATTGCGCCCCGCGCCCGTACCCAGGCTGGCGGGATCGATGCCGAACTCCGCATGGACCGCGGCGAGCGACTCGCGCCAGCGGGCGTCGCGCGCGGCATCGAACCGGGGCGTCGCGTGACAGAAGAAGTTCAGGTTGAACGGCCGGTCCGTCGCCGCCCGGATCGCGCGGATCTCCTCGGCAATCCGTTCCGGCGAGAGCATGGCGCACGGCAGCGAGCCGAGCCCGCCCGCCCCGCAGACCGCGATCGCGAGCCGGCTTCCCTGCACTCCCGCCATGGGCGACTGCACGAGCGGCAGCTCGGTGCCGAGCAGTTCGGCGAGCTTCATGATCCCCTCCGCGGTGTTCCCGCAAAGGGATCAATCTACTCCTGTCCGCGAGCGCCCGCCGCGGCGCGCCTCGACGATGGCCGGTGCCCCTGCGCGCGCCGGGCGGCCGGACCGCCGTTTCGCGGGTGGCGGCGCCCGCCGACGGGACGCTTCGACTCGCGGCCAGAGGGCCGGAAGCGCGCCTCGTGCCCCTCGATCTCGCTTACCTGGACGCTCCGGCCGATCAGGTGCTCGATGCGACGCAGCGCGAGGAGATCCTCGCGACCGACGAAGGAGAGGGCCTGCCCGCTCGCACCGGCCCGGCCGGTGCGGCCGATCCGATGCACGTAGTCCTCGGCGAAGCGCGGCAACTGGAAGTTGATCACGTGCGTGACCGTGGCGACATCGATGCCGCGTGCGGCCACGTCGGTGGCGACCAGCACCCGGCACTGGCCCCGGCGCAGGCGCTCCAGCGCGCGATTGCGGTCGCGCTGGCCGAGGTCGCCATGCAGGGCCTCCGCGGCGAAGCCCTCGCGATGCAGGAACCGGGCGAGTTCCTCCGCGTGGCGCCTGGTCGCCGTGAACACGATCGCCTGGCCGAGACCGGCGTCGCGCAGGCAAGCCTGCAGCAGGCGGTCCCGGTGCGCGGCATCGTCCACGTAGATGACGTGGTCGTCGATCGCGGTGCGTTCGGCGTGTGCCCGCTCGATCGAGAGCCATTGCGGATCGCGCAGCAGGCCGGCGGCGAGCTGGCGCACGCCGCGCGAAAGCGTGGCCGTGAAGCACACTGTCTGCCGGCCGGCGGGCACTGCCGCCGCGATCTGCAGGACGTCGTCCGCAAAGCCCATGTCCAGCATGCGGTCGGCCTCGTCCAGGACGAGGGTATCCACGCGCGCGAGGTCGATGCGGCCGGCGCGCAGCTGGTCGATGAAGCGGCCGGGCGTGGCGACCAGCACCTCGTGCGGCGCGGCCAGCCGGCGATTCTGGACCTGGTACGACGCGCCGCCCGTGATGCAGACGCTCGAGAAGCGCGGCAGCAGTCGGCCCAGCTCCTGGGTCGCGCGATCGACCTGCTGCGCGAGTTCCCGGGTCGGCGCAAGCACGAGCACCCTGGGGCCCCGCCCCGGCGCGCCCTGGCCGCTCGCGATCCGGTGCAGGGCCGGGAGCATGAAGGCGGCGGTCTTGCCGGTTCCGGTGGGAGCGGTCGCGACCAGGTCGCTACCCGACATCAGGAGGGGAATGGCCGCCGCCTGGATCGGGGTCGGCACGTGGATATCGAGGCGGGCAAGCGCGCGGCCCAGGGGAGCGGCGAGCCCGAAGGCGTCGAAGGAAGTCATGGTGATCGATGGGTTCCGGCTTTGGCGCGACGGGCGCGGGCATCCCGCCTGCCGGATCGCGGGAAGCCCTGCCCGGTGGATGCGCGGATGGGATCGCGCGGGTGGGCGCGACGGGTCGGCGGATCGCATGGCATCGACGCCAACCGCGGGCCGGTCCCGGTCGCACCGGGGCCGTGGGGGCCGGGATTCGATGACGCTGCCCGCGAACGGAGGAAGGCACGCGGGCATTCGGCAGCACAGCCGGTCATTGTCTCATGTTGCACCGCAAAAAGCGAGCCTTTGCGACCGTTCCGCCCCGGCCTGCGCCCAGGCCCGGCCGGCCGGCCCGAATTGCTATCCTGCGGGATTGGCCTGCGCTCGCGGCGCTTCGAGGAGACGCCGATGATTCATCCCGGACTGCTCCCCTTCATCGGGATCTGGAACCAGAAGTGGTCCCGGGCGCCCGCCGACGCGAGCTCGCGCGACCTTCGCGAGCTGGGCGAGGCCATTGCGAGGGAGCTTCGCATGCCGACGCCGCCCGAGGTCGATGCCGACGCGGTCCACTGGGTCGACAGCCCGGCCGGGCGGGTTCGCCTGCGCGTCTTTCGACACCGCGACGGCGGATCGCAGCCGGGCATGGTCTACATGCATGGCGGGGGCTGGATCCAGGGCAGCCCCGAGACGCACTGGGACATCACCGCGCGCATCGCCTCCTGGAACCGGCAGACCGTGCTGAGCGTCGACTATGCCAAGGCGCCCGAACATCCCTTTCCCGCTGCCGTCGAGCAATGTTTCGCGGTCGTGGGCTGGGCCTTCGAGAACGCGAGCGCGCTGGGGCTCGACCCCCGCCGCATCGGCGTCGGCGGCGATTCGGCGGGCGGCAACCTCGCCGCCGCGGTCGCGCTCAAGGCCCGTGAGGGCGCCTGCCGCCTGCAGTCGCAGCTGCTCGCCTATCCGCCGACGGCATTCCAGCGCAACCGCCCCTCCTATCTCGAGAACGCGGACGGGCCCATCATTCGCGCCGCCGACATGGAGCGCATCGACGCGATGTACTGTCCCGATCCGGACGATCGGGCGGATCCGCTGGCGGCCCCCCTCCTCGCGCGCGACCATTCGGGCCTGCCCCCGGCCTACGTCGCGGTGGCCGAGCACGATCCGCTGCGCGATGACGGCATCGCCTATGCCGAGGCGCTGCGGCGCGCGCGCGTGGCGGTCGAGCTCGATCCCGGCGAAGGCCTGATCCACGGCTACCTGCGGGCGATCGGCTACTGCGACGCCTGTGGCGCGGCACTCGAGCGCATGTGCGCGTGGCTCGCGCGCCAGTCGCCTGCCGCGCAGGCTGGCCGCCCCTCGTGAGACCGCTCAGGAAGCGGCGCGCAGGCGCAGGCCGCGGGGCGTCAGCACGCGCTCGATCGCTTCGAAGAGACCCTGCATCGCCAGCGCCAGGAGGGCCGCCGGCACCGCCCCCTGCATGATCAGCCCGAGGTCGTCCAGGCGGATGCCGGTGAGTATCGGCTGGCCGAAGCCGCCTGCGCCGATGAGCGCGCCGAGCGTCGCCGTGCCCACGTTGACCACGGCGGCGATCTTCACTCCCGCGAGGATGGAGCGCAGCGCCAGGGGCAGCTCCACGCGCCGCAGGCGGAAACCGGGCGGCAGGCCGAGTGCCGCCGCCGATTCCTTGAGGGCGGGCTCGATGCCGACGAGGCCCGCATGGGTATTGCGCACGATCGGCAGCAGGCTGTAGAGGAAGAGCGCCGCGATCGCCGGCACGGCCCCGATGCCGAACAGGGGAATCATGAAGACGAAGAGCGCGAGCGACGGCACCGTCTGCAGGATGCCCGTCAGGCCGAGCAGGACCTGGCCCAGGCGGGGGCGCCGGGCGGCGAGCACGCCGAGCGGCACCGCGAGCACGACGGCGAGCGCCAGCGAGATCCCGACCAGCGCCAGGTGCTGCAGGGTGTAGTCGAGCAGGCCCGGTCCCGCGCGGCCCGCATGGGCGACGTCGAGAAAGCGCGCCGCGACGGCCTCCTCCGCCTCGCCGTCGATCTTCACGGCCTTGTTCATGGAGCGCATTCGCGATGCCGGGATCGATCCCGCCAGCCCGTCCAGCGCGGCAACGAAACCCGGCGCGCGCTGCTCGAGATCGATGCGATAAAGGTACACCGCATCGTAGCGAGGGAAGTACCGACGGTCGTCATTCAGGACGCGCAGGTCGTAGTAGGCGATCTCCGCGTCCGTGCCGTAGAGGTCGGTGGCATCGATGGCGCCCGAGGCGAGCGCCCGGTAGGCAAGCGCGTGGTCCATGCCGCGCGGCTCCATCGGCAACCCGTAGGCGGCCTTCAGGCCGGGCCAGCCGTCCGCGCGGTCCATGAACTCGTTCGACAGTGCGATGTGCAGCGACGGATGGGCGGCGAGGTCGGAGATGTCGGCGATGCCGAGCCGAGCCGCGGTCTCCTCGCGCATCCCGATCGCGTAGCCGTTGTCGAAGCCCAGCGGTTCGCCGATGCCGATGCCGAGAGCGCGCAGTCGCGCGCGCAGCTCGCCGATGCCGGCGTCGCGCGGCAGATCGCGCAGCAGTTCGTGGCCGATGGTGCCGGTGTACTCCGGATAGGCATCGATCTCGCCTTCGAGCAACGCGCGCCACAGGATGCGGGTACCGCCGAGGCTGCGCCGGTGCCTCGCATCGACGCCGCGTTCGAGCGCCGCGAGGCGCGCCACCTCGCCCAGCACGACCGATTCCGTGAAGTCCTTGGAGCCGATCGTCACGGTCGCGGCGGCGGCCGGCCGGGCGCCGGCCACGAGCACCGCGACCAGCAGGCAGGCGAGCAGGGATGCGGTCGCGAGCCGGCGACTCATGCGGCGCGCCCGGGCAGTTCGCGCCGCGCCGCCACGAACTCCCGCACGAAGTCGTCGGCCGGCGCGCGCAGGAAGTCCTCGATGCTGCCCTCCTGCGCCACGCGGCCGTGTCGCATCAGCACGAGCCGCTCGCTGAAGAAGGCCGCCTCGGCGAGGTCATGCGTCACCAGGACGACCGTCTTGCCGAGGCGCCGGAAGATCGCGCGCAGGTCCTCCTGGAGTTCGTGCCGCACCAGCGGGTCGAGCGAACCCAGGGGCTCGTCGAGGAGCAGCGTGGGCGGATCGTGCATGAGCGCGCGCACCAGCGCGACACGCTGGCGCTGGCCGCCGGACAGCTCGGCCGGGAATCGCTCCAGCAACCCGGACGGCAGGCGCGCGAGCTCGGCGAGCTCGAGCGCGCGCCGGTGGATGCGGGACCGGCTCCAGCCGAGATAGCCCGGCAGCAGCGCGAGGTTCCCGAGCACGGTCAGGTGGGGAAACAGCCCGCCCTCCTGGATGACGTAGCCCACGCGGCGCCGCTCCTCCAGCAAGGCTTCCCGGCGCAACGCGATTCCGTCGCGGCGGACTTCGCCGGCATCGGGCCATTCGAGCCCGAGCAGCAGGCGCAGCACGGTGGACTTTCCCGAGCCACTGCTGCCGATCAGCGCCGTCGTCTCGCCGCGCGCAATGGCGAGCGTGAGTCCGTCCACGGCGCGGACCGCGCCGTACGCCCGGGTGACGCCCTGCAGCGAGTACGCCGGCGCGCGATGCATGCTCAGGCGACGACGAAGTCGAAGCGTCCCACGCGGCCGCCTTCCCGCTCCCGCACGTCCATCAGCAGGCGCTCGTCGAAGATGAAGTCGCGCCGGTTGCCCGGTTCATCCGGGAAGTAGAGCTGGGTCGTCAGCACGCGGCCGCCGCGTCGCGCGACCTTCACATGGAAATGACGGGTCCGCCCGGGATAGAGGCCCGGCACGATCGTCGTGAACCCGAAGCGGCCATACTCGTCCGTGAGCTGGTAGCCGCGCAGTCGAAAGCCGTCGTTGTCGTAGCGGCCCTCGCTGTCGGTGTGCCACAGGTCGACGCGGGCGCCGGCCACCGGCCGGCATCCCGTGTCGATCACGAAGCCGACCAGCACCATCGGCTCGCCCGGCGCATCGCCCCGGAAGTCCGATCTTTCCGGGGGGCCCGCGCTGTAGAACGGGCCCTCGGTCTGGCGCGGCGTGGGCTCGGCGGCAGCGTCGCACGAAGGCGTGGGCGCGAGCCGGGCCCTGCCGCCGCCCGCCTGTGCCAGGGCGCCGCCCGCGGCGCCGGCCAGGCCGGCGGCGAGCCATGCATGCAGGATCGCGCGCCTGCCGGCGTTCCGCCCAGTGGACATCGCAGCTCTCCGTCAGGGCCGCCTCCCGGCCACCCGTGGACGATTCTACCGGGGGCGGGGCCCGCGGGCCCGGTGCAACCCTCGCGGCTGACGCACACCGCCGGCGTTGCGGTAGAGTGTCCACGAGAACAGCCTCGGATCCGCCATGAAGAGTGCCTCCTCCCCTTCGCCGACCGAGAAGCTCGACACGCTCGCGCATGCCGCGCTCGCGCGCATGACCGGCTCGCTGTCGCCCGTCTCCGGCCTGCTTGCCTGGCAGGACTGGTGGGCGCACCTGGCGATCTCGCCGGGCAAGCAGGTCGAGCTCGCCCAGCTCGCGATTACCCAGACGCTCGCGCTGATGCACCATCTCCAGGAACGGATGCTCGCGCCGCCCGGCGATGCGCGTCGCCTGGTGGAGCCGCCGGCGCTGGACCGTCGCTTCAGGGATCCCGAGTGGCGAGACTGGCCGTTCCATCTCTGGCACCAGGCCTTCCTGCTCAACCAGGCCTGGTGGGATGCGGCCACGCGCGACGTGAAGGGCGTGACGCCCCACCACCAGAAGGAGGTCGCGTTCTGGGCGCGGCAGTGGCTCGACGTGTTCTCGCCCGGCAACCATCTCCTCACCAATCCCGTGGTGCTCAGGCAGACCCTGGCGGAGGGGGGCGCGAACCTCGTGCGCGGCGCGCGGCATCTCGTCGAGGACCTGGCGGCGATCGCATCGGGCAGGAGCCCCGTGCCGGCCGAGGGCTTCGTCGTGGGCAAGGACCTCGCCGTCACGCCGGGCGAGGTGATCCTGCGCAACCGCGTGATGGAGCTGATCCAGTACCGACCGGCGACGGCGACCGTGCATCCCGAGCCGGTCCTCATCGTGCCGGCCTGGATCATGAAGTACTACATCCTCGACCTGTCGCCGCACA
>CAZDYQ010000011.1:0-51174 GCA_964509685.1 uncultured Burkholderiaceae bacterium
GCGGCACCGGCCGGGCGCAGCCGTTCAACGACATCGCGCGCACCGTGGTCGCCACCCTGCGGGAGTTGCGCGGCGAGCCGCCGCTCGACCTGGCGGGCATGGTGGCGGCCGGCCTGATCGAGTACATCGATTTCCCCGATGCGCTCAAGGGCAAGTACCAGAGCTTCACGCGCTGCGACCTGACGCGGCTGCGCGCCGCCGGCTACACCGCGAGCTTCGCCACGGTCGAGGAGGGCGTGTCGCGCTACGTCCGCTGGCTCTCGGCCAATCCGCAGGGCTGATCCTTCCGGTCGATGTCGGTGCCCGCGCCGGCGGGCATAGTGGCGGGCAGGGGGCGTGCCCCGCAGCCAGGAAGCCGCCATGCCGTTGCCCGCGCTCGTCGCGATCCTGCTCCGCCTGCTATTCATCCTCGGTGCCGGCCTGCCGGCATCCGCGCCGGCCGTGGACGCGAACACGGCCTCCCGGGCCGAGCTCGAATCGGTACGCGGCATCGGGCCTGCCATCGCCGCGCGCATCGTGGCCGAGCGCGAGCGGGGCCCCTTCGTCGATCTCGAGGACCTGCGCGATCGCGTCCGGGGTGTCGGTGCCGCGACCCTGCGCCGCATGGTCGAGTCCGGGCTCGAGGTGGGCAGGCCACCCGGCATGGCGGGCGGCCCTCCGGATGGCCGGACGGCCGGCGCCGCACCGGACGTGCGCCGCGCGAGGGGCTGGGTGAGGGAGCTTCCGGCGGCTTCCGCTCAGCCGCGACGGCCGAGCTCGCCGGGCATGACGGGCTGGTAGTGATCCTCGAGGGCCGAGGGGCGCTTCGGCGCCCTGGGCGGTCGCGGTATCTGCGGCCCGGCGGGCGGCGTGCCCGCCTCGCCCATCGGGATGCCGTCGCGGCCGGCGAGGCGCAGGGTCTGGCCCTGGGGCACCTCGATCGTGCCGTAGGCGCTCGTCACGGCCACCCGCCCTTCATGGACCGACACGCGCAGGCGCTCCCCGGGCAGGGCACCGTCGTCGCAGCCGGCCGATGGCATGCAGAGCGAATGCTCGACGGTGAAGTCCGTTCCCCGGATGCCCATCACGGCCGTGGGCGTGGTGAGCCTGAAGTCCTCGTGGCGAACCTTGCCGATCGCGCCCGTCACGGTGCGCACCAGTCCGCGGGCGAGCGTGTAGAAGGAGCGTTGCGAATCCGTGCCGAGGCGGTACTCGTCCACCTGGAACTCGCTTTCGGGCCCGATCGACAGGGCCGTGCCGTCGCGCATGCGAAGCTCCAGGCGTGCCCCTGGACCCGTCCTGAAGCGGTCGCCCGCATGGACCGCGCTGCCGGGCCTCACGGGCGAGTTCAGCTGCTGCGGGCGCAGGCGCATGGTCGGTCCGTCGGCCGACACGACCTCGCCCGCGAGCTCCGCGGCGAGCGTCCCGCAGGCGAGCAGCAGCCCGGCCAGCACGATGCCGGCGCGGGCAAGGGTTCCGGCGCGAGGCCGCCTCGAAGCAAGGTTCGCCATGATCCGTTCTTGCGGCAGCGACGGCCGGAACATGAGGCCCGGCGTCCCGCTTGCCGATGGAAGGCGATTTTTTCCGCACCGGCGGCTCCGGTAACATCGGTAGGCCCATGACGACCACGCTTTCCAACCGGCTGGTCTCGTACGCGCTGCTGGTTCGCCTGCACCGGCCGATCGGGACCCTGCTGCTGCTTTGGCCCACGTTGTGGGCGCTGTTCATCGCCGCCGACGGCGCCCCCGAGCCCTACATGCTGTTCGCGTTCTGCCTCGGCACGCTGCTGATGCGCTCGGCGGGTTGCGCGATCAACGACTTCGCCGACCGGGACTTCGACCGCCATGTGAAGCGCACCCGCGACCGCCCGGTGACGACGGGCCGCATCCGGCCCTGGGAGGCCGTCGCGGTGGCCGCCGCCCTGGCGCTGGCGGCGCTGGCGCTCATCATTCCCTTCAATGCGCTCACCTGGAAACTGGCCTTCGTCGCCGCCTTCGTGGCGGCCACCTATCCGTTCACCAAGCGCTTCTTCCCATTGCCCCAGGCCTACCTGGGCATCGCCTTCGGATTCGGGATCCCCATGGCGTTCGCCGCGGTGCTGGGCTACCTCCCGGTCGAGGCCTGGCTCATGCTGCTCGCCAATGTCTTCTGGGCCATCGCCTACGACACCGAGTACGCCATGGTGGATCGCGACGACGACATCCACCTCGGGCTGCGCAGCTCGGCGCTGACCTTCGGGCGCTTCGATGTCGCCGCCGTCATGGCCTGCTACGCGATGACGCTCGGCCTGCTCGGCCTCGTGGGGGCGCGGCTCGGTTTCGGCTGGCCCTATGCCGCCGGGCTGCTGGTGGCCGCGCTGATGGCCGTCCACCACTTCTTCCTGATCCGCGGGCGCGAGCGGGAAGGCTGTTTCCGCGCCTTCAACCTCAACAACTGGCTCGGGGCCGCGATCATGGTCGGGCTCCTGGCGGAGTACGCCCTGCGCGACCCCTGACCGGCGGCGTGCGCTCCCGGCGCGCCGTGTGCAGCCGGGCCACCCCGGCGGTCGGCCCCCTCAGCCCGCCCCGAACTCGTCGCCGAGTTCCTTGCTGCGCCTGCAGGCCGCGGCGACACCGCGCTCGATGCTGTCGGCGAGCGGTCCTTCGCCCAGGACGGCCAGCGCGGCCGCCGTGGTCCCGCCCTTCGACGTGACGCGTTCGCGCAGGACGGCGAGCGGTTCGTCCGAGCGAAACGCCAGCTCGGCCGCGCCGCGGAAGGTGGCCAGCGTGAGCGTGCGCGCCTGCGCCTCCGAGAGGCCGACGAGACGACCGGCGCGCTGGAGCTGCTCCATGAAGTAGAAGACGTAGGCGGGGCCGCTGCCGCTCACCGCGGTCACGGCATCCAGCAGGGATTCGTCGTCCACCCAGACCACTTCGCCCACCGCGGCGACGACCTCCTGGGCGGCCCGCCGGTCCGCCTCGGCCAGTCCCGGCATGGCCGCCAGGCCAGTCACCCCCATGCCGATGAGCGCCGGCGTGTTGGGCATGGCGCGCACGATCCTTCGGTGGCCGCCCAGCCAGCGCGAGAGGTCGACGGCCCGGATGCCGGCCGCGACGCTGATGAGCAGCCGGCCTTCGATGCGCGAGGCGAGCGGTCGCACCACCTCGGCCGCGTTCTGGGGCTTCACGGCGAGCACGTAGGCATCGCAGTCGCCGGCTTCGTCGATGCCCGCATGGCAGGCGATCCCGAACTGCGCCGCGACGCGCTCGCGTTGCGCGTCGGAAGGATCGACCGCCTGGATCGACCCCGCGTCGCGGCCATTGGCGAGCAGGCCGCCGACCAGCGCGCTCGCCATGTTGCCCGCGCCTATGAACGTGATTCGCATGGTGTTTCCCTCATGTGTGTATCCGCATCCGGCCGGTTGGGCTCAGCCGTCCTCGCGACGCAGGAACTGTCGTGGCCGGATGCCGACGGCAAGCAGCGCGACCAGGTAGACCGCCGCGCCGGCGGCCACCAGGCCGAGCACCAGGCCGACCCGCAGGAACGGCGTCGCCTGCAGCGCGATCCAGTCGAAGCGCGGCTCGGCCCACAGCAGCAGCGCCGACATGGCGCCCGATGCCAGCCCGACCTGCAGGGCGAAGCGCAGCCAGCCGGGCCGGGGCGTATAGCTGCGGCGCCGCCGAAGCCCCGCGAGCAGCAGGAGTGCATTCAGGCTCGCGCCGATGGAGATGGACAGCGCCAGGCCCGCGTGCGCGAACAGGGGTACGAAGACGATGTTCATCATCTGGGTCAGCACCAGCACGGACACCGCGATCTTGACGGGCGTGCGCACGTCGAGCTGGGCGTAGAAGCCCGGGGCGAGCACCTTCACCGCGATCAGGCCGAGCAGGCCGACCGAGTAGCCGAGCACCGCCCGCCGCGTCATCTCCACGTCGTCGGCCGTGAAGCGGCCGTAGTGGAAGAGCAGGGCGGTGAGCGGCTCGGCGAGGGCGGCCAGGCCGATCATGCAGGGGACCGCGAGCAGCACGGACAGCCGGAGGCCCCAGTCCAGCATGTCGTTGTAGCGCTCCGTGGCCTGCTCGGCCCTCGCCTTGGACAGGCTGGGAAGCAGGACGGTGCCGAGGGCGACGCCCAGGAGCGCGGTCGGGAACTCCATCAGGCGGTCGCCGAACGAGACCCAGGAAACGCTGCCTTCGGCAAGCAGCGACGCGATGTGGGTATTGATGATCAGGCTGAGCTGGGCGACCGAGACGGCAAGCACCGCCGGCGCCATGAGCTTGAGGATCCGGCGGGTATCCGGGTCGGCGAAGGCGGCGCGCAGGCCCAGGCCGATCCGCGGCAGCACGCCGATCCGGCGCAGGGCCGGGACCTGGATCGCGAGCTGCGCGATGCCGCCCAGCACCACGCCGGCCGCCAGCGCGTAGATGGGCGGATCGAACCAGGGGGTGAGCAGCAGGGCGGCGCCGATGAAGCTCAGGTTGAGCAGCACCGGGGCGAATGCCGGCACCATGAAGCGGCGCCAGGTATTGAGGATGCCCGCGGCGAGGGCCACCATCGACACGAACAGGATGTAGGGGAACATCCAGCGCGTGAGGTTGGTGGCCACCTGGAACGTGTCCGGGTCGCGGGCGAGGCCCGAGGCCATCAGCCAGACGAGGCCGGGGGCGGCGAGGGCGCCCAGGATGGAAACGAGGAGGACGGTCCAGAACAGGCCCGTCGCCACCCGGTCGACGAGGGTCTGGAGCCGGGCGGGATCGCCCTCGCGCTCGGAGCGCTCGCGGACGTCGGCGAGGATGGGCACGAAGGCCTGGGAGAAGGCGCCCTCGGCGAACAGCCGCCGCAGCAGGTTGGGCAGGCGGAAGGCCACGAAGAAGGCGTCGGTATGGGCGGACGCCCCGAAGATCGCGGCGATGAGGTTTTCCCGGACCAGGCCGGTGATCCGCGACAGCAGGGTCAGGCCGCTGACCGTTGCCGCCGCCCTGAGAAGATTCATTGCGCCTCCGGCGCCATGGATTGCGAGATCGGCGGCAAACTGGCTATAATGACGGGCTTCACGTAATTCTATCTTGCCCGGCTGGTCCGGGCACGGTCCACGGACTGCACGGAAAGTACATGGCCAACATCGCATCGTCTCGCAAGCGCGCCCGCCAGGCGGTCGCCCGCAACAAGAGCAACTCGAGCCAGCGCTCGGCGCTTCGCACCGCCATCAAGGCGGTCCGCAAGGCCGTCGCCGCGGGCGACAAGGCCGGGGCCACCGAGACGCTCCGCCGGTCCCAGGCGATCATCGACCGCATCGCCGACAAGAACCTGATCCACAAGAACGCCGCGGCGCGCTACAAGAGCCGCCTGTCGGCCGCCATCAAGGCGATGCCGGCCTCCTGAGGCCGCGTCTCGGGGCGTCCCGGCGGGATTTCCGCCGACCGCCCGGTCTGGCGTCTCCAGCGAAGGGCACCCTCGGGGTGCCCTTTCGCTTTTGGCCATCGGCCGATCCGGCCGGGACCTGCGCGCAGGCTCACGAATCCGCCCCGTCGCCCTGGCCAGTCCCGTCGGCGCCCTTGCGGGGACGCTCGCCGAAGAGCGCGGTGCCCACCCGCACGATCGTGGCCCCCTCGGCGATGGCGGCCTCGATGTCCGCGGACATTCCCATCGACAGGGTGTCGAGTGCCAGGCCCTCGGCGCGCAGGCGCTCGAAGAGCGCCCGCACCGCGGCGAAGGCCTCGCGCTGGGCCTCGAAGTCTTCCCGTGGGGCCGGAATGGCCATCAGGCCGCGCAGCCGCAGCCGTGGCATCGCGGCGACAGCCCGTGCGAGCGCCGGCAGGTCCTGCGGGGCGCAGCCGCTCTTGGTGTCCTCGGCATCGATGTTCACCTGCAGGCAGACCGACAGCGGACCGGCATCGGCCGGCCGTTGCTCGGACAGCCGCCTCGCGATGCGCTCGCGGTCCACCGAATGGACCCAGTCGAAGTGCTCGGCGATCGCCCGCGTCTTGTTCGACTGGATGGGGCCGATGAAATGCCAGCGCAGCCGCATTCCCGGCGCGAGCGCCGCGCACCGTTCCTGCTTGGCGAGTGCCTCCTGCAGGTAGTTCTCGCCGAAGTCGTGCTGGCCGGCGGCGGCCAGCGCCAGCAGCCGCTCGGCGGGGAAGGTCTTGCCCACCGCCAGCAGGCTTGCCGTCGCAGGATCGCGCCCGGCCCGCTCGCACGCCTCGCGAATGCGCCGCCGGACGGCTTCGAGCGACCTTCGGGCGGATTCTTCCGCGTACGCGCTCCCGTTCATCGCCGTTGTGTGCCAATGGTCGCCCGGGTGGCCACGCCGCGCCCACGCCGGCCCAGAATCGCCGGCAGGCCCCCGCGAATGCCCGCGTGGATGCGACCAACAGGGAAGCATGACATGGATATCGCTGAACTGCTGACGTTTGCCGTCAAGAACAAGGCTTCGGACCTCCATCTTTCCGCCGGCCTGCCCCCGATGATCCGGGTGCATGGCGACGTGCGTCGTATCAATCTCCCGCCCATGGAGCACCAGGTGGTGCACGGGATGATCTACGACATCATGAACGATGCGCAACGCAAGGAGTACGAGGAGAACCTCGAGTGCGACTTCTCCTTCGCGATTCCCGGGCTTGCGCGCTTCCGTGTCAATGCGTTCGTCCAGCAGCGCGGCGCCGGCGCCGTGATGCGGACCATCCCGTCGAAGATCCTGACGCTCGAGGAACTCAACGCCCCGAAGATCTTCGCCGAGATCGCCGACCAGCCGCGCGGACTCGTCCTGGTGACCGGCCCGACCGGCTCCGGGAAGTCCACCACGCTGGCGGCGATGATCAACCATATCAACGAGAACACCTACGGCCATATCCTGACCGTGGAGGACCCCATCGAGTTCGTCCACGAGTCCAAGCGCTGCCTGATCAACCAGCGCGAGGTGGGGCCGATGACCCTCTCGTTCAGCAACGCGCTGCGGTCCGCGCTGCGGGAGGACCCCGATGTCATCCTGGTCGGGGAGCTGCGCGACCTCGAGACGATCCGCCTGGCGATGACGGCGGCCGAGACCGGTCACCTGGTGTTCGGCACGCTGCACACGTCATCCGCGGCCAAGACCATCGACCGGATCGTGGACGTCTTCCCGGCGGCCGAGAAGGAGATGATCCGGGCGATGCTCTCGGAGTCGCTGCGCGCGGTCATCTCGCAGACGCTGCTCAAGACGAAGGACGGCAGCGGACGCGTCGCGGCGCACGAGATCATGATCGGCACGCCCGCCATCCGGAACCTGATCCGGGAGGCCAAGGTCGCGCAGATGAACGCCGCGATCCAGACCGGGGCGCAGTACGGCATGCAGACGCTGGACCAGTGCCTGACGGACCTGGTCCGCAAGAACGTCATCTCCATGTCCGAGGCCCGCTCGGTCGCGGCGGTGAAAGAAAACTTCCCTGGCTGATGCAATCAGCCAGGGAAGTTTCGGCGAAGGCTGACTTGCCTTCCCGGGCTTGACTGAAGCCGCGGCCAGCCGGGGACATCTCCAGGGACGAGCGCAATGGAACGAGAACAAGCCTCCAAATTCCTGCACGACCTTCTGCGCCTGATGCGCCAGAGGAACGGATCGGACCTGTTCCTGACCGCCGACTACCCGCCGGCGTTCAAGATCGACGGCAAGCTCCAGCCGGTCTCGAACGTTCCGCTCACCGCCTCGCACACGGTCGAGCTCGCCCGCGCCCTCATGAACGACCGCCAGGCGGCGGAGTTCGAGGAGCATCGCGAGGTGAACTTCGCGATCAGCCCGACCGGGATCGGCCGATTCCGCGTGAACGCGTTCATGCAGCTCGGCCGCGTCGGCATCGTGCTGCGGACGATCAAGTCGGAGATTCCCACGTTCGAGCAGCTGCGCCTGCCCCCGATCCTGGCAGAGCTCGCGCTCACCAAGCGCGGCCTGATCATCATGGTCGGCGGCACGGGCTCGGGGAAATCGAACTCGCTCGCCGCGATGATCGGCTACCGCAACGAGAAGACGCACGGCCACATCATCACGATCGAGGATCCGGTCGAGTTCGTGCACCCGCATCGCAACTGCATCATCACGCACCGCGAGGTGGGGGTCGACACGGAAGGCTGGGAGGTCGCGCTCAAGAACACGCTGCGCCAGGCGCCCGACGTGATCATGATCGGCGAGATCCGCGACCGCGAGACGATGGAGCATGCGGTGACCTTCGCCGAGACGGGTCACCTCTGCATGGCGACGCTGCACGCCAACAGCGCGAACCAGGCGCTCGACCGGATCGTCAACTTCTTCCCCGAGGAGCGCCGGGCCCAGCTGCTCATGGACCTCTCTCTCAACCTCAAGGCGGTGATCTCCCAACGCCTGATTCCGCTCCAGTCGGGCCAGGGCCGCGTGCCCGCGGTGGAGGTGATGCTGAACTCCCCGCTGATCGCGGACCTGATCTTCAAGGGAGAGGTCGGCGCCATCAAGGAGGTCATGAAGAAGAGCCGCGAGATCGGCATGCAGACCTTCGACCAGGCGCTGTTCGACCTGTACGAGGCGGGCGAGATCGCCTACGAGGATGCGCTGCGCAATGCCGACTCGGTCAACGACCTGCGCCTGAACATCAAGCTGAACAGCAAGCGCTCGGCGAAGGACCTGAGCCGCGGCACCGAGCACCTCGACATCATCTGACCGGCGCCCGAGGCGGGCGCACGGCCGCGGCTTCGAACAGCTCGAAGGCAAAGAGCCGGCAATCGATCGGGCCGTTGAACAGGGGGTGCTTGCGCTTCTCCCGGATGCGCAGCCGCCGGGGCAAGGTCCGGTCGCCACTCAGGATCCACGCCTCCCATCCGCCAAACCGTTCCTTGAGCACCTGCCCCAGGGCGAGCATCGTCGCATCGTAGTCGCCGGCCATGTCGATGCGCTCGCCGTAGGGGGGATTGCAGACGATCATCCCGGGCGTGGGGTCGGGCGGCTCGATCTCACGGCAGTCGGCCTGGCGCAGCGAGATGGCATCGTCGGCGAGCCCGGCGCGCCGCGCGTTGGTCTGCGCCTGGCGGATCGCGCCGGGATCGATATCCGATCCGTGGATGGAAATCGGCACGTCTCGCGCGGCGCCCATCCGCGCCTCGGCCTGCGCGCGCAGGTCCGCCCATAGCGCGTCGTCGAAGCCGAGCAGGCGCTCGAAGCCGAAGCGGCGCGACAGTCCGGGGGCGATGCCGCGCGCGCTCTGCGCCGCCTCGATCAGGATGGTCCCCGAACCGCAGAAGGGATCGAGCAGTGGCCGTGTCGGGTCCCACCCGGCGAGGGCGAGCAGGCCCGCCGCGAGGTTCTCCTTGAGCGGGGCCTCGCCCTTGTCGTCGCGCCGGCGCCAGCCCCGCTTGAACAGCGGCTCGCCCGACAGGTCGAGGTAGAGGCTCGCCTCCCGCTCGTCCAGGTGCGCGAATACGCGTACGTCGGGTTGCCGGGTGTCGATCGAGGGTCGCTCGCCCGCGCGCTCGCGGAAGAAGTCGACGATGGCGTCCTTGATGCGCAGCGTGGCGAAGTTCAGGCTGCGCAGCGGCGAGCGGCTCCCCGTGACGTCCACCCGCAGCGTCTGGCGAGGATCGAACCAGGCGCTCCAGTCGATCGAGCCGGTGATCCGGTAGAGCTCGTCCTCGTTGCGGTACGGGGCGTGGGCAAGACGCAGCAGGATGCGCGAGGCGATGCGCGACCACAGGTTCGCCCGGTAGGCGAGGCCGAGGTCGCCCTCGAACGATACGCCGCCACGGGTGGGCGTCGCGGTTGCGCCGAGCGCGCGCAGTTCGAGCGCGAGGGATTCCTCCAGCCCGTGCGGGCAGGCGGCATGGAACGAGAGGAGGGGGCGCGGCGAGAGCCGCAGCGTCCGGTCAGCGGGCAAGCGCGCGATCCAGCAGGTCGAGACGGTCCTGGCCCCAAAAGCCCTCGTCGCGCAGCCGGTACCAGGGCGCCCCGAAGACCCCGGCGGCGAGCGCGTCGTCGGTGTTGCGTTCGTAGACCGGCATCGCCTCGGCCCGGCCGTCGAGGATGGGGCGGGCATCGAGCCCGGCCTCGGTGGCGATGGCCGCCAGCGTGTCCTCGTCGGCGATGTCGCGCTCCTCGACCCACACGGCGCGCATCAGCCGCCCGGCGAAGTCGTAGCCGGCCCGCTCGCCATGGAGCGCGAGCGTGGCGATGATCGCGAGCGAGGCCGCTGTGGGATCGATCGGGAAGTGCTTCGGATGCAGGTTCAGCTCGACGCCGAGGACCTCGCGCCAGCGCTGCAGCTCGACCAGGCGGTAGGCCTGCCGGGCCGGGGCGCGCTTCGGCAGCGGCAGCCCTCCGGTGGCCGGGAAGATGCGTCCGTAGTCGCAGGGCTTCATCTCGATGCGGGCGCCGTGGCGCTCCGCGATCCGCGCAAGCCGCTGGTGGCCGAGGTAGGTCCACGGTGAATGGGGGGTGAAGTAGTACTCGATCCGGTCCATGGGTCTCCTCGCGCCCGTTGGGGGTTCAGAACGGCTTGACGACGACCAGGATGACGGCCGCGAACAGCGCGAGCACCGGCGCCTCGTTGAAGACGCGGTACCAGCGATGGCTGCGCCGGTTCCTGCCCGACTCGAAGCCGCGCAGCAGCGCGCCGCAGGCGAGGTGGTAGGCGACGAGCAGCACCACGATGGCGAGCTTCGCGTGCATCCAGCCATTGCCCGCGCCCAGGCCGATGCCGTAGTACAGCCACAGCACGAGGCCCAGGCCCAGCGCGAGCAGCCCCAGCGGCGTCATGAAACGGTACAGCTTGCGGGCCATCAGCAGCAAGCGTCGGTACTCCGCCGACTCGGTCGCGCCGGTGGGGGCCGCCGGCGCGTCCGGCCGGGCCGGCCCGGGAACGGGCGGACCGACCAGTGCAAGATTGACGAAGATCCGCGGCAGGTAGAACAGGCCGGCGAACCAGCAGGTCACGAAGGCGATGTGCAGCGCCTTGACCCAGGGATATGCGCCGCCCATCTACACCCGGACCTGGCCGCTGCCGAGCACCACGTACTTCTGGGAGGTGAGGCCCTCGAGGCCGACCGGGCCGCGTGCATGCAGCTTGTCGGTCGAGATGCCGATCTCCGCCCCGAGGCCGAACTCGAAGCCGTCGGCGAACCGGGTCGAGGCGTTGACCATGACCGAGGACGAATCCACCTCGCGCAGGAAGCGCATCGCGCGGCCGTGGTCGCGGGTGACGATGGCGTCCGTGTGCGCCGAACCGTAGCGGGCGATGTGTTCCATCGCGTCGTCGAGGCCTTCGACCACGCGGATCGAGATGATCGGCGCGAGATACTCGGTGGACCAGTCTTCCTCGGTGGCGACACCGGCCTCGATGCCCGCGGCCGCGAGCACCGAGCGACTGGCTTCGTCGCCGCGCATCTCGACGCCCTTGTCCGCGAAGACCCGGCCGATCCGTGGCAGCACCTCGGGGGCGATGGACTTCGCGACCAGCAGGGTCTCCATCGTGTTGCAGGGCGAGTAGCGCTGCGTCTTGGCGTTGTCCGCGATCGTGACCGCCATGTCGATGTCCGCCCCGTCGTCGATGTACACATGGCAGACGCCGTCGAGGTGCTTGATGACGGGTACCCGCGACTCGGAGGCGATGCGCGCGATGAGCGACTTGCCGCCGCGCGGCACGATCACGTCCACCCATTGCGGGCTGCGCAGCAGGGCGCCGACGGCCTCGCGGTCGGTGGTCTCGACGACCTGCACCGCATCGACGGGAAGTCCCGCGGCGGACAGGCCATGGTGGACGAGGGCGGCGAGCGCCTGGTTGCTGTGGAAGGCCTCGGAGCCGCCGCGCAGGATGGTGGCGTTGCCCGACTTGATGCACAGGCCGGCGGCATCGACGGTGACGTTCGGCCGCGACTCGTAGATGATCCCGATGACGCCCAGCGGCACCCGCATCCGGCCGACCTGGATACCGGAGGGCCGGTAGCGCAGGTCGGTGATCTCCCCGATGGGATCGGGAAGTTCGGCGATCTGCTCGAGGCCCGCGGCCATCGATTCGATCACCTTGTCGTTGAGCGCCAGGCGATCGACGAAGGCCGGGTCGTGGCCGGCGGCGCGCGCGGCCTCGAGGTCGCGCGCATTGGCCTCGCGCAGCGCCTGGGCGCCCGAGCGGATCGCCTCGGCCGTCGCGCGCAGCGCCGCATTGCGCGATGCCGTGGTCGCGCTCGCCATCAGGCGGCTCGCGGCGCGTGCGCGGCGTCCCAGGGCGTCCACGTAGGCGCCGATGTCGGTAGCTTCGATCTGCATTCAGGTTCCGCCAAGCAGGGGAGCGCTGGCCAGCGAGAGCGCCAGTTCGCCGAGCGCCTGCCAGGGATCGCCCTGGACGGCGCCCTTGATCATTGTATCGGCCCGCGCCGCCGCCTGCAGTGCGCGCCGGGCCGAAGCGGCGTCGTGGCGGGACAGGGCGGCCCGGTAGGCGGCGACCCGGGGTCCGAAGACCCGCGCCTGCGCGAAGGCCTGGGAGGACGGGATGCCATGGCGAGCGTCGTCGAACAGCCGCACCAGCGTGCGTGCCCCGTCGGCCAGGGCGAACAGCACGAGCGGCTCGGCGGCGCCCTCGGCCCGCAGGCTGTCCAGGCCGCGTCGGGTGCGCTCGATGTCGCCTCGCAGCGCCGCTTCCAGCAGGGCGTACGGATCGAACCGGGCGACATTGAGCACCGCCTCCCGGACCTCGTCGGCGGGCAGCGGCCCGGCCGGGAACAGCAGGCCGAGCTTGCGGATCTCCTGGTGGGCGGCGAGCAGGTTCCCCTCGACGCGATCGGCGATGAGCTCCAGGGTGTCGCGCCCGGCGCGCTGGCCCTGGGCGGCGAGCCGTTCGCCGATCCAGGCCGGGAGCCGCGCCCGCTCCACCGGATGGATCGTCACGTGGATCATGTGGGGCTCGAGGCTGCGGAACCATGCCCCGTTGAGGGTCTTGCGGTCGATCGGGCCGCTCGTCACGAGGATCCGGACCGACTCGTCGAGGCTCCCGGCCAGCTCCGCCAGCGCCTCGCCCAGCTCGCGTGGCGGGCTGTTCGGGATTCGCAGCTCGATCAGCCGCCGGCTGGCGAAGAGCGACATCGCGCCGGCCTGGCCCGCCAGCTCCGCGACGGAGAAGCCCCGCTCGACATGGAGGACGCTGCGCTCCTCGCAGCCGGCCGCGCGGGCGGCGGCCCGCACCCTGTCCGCCGCCTCCATCGAGAGCAGCGGCTCGTCGCCATGGATCCAGGTGATGGCCGGCAGGCCGTCGCGCAGGGCGCGCTCGAGCCCTTCGGGCCGGACGTTCATCGGGGTTCGCGCGGCTTGATGCTGGCGAGCCGCCGCACGATCTGCTGCACCATGTCCGATTGCATCTCGCCGAAGATCTGCTCCTCCTCGAGCTGCTTGGACAACAGCTGGATCTCGCCCACGCTGATCTCGCGGCGCACCACCAGGGCCGTCTGGGGCAGCAGGTTGCGCCCGGCGGGATCGTCGACCCGGAAGGCCGTACGCAGGCGCAGCTCGTATTCGACGGGCCGACCGGTCGTCGAGAAGCCGATCGCCTCCTTCTCCCGCCGCTCGGTGAGGATCACGAGGATGGCCTCGGCCTGTTCGCGATCGTCCACGATCCTCGTGCCGCTCGAGGACCGCACCACGCGCCGGAACTCCGAGCCCAGCGCGGAGGTTCGGGAGAACGTGGTGTACAGCGTCCTGAACGGCAGGCCGGTCGATTCGCGCAGGCGAAATCCGCAGCCGCCGCCCGCCAGCCCCGCGAGGAGCAGCAAGCCGAGCGCTTGGCGGCGTCGCATGTCGGCTAGACGACGAGATTGACCAGCCGGCCGGGCACGACGATGAGCTTGCGCACGGGCTTGCCCTCGCCGTGGCGCGCGTAGGCATCCGAGGCGAGCGCCGCGGCCTGGATGGCCTCCCTGTCCGCATCGGCCGCGACGCGGATCGAGCCGCGCACCTTGCCATTGATCTGCAGCACGAGCTCCACCTCGTCGAGCACGAGCGCCTGGGGATCGACCTCCGGCCAGGGGGCGTCGAGCAGGTCGCCCCAGGCTTTCGCATAGCCGAGTTCCGTCCAGATCGCGTGCGTGATGTGCGGCACCACCGGATAGAGGATGCGCAGCAGGATCGACAGGCTCTCGCGCAGCACGGCCGCCGACTCCGGCGTGCCGTCGTGCGTGGCGTCCTCGATCGCATTGAGCATCTTCATCGCGGCCGACACCACCGTGTTGTACTGGGTGCGCTGGTAGTCGTAGTCGGCCTGCCTGAGGACCGTGTGGATCGCCCGGCGCAGGTCGCGCTGGGCGGCGCCCAGGCGGTCCGCATCGACGGTGGCGGGCGCCGACCGGATGGTGTCGGCATGCTCGGCCGCGAAGTGCCAGATGCGGCGGAGGAAGCGCATCGCGCCCTCGACACCGGTGCTCGACCATTCGAGCGTCTGCTCCGGCGGGCTCGCGAACATCACGAACAGGCGGGCGGTATCCGCCCCGTACTGGTCGATCAGTTCCTGGGGATCGACGCCGTTGTTCTTCGACTTCGACATCGTGCCGAGGCCGCCGTAGTCCACGGGCTGGCCGTCGATCTTCGAGCGCACCGAGGCGGGCTTGCCGTCGGCGTCGGTCACCCACTCGACGTCGTCGGGCGAGATGTACTCGATGCCGCCTTTCTCCGTGCGCCGGCTGTAGATGTGGTTGAGCACCATCCCCTGGCAGAGCAGCCGGGTGAAGGGTTCGCTGAACGATACCAGGCCGGCGTTCGGGTCGGACTTGCGTTCGCCCTTGAGGTCGCGCATGACGCGCGTCCAGAAGCGCGCGTAGAGCAGGTGCAGCACGGCATGCTCGATGCCCCCGATGTACTGGTCCATCGGCATCCAGTAGTCCGTGCGCTCGTCCACCATCGCCTCGTCGTTGTCGGGCGAGCAATAGCGCATGTAGTACCAGGACGAATCCACGAAGGTGTCCATCGTGTCCGTCTCGCGCCGCGCCGGCTTGCCGCAGCGCGGGCAGTCGCAGCGCAGGAAGCGCTCGTCGTGGGCGAGCGGGTTGCCGCTGCCGTCCGGCACGAGGTCCTCGGGCAGGACGACGGGCAGGTCCTCGTAGGGCACGGGCACCGCGCCGCAGTCGTCGCAGTGGATGATCGGAATCGGCGTGCCCCAGTAGCGCTGGCGCGAGATGCCCCAGTCGCGAAGTCGCCACTGCGTCTTCTTGCCGCCCAGGCCGGCAGCCTCGAGGTCGGCCGCGATCGCGTCCACCGCCCGCTCGTGGTCGAGGCCGTCGTAACGCCCCGAATTGATGCAGGTGCCGCGCGTCTTGTCGGCGTACCAGTCCTGCCAGGCTTCGGCGGAGAAGGTCTCGCCGGGAACCGCGATCACTTGCCTGATCGGCAGGCCGTAGCGCCGGGCGAACTCGAAGTCGCGTTCGTCGTGCGCGGGCACGCCCATCACGGCACCGTCGCCGTAGCTCATCAGCACGTAGTTCCCGACCCAGACCTCGACGGACTCGCCGCTGATCGGATGGCGGACATGGAGCCCCGTGGCCACGCCGCGCTTCTCGAGCGTCGCGAGGTCGGCCTCCATGATCCCGCGCCGACGGGCATCCTCGACGAATGCCGCCACCTCGGGGTTCGATGCGGCGGCTACCGTCGCGAGCGGGTGCTCGGGCGCCACCGCCACGAAGGTCACGCCGCAGATGGTGTCGACGCGCGTCGTGAAGACGTAGAGCCGTCCGTCGCCGACGAGCTGGCCGTCGGTATCCCTGATGTCGTGCTCGAAGGCGAAGCGAACGCCGGTGGACCGGCCGATCCAGTTCGCCTGCATGATGCGCACGCGCTCGGGCCAGCCTTCAAGGTCGTTCTCGACCTGCTCGAGCAGCTCCTCGGCGTAGTCCGTGATGCGCAGGTAGTAGCCGGGGATCTCGCGGCGCTCGACGGGAGCGCCCGTGCGCCAGCCGCGCCCGTCGATGACCTGCTCGTTCGCGAGCACCGTCTGGTCGACCGGGTCCCAGTTCACTACCTGGGTCTTGCGATAGGCGATGCCCCGTTCGAGCATCTTGAGGAAGAGCCACTGGTTCCAGCGGTAGTAACGCGGATCGCAGGCGGCGATCTCCCGCGACCAGTCGATCGCGAAGCCCATCGCCTGCATCTGCTTCTTCATGTAGGCGATGTTGTCGTACGTCCAGCGCGCCGGGGCCACCTTGTTGCGGATCGCCGCGTTCTCGGCCGGCAGCCCGAAGGCGTCCCAGCCCATCGGCATCAGCACGTTGTAGCCGTTCATGCGCTTGTACCGATACATCACGTCGTTGATCGTGTAGTTGCGCACGTGGCCCATGTGGAGCTTGCCGGAGGGGTAGGGCAGCATCGAGCAGGCGTAGAACTTCCCCTTGGGGAAGCGCGGATCGTTCTCCACGGCGCGATAGGCGTCGATGGCCTGCCAGTGGTCCCGGGCTGCCGCTTCGACGGCGTGCGGATCGTATTTCGGTTGCATGGGGAGGCGGATCGCTGGTTGCGCGCCGGCGCGGGCGCGAAACCAGCCATTATAGCGAGCGGTCCCGATCCCGATCCCGGGTCCGCGACGGGTCGGAATGGGCGGGAATCGCCCCGCTGTTCCCCCGCTTCGACCGCCCATCCCGCCCAGCGACCGTCCATCCGCCGCGGCTCGGGTTTCCCGCCCGCCCGCAGCATCCTGCGCAGACCGATCACTGGTTGGAAGAGGATCGGGGCGCGAGAAGCAAGAAAGGGACCGTCGGCCGAGGCCGTCGAGTCCCCCGCGCTCCCGCGGCGCGGGTTCCCCGCCCCGCCTCCCGGCGCCCGCCCGCCGCACCGTCCCCCAGGCATTTCCCCTCGCATCGCCCGAACGGGGCAGTCTTTGCGCGCCGAGCGGCCCGTGCTGTGGATATTCCCGTGTTCCGGTTCTCGACTCCGCGGCGCTGAGCCAAGATAATGGAACCGCGCAAGGCTCCACGTGGCCACGCGCGCGAGGGGGGAGAGCAATGAGCGAGACGAGGCTGGCAGTCCGGCGCGATCCCGCCGGCGATGCCGACATTCCTGCGGGGTCGGCGGTATTGCGCGCGGTTCGGATCCTCGAGGCGATCGCATCCAGCGAGGAGCCCCCACCGCTCGCGGCGATCTGTCGCCAGGTCGCGCTGCCCAAGGCCACGGTGTACCGGATCCTCGGCACGCTCGAGTTCGCCGGCTATATCGCCCGCGAGCCAGGCTCGAAGGTCTATGCCACGGGCGAGCGGCTCAACCGCCTCGCCGGGCGTGTGCTGGTACGCTCGCCGTCGCGGGCGGCACGCCATGCCATCCTCGAGGAACTGGCCGAGCAGGTGGGCGAGAGCTGCAACCTCACGGTGCCCCAGGGCAACAGCGTGCTCTACCTCGATCGCGTCGAGGTCGCCTGGCCGCTCAAGACGAGCTTCACGGCGGGATCCTGTGCGCCGATGCACGCCTCGGCGAGCGGCAAGATCTTCCTGTCGGCGATGCCCCGCCGCGCGCGCGAGCGTTTCGTGCGCATCTCGCCCCTGATCAGCTACACGCCCCGCACCCAGGTCGACCCGTCGTCGCTGCTGCTGGAGCTCGAGACGGTCCGCCAGCGCGGGCACGCCACCGACAACGAGGAGTACCTGCCGGGCATCTGCGGGGTCGCGGTGCCGGTGCGCAACGCGGAGGGCTCCGTCGTCGCCGCCATCTCGGTGCATGCGCCGCTCGAGCGCACGAGCCTCTCCGAACTGCTCGAGTTCCTGCCCGACCTGCGGTCCGCGGCGGACGCGATGTCGCTCACCCTGGAGTGGTGAGGTCGCGCCGCCCGGGCGCGTCCGGACGGATCAGGAACGGCAGGCCCGGCGGGCGCAGGGCAAAGGGCCCCGGCACCGCCATGGGCCTGCCCGCGAGGCCCTCACCGGAAGATGACGGTCTTGGCGCCGTTCAGCAGGATCCGGTGCTCCGCGTGCCACTTCACCGCCCGAGCGAGCGCCACGCTCTCGACGTCGCGGCCGATCGCCGCCAGGGTCGCCACGTCCATCGAGTGATCGACCCGCTCCACCTCCTGTTCGATGATCGGGCCTTCGTCGAGGCGGGCGGTGACGTAGTGGGCGGTCGCACCGATCAGCTTGACCCCGCGGTCGTGGGCCTGCTGGTAGGGGCGCGCCCCCTTGAAGCTCGGCAGGAACGAGTGGTGGATGTTGATCGCGCGCCCGGCGAGGCGCTCGCACAGGTCCTCGGAGAGGATCTGCATGTAGCGGGCCAGCACCACCAGTTCGATCGCCTCGTTCTCCAGGATCTCGACGAGCCTGGCCTCCGCGCGGGGCTTGGTCTCCGGGGTGACCGGGATCTCGTGGAACGGGATGTTGTAGGAGGCGGCGAGCTGGTAGAAGTCGCGGTGGTTCGACACGATCGCGCGGATGTCGATCGGCAGCAGGCCGGACTTCCAGCGAAAGAGCAGGTCGTTGAGGCAGTGGCCCTGGCGTGAAACGAGGATCGCGGTCGGCACCGGCCGGCCCGCCTCGTGGAAGGCGAACCGCATCTGGAACTCGGCCGCAACCGGCGCGAACTCGTCCGCGAACCGTTCCGCCGACGCGTCCCCGTCGGCGGTGAACTGCACGCGCATGAAGAACAGGCCCGTCGATCGGTCCTCGAACTGCCGCGCCTCGACAATGTTGTTGCCGTGCTCAAGGAGGAATCCCGAGACCGCATGGACGATGCCGCGACGGTCCGGGCAGGACAGGGTGAGGATGAGTTGGTCGGCCATGGCTCGCTCGGATTCAGGCCGCCGATGATAGCGGACCCGACGGGGCCGGCCGACCCGGGGGTCAGATGTTCCGGTCGCGACCTCGCCAGTAGGGCTCGCGCAGCACCCGCTTGAGGATCTTGCCGCTCGGGTTGCGCGGGATCGCCTCGACGAAATCCACCGTGCGCGGGCACTTGAAGTGGGCGATGCGCTCGCGCATGAACGCGATGATGTCCTCCGCGCTTGCGTGCTCGCGGGGCTTCGCGACCACGATCGCCTTGACCTGCTCGCCCCACTGGTCGTCCGGGACGCCGATGACGGCGCCGTCGGCAACCGCCGGATGCTGCATCAGGACGTTCTCGACCTCCGCCGGGTAGATGTTCTCGCCGCCCGAGACGATCAGGTCCTTGATCCGGTCGTGCAGGAACAGGTAGCCGTCGCGCATGTAGCCCGCGTCGCCGCTGCGCAGCCAGCCCGGGTCGTCGCCGGCGCGATCGACGATGGCATCGGCGCTCGCCTGCGGGTTGCCCCAGTAGCCGAGCATGTTCTGCTTCGAATGGATCCAGACCTCGCCGACCTCGCCGTCCGGCAGCGCCTCGCCCGTGGCGACATCGACGACCTTCACCTGCACCCCGAGCATCGGCTTGCCGGCCGAGCGC
This sequence comes from uncultured Burkholderiaceae bacterium, assembly GCA_964509685.1. Lineage (GTDB taxonomy): Bacteria > Pseudomonadota > Gammaproteobacteria > Burkholderiales > Burkholderiaceae_E > JAMLIN01. Next base: position 19,313 of record CAZDYQ010000011.1, read on the forward strand.
AGCAGGTAGCGCCTCGGTCCCTCGGTGACATGGTCCTCGTGGGGCAGCGCCGTCACGGCGCCGGTGGTCTCCGTGAGCCCGTAGACCTGCACGAAGCGGCAGCCGAACGCCTTGATCGCGTCCAGCAGGACCCGCTCCGTGATCGGCGAGGCGCCGTACGAGATGGTGTGCAGGCTGGAGAAGTCGCGCTTGTCGATGCCCGGTACCTGCAGCAGGAACTGGATCATCGCCGGTACGAGGAACGTGTGCGTGACCTTGTGCTCGGTGATCGCGTCGAGGATCGCGGGCGGATTGAACTCCGGATGAAGCAGCGACAGGCCGCCCAGCGAGCTGGTCAGCACCGCCACGCCGATACCCGCGATGTGGAAGGTGGGCAGCGCATTGAGGAAGACCCCGGGCGGGCCGGTGTAGCCGATCTCGGCGGGAATGCTGCCGAGCATCCCGGCCTCGAGGTTCGCGTAGGACAGCTCGACGCCCTTGGGCAGGCCCGTCGTGCCGGACGAGTAGAGCTGCAGCGCGGTGTCCTGCGGGCTCGCTTCCCGGCCGGTGTCGTCGGCAGGGAAGCCGGCGGCCCAGTCCGCCAGGCCCGGCTCCCGGTCGTTCGCCAGCGTGCCGACGGTCAGCTTCAGGCTGGGGATCGAGAGCTGCGCGCAGGCGTCGGCGAACTCGGTGTCCCGCATCAGGAGCCTCGCCTTCCCGTTGTCCAGGATGTAGGCGAGCTCGGGCGGGGCGAGCCGCCAGTTGACCGGCATGACGACCGCGCCGACCTTGTTGGCGCCGATCATCAGCGCGAGGCACTCCCCGGTGTGCTTGGTGAGGGCCGCGACGCGGTCGCCCGGGCCGATGCCGAGGGAGCGCAGTCCCTGCGCGATGCGGTTGGACTCGGCGTCCAGGTCGCCGTAGGTCCAGTTCCGGTGCGGCGCGATGAACGCGACCGCGTCGGGCTGCTCGCGGCCATGGCGCCGCCACTGCGACAGGATGTCCGTCTGCATGCTCGTCTCCTCCGGCCTCCCGGTTTCTGGGGCGACTCTCACACAATCCGGTTTGGCCGACAATCAGGGAATGAACGAATCCAGTTCCGCTTCCCCAGCGTCGGCCTGGCGCCTCGCCGTCCTTCCCGCCGTCGGCGGGGCCCTCGTCGTATGGCTGTTCATGTCGCGCCTCGCGCACGGAGCCGCCCCCAGCCCCAACTGGTGGCTCGGCTTCGGCATCGCGGTCCTGCTGGGCGCATTCGGCTGCATCGCCCGACGGTCGGCCGGCGGCGGGCGGTTCTGGGGCGGCGTCTTTGCGCCTGGCCTGGCCGGCCTGGCGCTCGCCTGGGGCGCGGCCCCGTCGGTCACGATGACGCTCGCGGTGCTCGCCTGCGCCGGTGGGACGGCGTCGGCCCTCGACTGGGCGCTGGAGAGCCCGCGCGGTCGCGTGGCGGGCTCCGTCGATGCCATGGCGGCGGGCGCCACGACGCTTGCCGGCCTCGTGCCCGCGGCGGCGGCGCCGGTGATCGGTGGCATCGCAGGGGTGCTGCTCGGGGTGGCCGCCGTCATGCGACTGGCCGGGCGACCGCGCGCGGGGTGGCCGATCCTGCCGATCGCGGCGGCGCCGCTGGCGCTGCTGGCGCAGGGCATCGCCTGGCCGGACGCCTCCGTCGCGTGGCTCGCGGGCCCGGCCTGCGTTCTCGGCCTCATGGCCGAGGCAGGCCGGGCCCGGGGGCCTGTGTAAAATCACAGGGAATGCAACGCTTCCTGGAATCGCTCAACGAGCCCCAGCGCCGCGCCGTCACGCTGCCGGCGCAGCACGCGCTGATCCTCGCCGGCGCGGGCAGCGGCAAGACACGCGTGCTCACCACCCGGATCGCCTGGCTCATCGCCACCGGCCAGGTCAGCCCGCAGGGCGTGCTCGCCGTCACCTTCACCAACAAGGCCGCGCGGGAGATGGCCACGCGCCTCAACGCGATGCTCCCCATCAATACGCGCGGCATGTGGATCGGCACGTTCCACGGCCTGTGCAACCGCATGCTGCGCGCACACCATCGCGACGCGGCATTGCCGCAGACCTTCCAGATCCTCGACTCGGCCGACCAGCTCGGCGCTATCAAGCGGATGTGCAAGCGGCTCGGTGTCGACGACGAGCGCTATCCGCCGCGCAACATCCAGTACTTCATCAACAGCGCCAAGGAGCAGGGCCTGCGGGCGCCCGATGTCGAGGTCGTCGACGACTTCAACCGGCGCTACGTCGAGCTGTACGCCGAGTACGACGCCCAGTGCCAGCGCGAGGGCGTGGTCGACTTCGGCGAGCTGCTGCTGCGCTCCTACGAGCTGCTCCAGCGCAACGAGCTGCTGCGCGAGCACTACCAGGCGCGCTTCCGGCACATCCTCGTGGACGAGTTCCAGGACACCAACGTCCTGCAGTACCGCTGGCTCAAGCTGCTCGCCGGCCACGACAACGCGATCTTCGCGGTGGGCGACGACGACCAGAGCATCTACGCGTTCCGTGGGGCAAACGTCGGCAACATGGCGGCCTTCGAGCGCGAGTTCCAGGTCCGCAACCTGATCAAGCTCGAGCAGAACTACCGTTCCCACGGCCACATCCTCGATTGCGCCAACACGCTCATCCGCCACAACGCGTCTCGCCTCGGCAAGAACCTCTGGACCGATGCGGGCGAGGGCGAGCCGGTGCGGGTCTTCGAGGCGATGAGCGACGCGCTCGAGGCAAAGTGGATCGTCGAGGAGGTGCGCAACCTGGTGGCCGAGGGCGCCATGCGCAGCGACATCGCGGTGCTCTACCGTTCCAACGCGCAGTCCCGCGTCATCGAGCATGCGCTCGTCTCGCAGGGCATCCCGTACCGGGTCTATGGCGGGCTGCGCTTCTTCGAGCGTGCCGAGGTCAAGCATGCGCTCGCCTATCTGCGCCTCGTCGCCAATCCGCATGACGACGGCGCGTTCCTGCGCGTGGTCAATTTCCCGGCGAGGGGCATCGGTGCCCGCAGCCTCGAGGCGCTCGGCGACGCGGCCGCGGCGGCCGGTTGCAGCCTGAGGGATGCCTGCGGGCGCCTCGGCGGCGCGGCGGGCTCCCGGCTCGCCGCCTTCGTCTCCCTCATCGACGGGCTGGCGGCGCAGACACGCGAGCTGCCGCTGCCCGCGCTGATCGAGCAGGTGATCGAGCGCAGCGGCCTGCGGCAGCACTACCAGAACGAGCGCGAGGGCGAGGAACGGCTCGAGAACCTGCGCGAGCTCGTCAACGCGGCCGTCACCTTCCTCGCCGAGGAGGGCATCGGGCAGGACGTGCCGGCCAACGCCGGCGTGGCGATCGCCGATGCGCCGGCCGACGGCCTGCTGGGCGATGCGCCCGACGGCCTCGAAGTCCTCGATGCCGCGGCCGATGCCGGCCGCTCGACCCCCCTTGCCGAGTTTCTTTCGCATGCCTCCCTGGAGGCCGGCGAGAACCAGGCGGGCGAGGGCGCCGATGCGCTCCAGCTCATGACGGTGCATTCCGCCAAGGGGCTCGAGTTCCAGACGGTGTTCATCACCGGCCTTGAGGAGGGCCTGTTCCCGCACGAGAACGCATCGGCCGAGCCGGGCGGACTGGAGGAAGAGCGCCGGCTCATGTACGTGGCGATCACGCGGGCCCGGGAACGGCTGTACCTCTCGTACTCCCAGACGCGCATGCTCCATGGCCAGACGCGATACGGGCTGAAGTCGCGCTTCATCGACGAGCTGCCGCCCGGCGCGCTCAAGTGGCTGACCCCGCGCGGCACCGGGCGGATGGGTGCCTGGCACGACGCCTCCGGGTGGCAATCGCGCGGCCCGGTGGCGGGCAACGGACAGGCAATGCGCGCGGACCGCGGTACCGGACTTCGCATCGGACAGGCGGTCGAGCACGCCCGCTTCGGCGAGGGCGTCGTGATGGACATCGAGGGCCAGGGCGACGACGCCCGGGCCCAGGTGAACTTCGGGCCCTCGGGCGTGAAGTGGCTCGCCCTCTCGGTCGCGAAGCTGACTCCGCGCTAGGTCCGCCTCACGCCAGGCGGGGCGGCTGCGGCGAATCGCCCCGGGTAGCCTCGATCACGTCCCGATAGCTCAGCCAGACCGAGCCGTACATCGCGGTCAGGATGGCGAGCGACATGAAGAAGAGCAGCATCGAGCGGATCGTCGGCGAGCTGGTCAGCACGATGAGCCAGGACGCGACCGTGGACATCGCGAGGACCGCGCCGATCCACGCGACCAGGTAAACCACGAAGGCGGCCTTGTTGCGCCATACGGCGACGAAGCTGAAGAAGATCGCCTTCGCCACGGGAATGCCGTGCCAGGCGATGAAGAGCGGCGCATACCAGGAGGCGGCCTGGATCGGCAGCAGGAGGAGCAGGAACAGCAGCAGCGCGGGCGAGATCGAGGGCAGGGCGATCGGTCCCGTGCCGTCGCCTTCGGTGCCGGCGCCGGTGTCGCCGCCCGATGCGTCGCCCGCCGGGAGTTCCCCGTCCATCCCGGTGACGGAGCCAAAGAGTGCGCCGCCGTCGGCGAGCGCCGTCAGCGCCACGGCGCCCATCGTGGCGATCGCACTGATCGCCCCCAGCACCAGCAGGTTGCGCCAGGCGTGGCCGCCCTCCTCGCCGAAGGCCGCGAACAGCATCTGCGGCACCGGGTTGCCGCCCCGGTCCGTCGCACGCATGGCCACCATGAGCCCGACGCCGAATACAGGGGTGAGCAGGGTGGGGACGAGCGGGCCGACGAGGGGAAGCACCGACGGCACCAGGAGGAGGAACACGTCGAAGACGACGAGGGCGAGCAGCGCGAGCGGCTTCTTCCCCAGCAGGCGGAAGCCGCCGATCACCCAGCGCGCGCCATGGGCCGCATCGACGCGGCGAACCTGCATGGCGCCTCCCCCCGCTCTTGTGCCTGGCTGGTTCATGCGCTCAGAGGGCGTGCAGCCGCCCCTCCCGGGATCGCCTGGCGCGCAGGATCCTTTCGAAGTGGACGGGATCCTTCGGCGTCACCATCTCGGCCGGACGCGGGCGGTGGTAGTCGAACAGGCGCGACAACCAGAACCGGAGTGCGGCGGCGCGCAACATCATCGGCCACGACTCCACCTCCGCCTCGCTGAACGGGCGCTCGGCGCGGTAGGCCGAGAGCATCGCGTCGGCGCGCGGCTCGTCGATCTCGCCGCTTTCGTCGTCGATGCACCAGTCGTTGACCGCCACGGCGAGGTCGAAGAGCCAGGTATCGACCCCGGCGAAGTAGAAGTCGATCACGCCGCCCAGGCGCGGCCCCTCCGGCGTCGTCTCGAACAGGACGTTGTCGCGAAACAGGTCCGCATGCACCGGGCTGCGTTGAAGCGCGCGGCAGGCGGCGCTCGCCGCGAACCGTTGCTGGGCGAGGAGCTCGTCGTCGAGGATCCGGCGCTGCCCGGCATCGAGGAAGGGGCGCACCGCCGGCGCGACCTCCAGCCACCAGGACAGGCCGCGCAGGTTCGGCAGCCCGCCCTCGAAGTCGGCGGCCGCGAGATGCATGCGGGCCGCGAGCTGGCCGATGCTCGCGCAGTGGCGCAGTCCGGGCCGCATCTCGACGTGGCCGGCCAGCCGGGTGACGATCGTCGCGGGCTTGCCCTTGAGCGTGCCGAGCAGGCGACCCTGGCGGTCGGGCACCGGGTCGGGGCAGGGGATCCCCCTTGCCGCCAGGTGCTGCATCAGGAGCAGGTAGAACGGTAGCTGCTCCGCGGTGAGCACCTCGAACAGCGTGAGCACGTAGCGGCCCGCTTCCGTATCCACGAAGAAGTTGCTGTTCTCGATCCCGGAGGCGATGCCTTCGAACCGTATCAGTCGGCCGAGATCGTAGCCCTCCAGCCAGCGTGCGAGTTCATCGGCAGAGACGTTGGTGAATACCGCCATCGAAGCGTCGGGCCGACCAGCGCCGGCTCATCAGAGGTAGAGGAGGGACTGGCGTTCTTCGGAAGTCGTCTCGAAGCCGCGCGTCTGGTAGAAGTCGAAGATCGCGTCGACGACCCGGGCGGGATCGTCCGTGACCTCGATGAGGTCGACATCCTCGGGGGAGATCGTGCCCTGGGCAACCAGGGACGATCGCATCCATTCGATCAGCCCGCCCCAGTAGGAGGAGTCGATCAGGATGACCGGGATCCGCCGGCCCATCCCGGTCTGGATCAGGGTCAGGACCTCGAAGAGCTCGTCCAGCGTCCCGAAGCCGCCGGGCGCAGCCACGAAGGCGGTCGCGTACTTCGCGAAGGCGACCTTGCGCGCGAAGAAATGGCGGAAGTGCAGCGACACGTCCTGGTAGGGATTGCCGTGGGCCTCGAAGGGCAGCTGGATATTGAGCCCGATCGACGGCGAGGCGCCCTCGTGGGCGCCCCGGTTGGCCGCCTCCATGATGCCCGGGCCGCCGCCCGACACCACCGCGAAGCCGGCGTCGGAAAGGCGCCGGGCGATCTCGACGGTGGTCTCGTACCAGGGGTGGCCGGGGCGTACCCGGGCCGACCCGAAGATCGACACGGCGGGACGGACCGAGGCCAGCTTCTCCGTCGCCTCGATGAACTCTGAGATAATCCCCAGGATATGCCATGACTCGCGCGCCTTCAGCGTGGTCGACCGCTCGCTGCTGGTGATCTCTCGCAGTTGCGGAATATGCTTGCTACGGGACATGACCGAAAAAACGCTCCTGCTGGTCGACGGGTCCAGCTTCCTGTACCGGGCCTTTCACGCACTGCCCGACATGCGCAACCGGAGCGGGGAGCCGACCGGCGCGATCTACGGCATGGTCGCAATGCTACGGCGTCTGCGCGCCGACGCAAAATTGAACCGTGGGGCGACCCACGGGGCGGTCGTCTTCGATCCCCCCGGCAAGACCTTTCGCGACGACATCTATCCCGAGTACAAGGCGAACCGGGCCGAGATGCCCGAGGACCTGCGTCGCCAGATCCCCGTCATCCATGAGCTCGTGCGGGCGCTCGGCTGGCCGCTGGTGATGGTGCCGGGCCTCGAGGCCGACGACGTCATCGGGACCCTCGCCGCGAGGGCGAGCGCCAGGGGCATCCACACCCTCGTGTCCACGGGCGACAAGGACCTCGCCCAGCTCGTCAGCGAGCGCGTCACGCTGTTCAACACCATGCCGCGCGACACCGGCGCGGTCGAGTGGCTCGATCCGGCGGCGGTGGAAGCGAAGTTCGGCGTTCCCCCCTCGCTCATCGTCGACTGGCTGAGCCTCGTGGGCGACTCCGTGGACAACGTGCCCGGCGTGGACAAGGTGGGGCCCAAGACGGCGGTCAAGTGGCTGCTGCAGTATGGCTCGCTCGACGGGATCATTGCCCATGCCGACGAGATCCCGGGCAAGGTGGGCGAGAACCTGCGCGCGGCGCTCGACTGGCTGCCCACGGCGCGCGAGCTGGTGACCGTGAAGTGCGACTGCGAGCTACCGCCCGAGATCGGCGACCTGGACGGGGCGCTGTCCTTCGAGGAGGAGTCGCTCGAGGCCCTGCGCGAGCTCTTCGAGCGCTGCAGCTTCCGGACATGGCTGCGGGAGGTCGAGGACCGGCTCGCGGCGGCCAGCGCCGGCGCGGCGGGAGAGGCCGCGGCCGTCGCCGCCCCGGAGGGCCCCGGCACGGACTACGAGACGGTCCTCACCATGGAGGCGCTCGAGCGCTGGATCGAGAAGATCCGGGACGCCGGGCTCGTCGCCTTCGACACCGAGACGACCTCGCTCGACCCGATGCTCGCCCGGATCGTCGGGCTGTCGCTGTCCGTCGAGCCGGGGCGCGCCTGCTACGTGCCGATGGCGCACGACTATCCCGGCGCCCCGGACCAGCTCACGGTGGGACAGGTGCTCGAGCGCATGCGCGGCTGGCTCGAGGATCCCGCGGCGAAGAAGGTCGGCCAGAACCTCAAGTACGACATGCACGTGCTCGAGAACCACGGGATCCGCCTCGCCGGGGTCGAGCATGACACCCTGCTGCAGAGCTACGTCCTCGAGGCGCACCGATCGCACGACCTGGACGCGCTCGCGTCCCGTCATCTCGACCGGCGCACCATCACCTACACCGAGGTGGCGGGCAAGGGCGCGAAGCAGATCCCGTTTTCACAGGTGGACATCGAGCGGGCCACGGCCTACGCGGGCGAGGATGCCGACGTCGCGCTGCAGCTCCACCTGCGCCTGTATCCCGACATCGAGGCGGACGACCGGCTGCTGCGGATCTACCGGGACATCGAGATACCGACCCTGCGCGTCCTGCAGCGCATGGAGCGCAACGGCGTCCTGGTCGATGCCGATGCGCTCGCCGCCCAGTCGGATGCGCTCGGACGCAAGATGCTCGAGCTGGAACGCCAGGCGCACGAGGCGGCCGGCCAGGCGTTCAATCTCAACTCCCCCAAGCAGCTCGGGGAGATCCTCTTCACGCGCCTCGAGCTTCCGGTCGTCAAGAAGACGGCGAGCGGCGCGCCCTCGACCGACGAGGAGGTGCTCGGCAAGCTCGCCGAGGACTATCCGCTTCCCCGCCTGGTGCTCGAGTACCGTGCCGTCGCGAAGCTCAAGAGCACCTATACGGACAAGCTGCCGCGGATGATCGACCCCCGGACAGGGCGCGTCCACACCAACTACTCGCAGGCGACGGCGGTGACGGGGCGCCTCGCCTCCACCGACCCGAACCTGCAGAACATCCCCATCCGCACGCCGGACGGCCGGCGCATCCGCGAGGCCTTCATCGCGCCGCCCGGCTCGGTGATCATGTCCTGCGACTACTCGCAGATCGAGCTGCGGATCATGGCCCATATCTCGGGCGACGCCAGCCTGCGCCGGGCCTTCGAGCTCGGCCTCGACATCCATCGGGCGACGGCCGGCGAGATCTTCGGCATCGCGCCGGAAGAGGTGGGGCCGGACCAGCGCCGGCTCGCCAAGGTGATCAACTTCGGCCTGATGTACGGCATGAGCGCCTACGGACTCGCCGCCAATCTCGGCATCGAGCGCGATGCGGCCCGCAACTACATCGACCGGTACTTCAGCCGCTACCCGGGCGTGGCCTCCTACATGGAGGAGACCCGGCGGCTCGCCAAGGCGCAAGGCTACGTCGAGACGGTGTTCGGGCGCCGCCTGTGGCTCGCCGAGATCAACAGCCCCAACGGGCCCCGTCGGCAGGCTGCCGAACGCGCCGCCATCAATGCGCCGATGCAGGGCACGGCGGCCGACCTCATCAAGATGGCGATGATCGCCGTGCAGGACTGGCTCACGCAGGCGAATGCCGGGGCGAAGCTCATCATGCAGGTCCATGACGAGCTGGTGCTCGAGGTACCCGAGGCGGAGATCGACGAGGTCCGCGCGAAGGTGCCGGAGCTCATGACCGGCGTGGCGACGCTGTCGGTTCCCCTGGTGGTCGAGACCGGCGTGGGGCCCAACTGGGACAAGGCCCACTGAGACGCACCCGTACGGCGCCCGTTGCGCGGGGCCGGGCGTGCGCCGGAACGAACGAGGCGATGCGTCCCGGGGGACGCGGGCGGTTCAGCTGCCTTCGCCGGTCGCGACGGGGCGCGACGGATCGCTGCACCACTGGCTCCACGAGCCGGGATACAGCAGCGAGCCATGCAGGCCGGCGTGCTCCATGGCGAGCAGGTTGTGGCAGGCGCTGATGCCCGAACCGCAGAAATGCACGACCGCGTCGGGCGAGCGGTCGCCGAGGAGCTCCGCGAAGGCCTGGCGCAGCACCGGCGCCGGAAGGAAGCGCCCGTCGGGCCGCAGGTTCAGGCCGAGCGGCCGGTTCCGCGCACCGGGGATGTGGCCCGCCACGGGATCGATCGGCTCCGCCTCGCCGCGATGGCGCTCAGGGGTGCGCGCATCGACGAGGAGCAGCGAGCGCCGCTCGAGGTCGCGCTCGATGGCCTCGACGTCCACCCAGCCGGCCAGCGGCTCGCGCAGCGCGAGCTCCACCGGTGCGCGGCGCGGCGGCGCGGGCTCGCCGCTCTCGATCGGATAGCCCGCGGCCCGCCAGGCGGGCAGGCCGCCATCGAGCACCGCGACGGCCATGTGGCCGATCGAACGAGCGAGCCACCAGAGCCGGGCGGCCATGGCGCCGCCGACATCGTCGTACGCCACGAGCTGGGTGCTCTCGCCGAGGCCGAGCTCTCCCAGCCGGCGGCGAAGCGCCTGCGGATCGGGCAGGGGATGACGGCCGGTGTGCGGCCCGACCGGGCCGGCGAGATCCTCGTCCTGGTGCAGGAAGACCGCGCCCGGGATCCGCCCGGCCAGCCAGGCCCGGCGTCCCGCCTGCGGGTCAGAGAGCTCGTGCCGGCAATCCACGACGAGACACTCGTCGAGCCGCAGCGCGAGCTCTTCGACTTCGACCAGGGTGGTCCATGTCATCGGTCGTCCCCGAGCGCGATGTGGCGGCGGTAGAACTCGTGGAAGTGCTGCATGCCGTCCTCCATCGGACTCTGGTACGGGCCGGTCTCGTTCACCCCGCGCGCGAGCAGCGCGGCGCGCCCGGCGTCCATCCGGCGGGCAATCTCGTCGTCCTCGACGCAGGTTTCCATATAGGCGGCGCGCTCGGCCTCGACGAAGTCGGGCTCGAACAGGGCGATCTCCTCCGGATAGTAGAACTCGACGATGTTCGTCGTGCGCTGCGGCGCCCGGGGGATCAGCGTCGAGATCACCAGCACGTTCGGGTAGTACTCGACCATGATGTTCGGGTAGTAGGCGAGCCAGACCGCGCCGTAGCGGGGCAGCTCGCCGTTGCAGCTGCGGATCACCTGTTCGTGCCAGCGCTCGTAGATGGGCGTGCCCGGCTTGCGCAGGTCGTCGTGAACCCCGACGGTCTGGACGGAGAACCAGTCGCCGAAGGTCCAGGCGAGGTCGTCGCACGACACGAAGTTGCCCAGGCCCGGATGGAACGGGTCGACGTGGTAGTCCTCGAGATAGACCTCCAGGAAGGTCTTCCAGTTGTAGTCGCACTCGTGGATCTCGACATGGCCGAGCATGTAGCCGCTGAAGTCGATGACCTCCTCGAGGCCGACCGCGTGCAGGTCCGCCGCGATGTCGCGCGGCCCGTCGAAGAGCAGGCCGCGCCAGTTCTGCAGGGGGCTGCGCGAGAGGCTTGCGCAAGGCTGCTCGGCGAACTGCGGCGCGCCGAGCAGTTCGCCGCGCAGGCTGTAGGTCCAGCGATGCAGCGGGCAGACGATGTTGCCGGTGTTGCCGCGCCCGTTCAGCATGATGGCCTGGCGGTGGCGGCACACGTTCGAGAGCAGTTCCACGCCTCGGTCGTTGCGCACCAGCACCCGGCCCTCGTTCTCCGCGACCAGGGTGTGGTAGTCCCCGGGCTCCGGAACCATGAGTTCATGACCGACATAGCCCGGGCCCTGCCGGAAGAGCACATCGAGTTCGCGAGCGAGGAGGGCTTCGTCGAAGTAGGCGGAGACGGGCAGCTGCGCGCGCGAGGGTGCAAGCAACTCGCGCCGACCCAGGTCCGACATTCTGATCCTCCAGGAAAGTCGAAGGACGGAACCAAGCCATGCCGGGCGGGCGCGCCGCCTCGTGGGTGTGGCGGGGACCCCCGGCTCGAAGGGGCCCAAGGATACCCGAAATGGCGCCCGGGGGCGCGAGGCCCGCCCGGGTGGCCGGCAGGGCCACTTTCGACGGCCCCGTTCGATGGCAGTAAAATCGACCCATCTCCAAACCCCGGGCGGCACGCGCACTGTCGGGCCGCCACGGCATCGTCGGTCACAGACCCCATGACCAGCAATTCCCCCGAGTCCGCGACGCCGGGCGAGGATCCCCGGGCCACCGCCGAGCCCATGGGCTTCGAAGCGGCCATCGAGGAACTCGAAGCCATCGTGGAGCGGATGGAAGCCGGCACGCTCAGCCTGGAAGAATCCCTCGCCGCCTATCGCCGGGGCGCCGAGCTGGTCAGCCGTTGCCGCGAAAGCCTGGCGGCGATCCAGCAGCAGGTGCGCATACTCGAGGCCGATCTCCTCAAGCCGCTCGGCGACGACGGCAATGACGAGCGCTAGGAAGGTGGCCACTACGGGAACGGACGACTTCGCCAGCTGGTGTCGCGAGACGGCCGATCGCGTCGAGGCCGAGCTCGCCCGGGCGCTTCCCGCGGCCGATGCGCCTCCTGCCCGCCTGCACGAGGCGATGCGCTACGCCAGCCTCGGCGGCGGCAAGCGCATCCGTCCCCTGCTGGTCCACGCCACGGCCGAGCTTTCCGGGGCGAGCGAGCCGGCCACGGCGGCGGCGGCCAGCGCCGTGGAGCTGATCCATGCCTATTCGCTCGTCCATGACGACCTTCCGTGCATGGACGACGACGACGTGCGCCGTGGCCGGCCGACGGTCCACGTGGCCTACGACGAGGCGCTCGCGATGCTCGTCGGCGACGGCCTGCAGGCCCTCGCGTTCGAGCTGCTCGGCCGTGCGGGGCTCGCGGAACCGGACCTGCCGACCGCCGCGATGGTGACGGAACTTGCCGCGGCCGCGGGGTCGGCAGGCATGGTGGGTGGCCAGGCGATCGACATCGGGTCCGTCGGCCTGCGGCTCGATCGCGAAGCGCTCGAAGGCATGCACCGGCGCAAGACCGGGGCGCTGTTGCGCGCGTCGGTACGCCTCGGCTGGATGGCCGGACCCGCAGCGGCGCGGGACGAAGCGGGCGCGAAGGCGCTCGATGCCTACGCCAGCGCGATCGGGCTCGCCTTCCAGGTCATCGACGACGTGCTCGATGTCGAGGGTGACAGCGCGACCCTGGGCAAGACCGCGGGCAAGGACAGCGAGGCGGACAAGCCCACGTACGTCTCGCTGATGGGCCTGCAGGAGGCGCGGTCGCTCGCGCTCGGTCTGCGCGACGAGGCCCATCGGGCGCTCGCGCATTTCGGCGACCGGGCGATCCGTCTCGCGCAGCTGGCCGACCTCGTCGTGCTGCGAAAGTCCTGAAGGAGGCCAGGGTGGCGTCGTATCCATTGCTCGAGACCATCGACGATCCGCGGGACCTGCGCAAGCTGGGCCGTGATCGCCTTCCGCAGCTCGCCGACGAGCTGCGTCGCTTCATCATCGAGTCGGTCTCCCGTACCGGCGGCCACCTGTCGTCCAACCTCGGCACGGTCGAGCTCGCGATCGCGCTCCACTACGTCTTTCATACGCCGCGCGACCGGCTGGTATGGGATGTCGGTCACCAGAGCTATCCCCACAAGATCCTCACCGGCCGGCGCGAGCGCATGTCCACGCTGCGCCAGCTCGGTGGCATCAGCGGCTTTCCCAAACGCGACGAGTCGCCGTACGACGCCTTCGGCACGGCGCATTCGTCCACCTCGATCTCGGCTGCGCTCGGCATGGCCGTCGCCGCGCGCAACACGGGCGAGAACGTCGGGCCCGGGCGCAGGCGCCATGTGGCCGTCATCGGCGACGGCGCGATGAGCGCGGGCATGGCCTTCGAGGCGCTGAACAACGCCGGCGTCACGCCGGACATCGACCTGCTCGTCATCCTCAACGACAACGAGATGTCGATCTCGCCGGCGGTGGGCGCGCTCAACCGCTACTTCGCGCGGCTGCTGTCCGGGAAGTTCTACACGCAGGTGCGCGGCATGGGGCGCGCCGTGCTCTCGCACGTACCCCCGGTGATGGAGCTTGCCCGCAAGCTCGAGGAGACGGCGAAGGGCTTCGTCGCCCCCGGCATGATGTTCGAGGAGTTCGGCTTTCATTACGTCGGCCCGATCGACGGGCACGACCTCGATTCGCTCGTGCCGACCCTGCAGAACCTGCGCGACCTGCGTGGGCCGCAGTTCCTGCACATCGTCACCCGGAAGGGCCAGGGGTACAAGCTGGCGGAGGCCGACCCGGTCCTCTACCACGGGCCAGGCAAGTTCGATCCCGCCAAGGGCATCGAGCCGGCGGGCGGGCCGCGAGTCACCTTCACGCAGGTCTTCTCCGACTGGGTCTGCGACATGGCGGCGCTCGACAGGCGCCTCGTGGCGATCACCCCGGCCATGCGGGAGGGCTCGGGCCTGGTCGAGTTCGAACGCCGCTATCCGGATCGCTACTTCGATGTGGGCATCGCCGAGCAGCACGCCGTGACGTTCGCGGCCGGGCTCGCCTGCGAGGGCATGAAGCCGGTCGTCGCGATCTACAGCACCTTCCTGCAGCGCGCCTACGACCAGCTGATCCACGACGTGGCGCTGCAGAACCTGCCGGTGATGTTCGCCATCGATCGCGCCGGCATCGTCGGGGCCGACGGCGCGACCCACGCCGGCGCCTACGACTACGCCTACCTGCGCTGCGTTCCCAACACCATCGTGCTCGCCCCGAGCGACGAGGACGAGTGCCGCCAGATGCTGTTCACCGCCTTCCAGCACGACGGTCCTTCCGCGGTGCGGTACCCGCGCGGCGCGGGCATCGGCGCCGCGGTCCGCAAGGATCTCAATGCGATTCCCATCGGCCGGGGCGAGATACGCCGCCGCGGTCGCCGCATCGCGATCCTCTCGTTCGGGACGGTGCTCGCCGACTGTCTCGCCGCGGGCGATGCGCTGGATGCGACCGTGGCGAACATGCGTTTCGTCAAGCCGGTCGATGTCGGGCTGCTCGAGGAGCTCGCGCGCAGCCACGAGGCGTTCGTGACGGTCGAAGAGCACGTCGTCGCGGGCGGCGCCGGGAGCGCGGTGTCCGAGGCGCTCGCCGCCGCGGGCATCGTGCGCCCGATCCTGCACCTCGGGCTGCCGGACCGCTTCATCGACCATGGCGACCAGCGCAAGCTCATCGTGAGCCTCGGGCTCGACTCCACCGGGATCGAGGCCTCGATCCGCGAGCGCTTCGGCGAGCTCTGCGGCGGCAGCACCTCGCCCCGGCTGGTCTCGTCGCGGGGCTGATCCCGGCGGGCCGCGGCCCGGGCGGCTATCCGGCCTTCCCCTTGCCCTGCGCCTCGTCGGCAAGCCGCCGGAGCAGCGAGGCGGCGATGCGCTCGTTCTGCATCTCGGTGGTGCCGTCCACGTAGTTCGCGATGCGCGCGCCGACCAGGTGACGCCCGATCGGGCAGCTCTCGCGCAGCCCGCGCGCCCCCAGCACCTGCATGCAGTCTCGCAGGCGGCGCTCGGCGATGCGGACCGCGAACTTCTTCGCATGGGCGGCCGCCTCGATGGCGTCCTCGCCGGCATCGATGAGCCGGGCCGCGCGCTCTGTGAGCAGGCGCGAGGCCTCGAGGTCGGTCGCGGCATCCGCCAGCATCCAGCGAATCCCCTGGCGCTCGCTCAGGGGGCTGCCGAAGGTGTGGCGTTCCATCGCGCCGGCCACGGCGAGGCGCAACGCGGCGTCGAGCATCGCGTTGCACATCGCGGCCACGTAGGTGCGCGCCCCGTTGATGCTCGCGAGCGCGCGCTTGAAGGCCTCGCCGGGCGGATAGAAAAGGGCGTCCGCATCGAGCTCGACGCCTTCGAGCCGGAAGCCGCCCGCCCCGATGGCGTGGCCGCCGACGAGCGGCTCGACATGGCGGTCGGTGACCCCGGGCGCGTGGAGATCGACGAGGAAGCCGGCGATGCCCTTGTAGCCGGCGGAAGGGTCGGTCTGGGCATAGACGACCGCATGGTCGGCGCCCGCGGCATTGGTCGCCCAGGCCTTGGCGCCGTCGAGCACCCAGCCGTCCCCGTTGCGCCTCGCGCGCGTCGTGATCGCGGGGAAGTCGCTCCCTGCGCCCGGCTCGGTCAGGCATACCGTGCCGACCGACGTGCCGGCGAGCAGGCCCGGCAGCCAGCGTTCGCGCTGCGCCGGCGTGCCGTCGCGCGCGAGCCGGGCCGTCGCGTTGTGCGCATTGACCCAGGCGAACGCGAAGGCCATGTCGTGCCGGGCGAAGACCTCCACGATCCGCATCTTGACCGTGTAGGGCAGGTCGTAGCCGCCCTGTTCGGCCGGCACCTGGATACGGTTGAGGCCGAGCGCGGCCGCCGCGGCGAGCGCTTCGCCGGGCCACTGGCGATCGTGTTCCCATTGCGGCGCGCCCCTGGCGACGACATTCTCGGCAAACGCTTCGGCGCGCGCGATCAGCGCCTGCGCCTCGACTTCGGAGACGGGCCCGGAACGGGGCATGGTGGGTGGTTGGGTCGGCACAGTACATCCGCCTCTCGGCGGCTCCGGAATGATTGCGGGGAGACTCTATACTGGCACGAACCGAGAGCCCGGGCCGCGTGGCCCGCACCGAGAGGAGACACGACCATGAAGGACGCACTCGCCCGCATGCTGGAGTACCACCGCGCCGCCAGGCATTGTCCCGGCGCGCTGGTCCTCGTCGAGCGCGACGGCGTCGAACAGGCCCGACTGGTGTCCGGCACCATGCGTGGCGAGGACGGCTCCGGGCCCATGCGACCGGACGCCAAGTTCAGGATCGCTTCCCTGACGAAGCCGATCGTCAGCGTGCTCGCCATGATGCTCGTCGACGAAGGGCGGCTCGGCCTCGACGATGCGGTGCCGAGTCACCTGCCGGAGCTTTCCGGCATGCGGCTGGTCGACGGCTCGGCGCCCGCGCGGCAGCCGACGGTACGCGACCTGATGCGCCACACCGCGGGGATGCCGTACGGCGGCGAGACGCGCGATCCGCGCGCGCTCGAACGGGTACGGGCGGAGGGCCTCGACGGCCGGCTGCCGCTGCTCGAGCCGGGCCGATTCCTCGAGTCGCTCGCCCGGCTGCCGCTAGCCAACCATCCCGGCGCGGCGTTTCGATACGGGTTCTCCACCGACGTCCTCGGGCTCGTCATCGAGCGCGTCCTCGGGCAGCGTCTCGGCGAGGCGCTCGCCGAAAGGGTGTTCGAGCCGCTGGGCATGCGCGATACCGGCTTCACCGTGCCGGCTGCGGACCTGGACCGCATGCCGCGCGCCTTTCCCGAGGACAAGGCCTGGCACAACTTCTTCGACGTGTTCGTGAAGGGCGACGAGGCCGGCACCCCGATGCACAGCGGTGGCGGCGGTCTCGCGTCGACGATCGACGACTACGCCCGGTTCGCGCGGATGCTCGCCAACGGCGGCGTTGTCGATGGCCGGCGCTTCCTCTCCGAATCGTCCTTCGCGGAGATGACGCGCGACCAGCTCGACGAAGGCGTGGACGGACCCTTCGGCTACACGGGCCCGGGCTTCGGGTTCGGGCTCGGCCTGGCGGTGCGCCAGTCCTGGGGCGTGGCGGCCTATCCCTGCGCCCGGGGCGAGCTCACCTGGTCGGGGGTGACGGGCACGGCCATGTTCGTCGATCCGGCGAGCCGCAGCTTCGCGCTCATGTTCAGCTGCAATACCGCCTCGCGGATGATGGCGCGGTTCGAGTTCCGGCGCGCGGTCGGCTGATCCGCCCGCGCCCCCGGGGGCGAACCTTCAGTCGCCGTCTTCCTCGCGCAGCAGCCGGCGCAGCACCTTGCCCGCGCCGGTTGCCGGCAGGGCATCGCGGAACCGGATCTCGCGCGGCGCCTTGTACGTCGCCATGTTCTCGCGCGCCCATGCGATGAGTTCGTCCGCCGTCACCGTTGCACCGGGCTCCCTGACCACGTAGGCGCGCACGACCTCGCCACGGGTGGGATCGGGTATGCCGATCGCCGCTGCCTGGCGAATGGCGGGATGGCGAATCAGGATCGTTTCCACCTCCTCGGGGAAGACGCTGTAGCCCGAGACCTTGATCATCTCCTTGAACCGCCCGACGAAGCTCAGGTAGCCGGCCTCGTCGAGGCGGCCCATGTCGCCGGTATGGACCCAGCCGTCGCGCAGCGTCTTCTCGGTGGCCTCCGGCTTGTTCCAGTAGCCCTTGAACGAGCCCGGGCTGCGCACGATGATCTCGCCCAGCTCTCCTGGCGGCCGGTCCAGGCCGGTGTCGGGATCGATGATCCGGATTTCGACACCCGGCATCGGGCGGCCCTGGGTTCCCCAGCGCACGGCGTCGACCGGCATCCAGGTGTCGCAGGTGTGTGTCTCGGATAGTCCGTAGGCGAACTCGAAGGTGGGGCAGCCGCCGGTGAACTCGGCCCAGCGACGGGCGAGCGGCTCGGTGAGCGTGATGCCGAAGCTGGTCGCCGGATTGATCCGCAGCGACGACATGTCGAACTTCGTCGCCTCCGGATGCTCCATCACGGCGAGGTTCATCGGCGCCATGCTGTACCACCAGGTGACCCGATGGCGATCCACCGCCTGCAGGACCGCGAGCGGATCGAAACGATGCATCAGTACCGTGCTGGCGCCGGCATACACGGTGACATCGATGCCCACGAGCATGCCGGCGATGTGGTACATGGGCGCGATGGCCAGCATCACGTCCTCCTGGCGCACGTCGTTCCCGTCGGCCGTGACGGCCGTCTTGAAGAGGGCGTTGCGATAGGTGAGCATCGCGCCCTTCGGCATCCCGGTGGTTCCCGAGGTGTAGGTCATCAGCGCGACGTCGTCGAGATCGGGCTCGTGAACGGGCGGCGCGATGCCGCGATACCCCTCGATCGCCTCGAGGAAGTCGCGCGTTCCCGGTGGCGTGGCCCGGTCGTCGCGCCCGGCGCGGAGCTCCTCGGGCAGCACGATCGGTGGATCGGGCGGAAGCATGTCGGCGTGGCCGGTCACGAAGACGTGCTCGAGCGCCGTGTCGTCCCGCACCTCCGCCACGATGGGCGCCAGGTGGCGGGCCGCGACGATGATCTTCGCACCGAGATCTTCGAGCTGGTAGCGCAGCTCGTGCGCCTTGAACAGGGGCCCGCAGGGACCCACGATGCCGCCGATCTTCTGGATGCCGAAGTGCGCGATGATGTACTGGGGGCAGTTGCCCATGTAGAGGGCGACGCGGTCGCCCGCCCTCGCGCCGAGCGAATGCAGCAGGCTGGCGAAGGCGTCGCTGGCCCGGTCGAGCTCCGCGTAGCTCACCTCGCGACCGTACCAGACGAAGGCCGGGCGCCCCGGCTGCGTGCGCGCATGATGGCGGAGGTACTCGTGCAGCGGACGTTCGCCGTGTCGCCAGGCGGGCAGGGCATTCGCATTCGTTTCGTTCGTCATCGTCGTCTCGCTCTCCATCCTCTTCGTCCGGGGGATGCCTGGCAGGGGCGGCCGGCCAGGCTCCCGATTGCGGGTTGTCCGCATTATGACGCTGCGCGAAGCCGGCCTTCGGTAGCATCGTCCATTGGCGCACGGGAGGCCATGGCCGGATCATGGAGATCGAGATCAACGGCTCGCCGGTGTCGGTGCGGGTCGATCCGGCGATGCCCCTGCTCTGGGTGCTGCGTGACGCCCTCGGGCTGACGGGCACGAAGTACGGCTGTGGAACGGGCGCCTGTGGCGCCTGCACGGTGATCGTCGATGGCCGCGCCATGCGCAGCTGCGTCGTTCCGGTTTCGGCCATGGCCGGTCGCCGCGTCGCCACGATCGAGATGCTGGCGGCGCCGGAAGGCGACCCGCGGACGCGCCGCGTGCTCGAATCGTTGCGCGAGGCCTGGATCGAGGAGCAGGTGGCGCAGTGCGGCTATTGCCAGCCCGGCATGATCATGTGCGCCGCCGGCCTGCTGCTGGAGGATCCGGCGCCGGACGACGACACGATCTCGGAGCGCATGACCGTGCTGTGCCGTTGCGGTACCTACCAGCGGGTGCGCGCGGCCATCGACGTCGCGGCCCGCCGGCTCGCCCGGGGAGCGTAGCGATGCCGTCGACAGGCGGCCCGCTCGTCGGCTCGGGGCACGGATGAAGCGGCGGCATTTCCTGCTCGGCGCGGCCGGCGTCGGCGGCGCGATGATCGTCGGCTGGGGCCTGCTCCCGCCGAGGGGCAGGCTGGGGACGGCGGCGATGCTGCCGCCTGCGGCCGGGCGAATCGCGCTCAACGCCTGGGTACGGCTGGGAGAGGACGGAACCGCATCGCTCGTGATGCCGCGGGTCGAGATGGGCCAGGGCGTCCATACCGCCATTCCGATGCTGCTCGCCGAGGAGCTGCGCCTGCCCCTCGAGCGCATCCAGCTCGAGCCTCCGCCGCCCCATGCCATCTACGGCAACGTCGCCGTCTGGCTCAAGTACCTGCCGTTCCCGCCCGGGGAGGGGCCCGCCGGCGAGGACTCCGGCAGGCGTCGCGTCGCCCGGTGGCTGATGCTCAAGATCGGCAGGGAGGTCGGGCTGGACATCACCGCGGCGTCCTCGTCCGTGTCCGATGCCTGGACGGTCGTGCGCATGGCCGGGGCGACCGCGCGGCAGCTGATCGTCGAACAGGCGGCGCGCCAATGGCGGGTGGCGCCCGGGCAGTGCACGCTGGCGGACGGCATGGTCAGCCATCCGGAGGGCTACAGCGCCGGGATCGGCGCGTTCGTCGCGAGCGCCGCGCAGAACGTGCCGGAGGCGGAGGTGCGGCCGACGCCCCGCGAGGAATGGCGGGTGATCGGCCGGTCGCTGCCGCGCGTCGACCTGCCCGGGAAGACGGACGGCACGGCGCGTTTCGGCATCGATGTCCGCCTGCCCGGCATGCTGTTCGCGGCGGTGCGCCTGGCGCCCGTCCTGGGCGACGAGCTGGATTCCCTCGACGAGCCCGCCGTCCTCGCGCGGCCGGGCGTCGAGGCGGTGGTGCGACTGCCCGCCGAGCGCGGCGCGACGGGCGGGTTCGCCGTGGTCGCGCGGGACTCCTGGAGTGCCCGGCGTGCCGCCGAGGCCGCCGTGCCGCGCTGGCGCGGCGGTGGCGCGCGCGAGACCACGTCGGAGGGTGTGCTGGCGCGCCTGCGCACCGCGGTCGATTCGGAGGACGGCTTCGCCGTGCAGTCGCGGGGCGATCTCCAGGCGGCGTTCTCGCAGGCGACGTCGGTCGTCGAGGCGCGCTACGAGGTGCCTTTCCTCGCGCATGCCGCCATGGAGCCGCCCAATGCGACGGCGTGGCTGCGCGATGGCCGGCTGACGGTCTGGGCGCCCACGCAGGTGCCCGGTCCGGCGTTGCGGGCCGCGATCGAGACGAGCGGGCTGGCGCCCCGCCGGGTCGAGCTCGAGCGGACGCTGGTCGGCGGCGGCTTCGGTCGGGGCCTCGAGGTGGATGTCATCCGCCAGGTCGTGCGCGTCGCCATGGCCTTGCCGGGGCGTCCGGTGCAGCTCCTGTGGTCTCGCGAGCAGGACCTCGCGCACGACTGGTACCGGCCGGCGTTCGCCGCCCGGTTCGCGGCGGCGCTGGATCGGGGTGGACGGATCCTGGGCTGGCGACTGCGCACCGCGGGGGATTCGGTCGCACTGAACTGGCTCGTGCGCAACCGCCTCGACATCGACCTGCCCGTGCCGGACACGTCCTCGTCCGAGGGCCTGTTCGACCAGGCCTACGACGTTCCCGCCCGCCGCGTCGAGCATGTCCGCGTCCGCTCCGGCATCCCGGTGGGCAACTGGCGCTCGGTGGGCCATTCGCACAACGCGTTCTTCCTGGAATGCTTCATCGACGAGCTCTCGGAGCGCGCGGGCGTGGATCCCCTGCGCTACCGGCTCGACCTGCTTCGCCATGCCCCTCGCCACCGTGCAGTGCTGGAGTTCGCCGCCGACCGCGGGGGCTGGGGCGAGCCGCTGCCGCCCGGCCGCGCCAGGGGCCTGGCCATGCACGAGTGCTACGGCACCATAGTCGCGATGGTGGCCGAGGTCGGGCAGGATCCGGATGGCGGACCGCGGGTCCATCGGGTGTGCTGTGCGCTCGATTGCGGCGCGGTCGTCAATCCGGGCATCGTGGCCCAGCAGATGGAGGGGGGCGTGGTCTTCGGGCTCTCGGCGGCGCTGCACGGCCGGATCGATGTCGAGGCGGGGCGGGTCGCCCAGGGCGGCTTCGGCGAGGCGGGCCTGCTGCGGCTTGCCGAGGCGCCGCTCGTCGAGACCCACATCGTGCCGAGCACCCGCCCGCCGGCGGGGGTGGGTGAACCCGGGGTGCCGCCGATCGCGCCCGCCGTCGCGAATGCGCTCTTCGCCCTGACGGGGCAGCGACACCGGCGACTCCCGATGCGGCCGACCTGACCCCCGGAACCCCCCCTTGCGCAGCTGCGTCAGTCGCGGAAGTTCTCGAACGAGAGCGGCAGCTCGTTCACCTTCTCGCGCACCAGGGCGATCGCCTCCTGGAGCACGTCCTTCTTGGCGCCGGAAATCCTTACGCTGTCGCCCTGGATGCTGGCCTGCACCTTGAGTTTGCTGTCCTTGACCAGCTTGACGATGCGCTTCGCGTCGGCACCGGATACGCCGTTGCGGACGGTGACCAGCTGCTTCACCTTGTCGCCGCCGATCTTCTGGACCTCGCCGAAGTCGAGGAACCTGACGTCCAGCTTCCGCTTCGCGCACTTCGACAGCAGGATGTCGCGCACCTGCGAGGCCTTGAAGTCGTCGTCGGCGTAGATCGTCAGGAGATTCTCGCCGAGCTCGATCCTTGCATCCGAGCCCTTGAAGTCGAAACGGTTCGCGATCTCCTTGTTCGACTGGTCGACCGCGTTCCGAAGCTCGACGGTATCGGCCTGGCAGACGACATCGAATGAAGGCATGGGACTCTCCTTGGACTGGGGCCCGGCACGGTGCCATGGGCCGGGCGGTTCCGGGACCCGGACGGCGCGCCCTTGTCAGGCGATCCGTTCTGTGGGCTAATCGTGCGCGGCCGAGTGCAGCCGGCCAGCTCTTATGGCATTCTTCCCATTGCGATGCAACACGACCAGACGGAAATGAGCGACGGCTCGTCCAAGCCGGCGGCGCAGGCCACCGCCAAGGCAGGGGGCAAGGGCGGGGGCAAGTCGGCGGGCAAGAGTACCGACCGGGTGCAGTTCGCGTGGCTGAACAGCTTTCGCCGCGAGCGCCGCCCGATGGAAGTCTTCCTGGTCAACGGGCATCGCATCGCCGGGCGCATCCGCTCCTTCGACCAGCGGGCCATCCTGCTGGAGGGCCCGGGTGGCGACGACATCCTCCTGCTCCACCATGTGATCAGCACGATCCAGCCCGCGCGCGGGCGAGCCGGGCGAGGGAGCGGCAAGCGCGCGCGCCCCGAGGCCGACCAGCGACCGCCGCGCCAGGCGTTTCCGCGCCAGCCGCACGGCGGCGAGGCCGACGACGAGCCGGTGGATCGCGCTCCCCCGCCGCCGCGCAAGCCGACGGTGACGATCGTGCGCAAGCACCGCCGCATCGTGCGCGACGAGTGACCGCGGGCATCGCCCGCGCGACAATGAAAAGGGGCGCCATCGGCGCCCCTTGTTCATCCCTCTCCGTCCCGGAGGCCCCGCCCATCGCAGGGCCGTCCGAGGGGCGGCATCAGGCCTTCGCCTTGCGCGATGTCGCCTTGCGGCCCGCGGACCCGCGCGGCGCGCTTCGCTTCGTCGCCTGCCTCGCGCCGATGCGCAGCCGCAGCGCGTTGAGCTTGATGAAGCCCTCCGCATCGGCCTGGTCGTACGCGCCCGCGTCGTCGTCGAATGTCGCGATGCGGCTGTCGAAGAGCGACTGCGGCGAGCTGCGGCCGACCACGATCACGTTGCCCTTGTAGAGCTTGACCACGACCGTGCCGCTGACCGCCTGCTGGGTGAAATCGATCAGGCTCTGCAGGGCGAGCCGCTCCGGCGACCACCAGTAGCCGTTGTAGATCATGCTCGCGTAGCGCGGCATGAGGTCGTCCTTCAGGTGCGCAACCTCGCGGTCGAGGGTGATCGACTCGATGGCGCGATGGGCGTGCAGCAGGATGGTGCCGCCGGGGGTCTCGTAGCAGCCCCGCGACTTCATGCCCACGTACCGGTTCTCGACGAGGTCGAGCCGGCCCACGCCATGGCGACCGCCCAGCCGGTTCAGCTCGGCGAGGAGCTCGTGGGCCTTCATGCGATTGCCGTTGATCGCGACCAGGTCGCCGCGCTCGAACTCGAGTTCGACGAGCTCCGGCTTGTTCGGCGCCTTCTCGGGCGAGACGGTCCAGCGCCACATGCCCTTCTCGGGCGGCGGCGAAGCCGGGTCCTCGAGCACGCCGCCCTCGTAGGAGATGTGCAGGAGGTTGGCGTCCATCGAGAAGGGAGCCGGGCCCTTGCGCTTCTTGAAGTCGACCGGGATGCCGTGCTTGTCCGCATAGGCGACCAGCTTCTCGCGCGAGAGCAGGTCCCACTCGCGCCACGGCGCGATGATCTTGACCTCGGGCATCAGCGCATAGGCGCCGAGCTCGAACCGGACCTGGTCATTGCCCTTGCCGGTTGCGCCGTGCGAGATGGCGTCGGCCTTCTCGCGCCGGGCGATCTCGACGAGGCGCTTGGCGATCAGCGGCCGGGCGATCGAGGTCCCGAGCAGGTACTGTCCCTCGTAGAGCGTATTGGCGCGGAACATCGGGAAGACGAAGTCGCGCACGAACTCCTCGCGCAGGTCCTCGATGTAGATGCTGCGCACCCCCGCGGCCGCGGCCTTCGCCCGCGCGGGCTCGAGCTCTTCGCCCTGGCCGATGTCGGCCGTGAAGGTCACCACCTCGCACTGGTAGGTGTCCTGCAGCCATTTCAGGATGACGGAGGTATCGAGCCCGCCGGAATAGGCGAGGACGACTTTCTTGATCTTGCTCATGGGTGGGCGGATCCGCAAAGGGCGCGACCGGAAGCGGCGCGAGGAGATTCAGCGCCGCATTATAAGGCGGGGCGCGGCCGCCCGTGTCAGGCGGCGGCCGGCAGGTCGATGAAGAAGGTGGCGCCTTCGCCCGGCCTGCTGCGCAGGCCGGCGCGCCCGCCGTGCAGTTCGGCAACGCGTCGCACGATGGCGAGGCCGAGCCCCGAGTTGCCGCGCGATTCGCGATGCTTGCTGGTCTGGTAGAAGAGCTCGAACACCGACTCCTGCTCCTCGAGGGCGACACCGGGACCGCTGTCGGTAACCGCGACGCGCATCCCGGTTTCCGTCCTCGTGACCTCGACCGACACACGGCCCCCGTCGGGGGTCACCCGCAGGGCGTTGTCGAGCAGGTTCGACAGGGCCCGGTCGAGCAGCGCGGCATCGACGGGCGCCAGCGGCAGGCCGTCGGGATAGTCCACCACGAGCTGGATGCCGCGGCCTTCCGCGCGGGTGGCGAAACGCTGGACCACGTCGTCGGTCAGCTCGCCGATCTGCAGCGGCTCGACCTGTACGCGGAACTCGGGGCTGTCCAGCCGGGCGAGCTCCGCGAGCGCCTCGGTGAGCTTGCGCAGGTACTGCGCGTTCTGCAGCGCGCGCTCCTGCAGGCGTTCCGTCGCTTCGGCATCCAGCACGTCGCGCTTGATCCGGATGGTCTCGAGCTGGCCCAGCAGGGCCGTCAACGGCGTGCGCAGGTCGTGGGAGACGCTCGCGATCATCTCCCGGCGCGCGGCATCGGTGCGCTTGACTCGCTGGATCTCGATCTTGAGACGCTCGAACATTTCGCGAAGAGTGCAGCTCAGGCGCCCGATCTCGTCGTGGCGACTGCAGGTCCGGAAGTCGCACTCGGTGATCTCGGCCTCGAAGCCGGACTTCGTGATGCGATCGGCCACGTTGGTGAGCCGGGTCAGCGGGCGCGTGATCGTGATCATGGTCGCGAGCGTGAGCAGCACGCCGATCGCGAGCGTGAGCAGTCCCACGCGGCCCGCGGTCCGCAGCGCGTAGTCGCGGTACGTCTCGCCCGCCGCGGCGATCCACTTGCGCGGGACGACGTAGAGCCAGCCGCGCTGTACGGCCTCGTCGAACACGGGCATGGCCGCGACCAGCCGCTGCACGCCGGGGTTCTCCGGGTCCTCGCCGCTGATCGGCATGCCGGGGTTCCGGGCGAGCGCGCGGGCCACCGGCGAGACATCGATGCGTCCCGCCGCGGCCTCGCCGGTGCGCCGGTCGGACCGGACGAGCACCCGGCCGTCGTTGTCCAGCAGGTACAGGCCGATGTCGGGGGTGTACTGGTTGAATTCGCGGAACTGCCGGGCGAAGCCTTCCGGATCGCCCTGGTAGGCCTTCCAGAGATCGGGATGCATGGCGCCGATACGCTCGGCGAAGCGGCTGGCACGCTCGTAGTCGGCCTCGGTGTGGTAGCCCGAGATGGCCTGGTACATGATCACCGCGAGCGCAGCGCCCATCGCCAGGCCGAAACCGGCCACGAGAACGACGATCCGGGTGCGAAGCGAACGCATCAGCGGGCCAGTCCGTTGTCGGTGAAGCGGTACCCCACGCCCCGGACGGTGAGGACGTAGCGAGGATTGGCCGGGTCCGCCTCGATCTTGTTGCGCAGGCGATTGATGTGCGTGTTCACGTTGTGCTCGTAGCCCTCGAACGTGGTGCCCCAGACGGCGTCGAGCAGCTGCATCCGGGTGAAGGCACGACCCGGGTTGCGCGCGAAATGCTGCAGCAGCTCGAACTCCTTGGCGGTCAGCGAGATCGGCCGCTTGTCCAGCCAGACCTCCCGGCTGGCCGTATCGATCTCGAGGGCGCCGAAGCGAAGACGTTCGGGCGGCGCCTTCAGCTCCGCCGCCTGCATCTCGATCCTGCGGAGCATCGCCTTGACCCGGGCCTGGAGCTCGGGAACGGAGAAGGGCTTCGCCAGGTAGTCGTCGGCCCCGAGTTCCAGCCCCAGGACGCGGTCGAGCTCGGTGGACCGGGCCGTGAGCATCAGCACCGGCACGGTGATCCGCTCGAAGCGAAGGTTGCGGACGATGTCGAACCCGTCGCGGCCGGGGAGCATGACGTCGAGGACGACCAGGTCGTAGCGGCCCGAGGCCGCGGCGCTGTACCCGGACGGCCCGTCGTGGACGACGTCCACGGCGTGCCCGAGGTCGCCCAGGTGCAGGGCGATCAGGTCCGCGATGTCGTTCTGGTCCTCGACCACGAGAATGCGACGTTCCATGGCGCCCAGAATAGCAACAATCGATCGCCGCGAAAGGGGCTCCGGGCGGTCTGGAAGGGCCGTGGAAGCATTCGTTACCAAATCGTAATCTGGGCGACATCGCCGGGATAGGGACCGTCGCGAAACTGGCGCCACTACCAGGAGACGCCAGTGGAAGCAGTCACCGAGCGCATCGAATCACCCGCCGTCGCGGCGCCGCCACCGTCACCGAGCGCCCACCTGCTCGCGGAGATCGGGTCCCATCGGGAGGCGATGCTGCGCTTCGCGCGGCGCCGGATCCGGGACGAGGACCTGGCGGAGGACGCGGTCCAGGAGGCCATGGCGAGCGCCGTGGCGGGGCTCGGCAGCTTCCACGGCGGGTCGGCGCTGCGCACGTGGCTCATCGGCATCCTCGGGCACAAGATCCAGGACAGCTTCCGGCGCGAGGGACGCTACGTGCGCCTGCAGGGCGACGCCGAGGCGCACGGCGGCGACGGCGCCTGGGGCGAGGGCACCCGCGAGTCCCTCGATCCCCTCGCGCAGGTGGCTCGCCAGCGCCTGGGCGAGGCGCTGCAGGGCGAGATCGAGGCGCTGCCGCCCGGCCTTCGCGAGGTATTCCGGCTGCAGGTGCTGGAGGACACGCCCACCGCGGAGGTCAGCCGGCGCCTGCAGATCAGCGAAGGGAACGTCTGGGTGAGGCTGCACCGGGCGCGCAAGCGGCTCGCGAGCCGGCTGGCGCCGCATCTTGCCCGATGAGTTACCCTAGGGCGGCTCCCCGTTTCCTTTTCCTTTCCCCTGTATCCCGCCGCCCGACCATGTCACACGTTCCCATGAAAGTTCCGCCGGAGGAGCGCGCTCCTTCGCAGGAAGAGGCCGAGGAGGCCGTCCGTACCCTGATTCGCTGGGCCGGCGACGACCCGAACCGCGAGGGCCTGCTCGACACGCCCCGGCGGGTCGTGCGCGCCTACCGCGAGTTCTTCGCGGGCTACCAGGAGGATCCCAAGGCGGTGCTGCTGCGGACCTTCGAAGAGGTCGAGGGCTACGACGAGATGATCGTCCTGCGCGACATCCGGTTCGAGAGCCACTGCGAGCACCACCTGCTGCCGATCATCGGTCGCGCCCATGTCGCCTACCTGCCCGACCGGCGCGTCGTCGGCATCTCGAAGCTGGCCCGCCTGGTGGACATCTACGCCAAGCGCATGCAGATCCAGGAGAAGATGACGGCGCAAATCGCCGACACCCTGGACGAGGTGCTCCAGCCCCTGGGCGTCGGGGTGATCATCGACGCCGCCCACCAGTGCATGAGCACACGCGGCGTCCACAAGCCGGGCGTCTCGATGGTGACCAGCCGCATGCTCGGCGCGTTTCGCGACGACCCGTCCACCCGGCGGGAGTTCCTCTCGATCGTCGGGCAGGCGGGAGGCAACGGCCTGCCGAACACCTGATCGACGGCCCTCAACCCATGCGGCCGCGGACGAGGTACTCCATCAGGGCCTTCTGCACATGCAGGCGGTTCTCGGCCTCGTCCCAGACGACCGACTGCGGGCCGTCGATGACCTCCGCCGTGACCTCCTCGCCGCGGTGCGCCGGCAGGCAGTGCATGTAGATCGCATCGGGCGCCGCGGCGGCCATCATCTCGCTGTCGACGCACCAGTCCGCGAAGGCCTTGCGGCGCTCCTCGTTCTCGGACTCGAAGCCCATGCTCGTCCACACGTCGCTGGTCACCAGATGCGCGCCCCTGCAGGCGTCCATGGGATCGGCGAACTGCTCGAAATGCTCGGGGCCGTACAGGCGGGCGCGGTCGGGCTCGACCTCGTAGCCGGGCGGGGTCGAGACGTTCACCTTGAAGCCGAGCAGCTTGGCCGCCTGGAGCCAGGTGTTGCACATGTTGTTCGAGTCGCCGATCCACGCGACCGTGCGTCCCTGGATCGGGCCCCGATGCTCGAGGAACGTGAAGATGTCGGCGAGGATCTGGCAGGGGTGGTACTCGTTGGTGAGCCCGTTGATCACGGGAACGCGTGAGTTCGCCGCGAAGCGCTCGACGATCGACTGCTCGAAGGTGCGGATCATGACGAGGTCGCACATGCGCGAGATGACCTGCCCGGCATCCTCCACGGGCTCGCCGCGGCCTAGCTGCGAGTCGCGCGTGTTCAGGTAGATGGCGGCGCCCCCGAGCTGGTGCATGCCGGCCTCGAACGACAGGCGCGTCCGGGTGCTGGCCTTCTCGAAGATCATCACCAGCGTGCGGTCGGAGAGCGTGTGATGGGGCTCGTAGGCCTTGAAGCGGCGCTTGATGATCCGCGTGCGTTCGAAGAGGTAGTCGATCTCCTCTGCCGTCAGGTCCTGGAACTGGAGGAAGTGCTTGATCGACATGGATGGCTGGCCGGGAAGTTGATGGGGCGACAGGGCGCTCAGGCGCCGACGTGCTCGGCGATGAGCGGCACGAGCTTCTCGACGAGATGATCCGCGTGGGCGTCCTCGAAGATCAGGGGCGGCAGCAGCCGGATCACCTTCGAGGCGGTGACGTTCAGCACCAGTCCGGCTTCGAGCGCCTTGCCCACGATCTCGTCGCAGGGGCGGTCGAGCTCGATGCCGATCATGAGGCCCTGGCCGCGCACCTCCACCACGCCGGGCCTGCCCTGGAAGGCCGCGCGGATACCCGTCATGATCCGCTCGCCGGTGCGGGCGGCCCGGTCCATCAGGCGCTCGTCCTCCATCACCTCGATCGTGGTGATGCCGGCGCGCATCGCGAGGAGGTTGCCCCCGAACGTGGTGCCGTGGCTGCCGGGCGTGAAGAGGTCGGCCGCCCGCTCGCCGGCGACGACCGCGCCGACCGGAATGCCGGAGGCGAGGCCCTTGGCGAGCGGCATCACGTCCGGCCGGATGCCCGCCCACTGGTGGGCGAACCAGCGCCCGGTGCGGCCGGTGCCGCACTGGACTTCGTCGATCATGAGCAGCCAGTCGTTTTCGTCGCAGATGCGACGCGCTTCCTGCAGGTACTCCTGGCGCGCGGGATTGATCCCCCCTTCGCCCTGGATGGCCTCGAGGAAGACGGCGCAGACGTTCGGCCGCTCGCGCGCGACACGGGCGAGCGCCTCGGCATCGTTGAGCGGCACGCGGATGAAGCCGGGCACCAGCGGCTCGAAACCCTTGTGCACCTTCGGATTGCCCGTGGCCGAGAGGGTCGCGAGCGAGCGGCCGTGGAACGCATGCTCGTACACGACAATCTCCGGCGCGTCGATGCCGCGGCGGTGGCCGTGCAGGCGCGCGAGCTTGATCGCCGCCTCGTTGGCCTCGAGGCCCGAGTTGCAGAAGAAGACGTTCTTCATGCCCGAGCGATCGACCAGCATCTGCGCGAGCTGGTCGCGCAGCGGATGGACGAACAGGTTCGAGGTGTGCACGACGCGGCCGAGCTGCTCGCGCAGGTCCGCCGTGAGCCTCGGATGGTTGTAGCCGAGGGTATTGACCGCGATCCCGGCCAGGCAGTCGAGGTAGCGTCGGCCGTCCATGTCGTACAGCCAGACCCCGTCGCCATGGCTGAAGGCCACGGGCTGGGGCAGATAGGTCGACATCAGCGGCGAGGATGCGGACATGCGTGCTCCGGGATAGGGGGCCGCGGCCATGGGTGGCCTGCGAACAGAAAGGACGGCGCCCGGGCGATACCCGCGACGCGCCGTCCAACCGCTTGAATTGTAGGGGAACGTCGTGTGCTATCCAATCGATCCGGAATCACGGGTGTCTATAATTTCCTCTCGCGTGGCATCGCTCGTGACGGTGTTGCGTTCCCCCGGGGCCCGTCCATGATCGAGCTTCCCCCCGCGCAGTCCTTCGTGATCGTCGGCGTCGACTCGACGGGGAAGCGCTTTCGTCCGAGCGACTGGGCCGAGCGACTTTGCGGCGTGATGTCCTCGTTTCGTCCGCCCGGGATGCCGGCCGATCCGCTGCGCTGGTCGCCCCTCGTGCAGCCCTCGATGCGGGACGGCCATCGCTGCGTCGTGGTCGATGCCCGCCTGCGCGGCATCGAGCCGATGGCTTACGACTTCCTCCGCAAGTTCGCCCGGGACAATGACCTGGTGGTGATCGAGGGGGAGCTGTCCGAGCTCAGGCGTCCGCCTGAGAAGAAAGCTTAAGAAAGCCCTCTAAGGCGGGGTTATTTAACGCTTTTTCCGCTACACGCACTTGCGCACCCACGGCGATTCGGGCATAAGTCGCTAGGCCGGCGCCTGATCGCCGGCCAGAAGAATCATCGCATCGGGGGGAAAGCAACATGGTCTCGCCGCAGGAATCCGGCGCCAGACGGGCCTCGCCGGAGGGGCCGCCGAGCGCGTCGGGCGACAACCGGCCTGTCTATCGCGTCGCCGCCTTCGGTCTCGCGACACGGATGCGCAAGCTGCTCGAGATCGTCCTTCGGCACGCCCGCCACAATCGCTATCGCTACGCCATCGCGACCGAGCCCGCGGCGGGCGCCTTCGACATCGCGCTGGTGGACATGACCGCCGATGGCGGGCCCGAGGTGGCTTCCACCCTGCAGCGCGCCTTGCGGGGCCGACCCGTGATCAAGGTGGGCCGACGCAACGACCCGAATCGACCGCGCGACGACCTCCTGCACACGAGCTTCGTGGCCGACCTGCTGGGCGCCCTCAACGGCTTCGTGGACACGCAGCTGCGGCAGCCGCCGGCCGTCGCCGCCAGTCGTCCCGGCTGGCCGGGCCACATCGTCGAGAACGGCCAGCCGCGCCGGCCGCGGGCGCTGGTCGTGGATGACAGCCCGACCGTCCGCCGCCAGCTCGCCGTTGCGCTTGGGCAGATGGGCATCGACTCCGAGGCGGTCGAAGGCGCGCGCGAGGCCCTGGATGTCCTGCGGCTTCGCCGCTACGAGATCTGCTTCGTGGACGTGGTGATGCCGGGCGTCGACGGCTTTCGCCTCACCCGCGAGATCAAGCGCGATCCCGTCTTGCGGTCGACGTCCGTGGTCATCCTCACGAGCCGCTCGACGCCGCTCGACCTCGCGCGCGGCGCCCTGGCGGGCTGCAACTGCTACCTGGTCAAGCCGGTGTCGCTGCAGTCGCTGCGCGAGACGGTCGCCCGCCAGCTTCGCCGGCCGGAGCACCGCGACGGCGGCCTGGGCCTCCGCACGGCCTGAACCGGACCCGCAACGCGGTCATTCGCCC
>CAZDYQ010000012.1:0-49727 GCA_964509685.1 uncultured Burkholderiaceae bacterium
CGCCATCAGCTTCTCCCGAAGCTGCTTCACGCGCGGGGAATATTCGAAATCCATGGGGTACTCCGGTTGTTCGGGATTCGCCGGACAGTCTGGGTGATGGCCGGCCGCCCGGCAATCGCAGGCTGCGACATGCCGGTTGCAGGAAATGCAATCGTCCGTTCAGGCTGGTTGCGACTTCACGAGCGCGAGGACCTCGCGGAACGCGGGATGGTCGCTGCCGCCCAGCCACTCGAACAGGACCATCTCGGCGCTCACCCGCGTGGCGCCGGCCGCCTCGAGGCGCCGCATCGCGATGTCGCGATCGCCGGGACGG
Source organism: uncultured Burkholderiaceae bacterium (assembly GCA_964509685.1). Lineage (GTDB taxonomy): Bacteria > Pseudomonadota > Gammaproteobacteria > Burkholderiales > Burkholderiaceae_E > JAMLIN01. The sequence goes on from CAZDYQ010000012.1 coordinate 314, forward strand.
CGCGAACCGCAGGCCGGCTCGACCACCCGCAGCCGATGGCCCCCGTCCAACAGGCCCAGGGCAGTCTGCAGCAGGCAGACGTGCGCCTCGCAGCCCGCGATGACCACGTCGGGGCGCTCGCCGGCCGGGCGCCCTTCGGCGAGGAGCGCCGGGAGCCCGTCGAGGCAGGCGTCGAAGTGCGTCTTGGCGAGGGTGGCGTCGCACAGCCGGCGGATCCCCTCGACATTGGGCCCCAGCCCCCCAGGGTTCTGCTCGGTGCCGACGACACGCACGCCGAGCAGGCGCGCCCCCTCGGCGAGCATCCTCGCGGTGGCGACGACCTCCGGGCCGCGGTCGATGACGGGCAGCAGGCGCGCCTGGTAGTCCACCAGGACGAGCACGTCGCGGCTCGCGTCCATCCTGCTCGGCATGTCGGATCCCTCCTTCCCGGGGCGCCACCGGATCGGCTAGCCCGGCGCCGCGTCCTCGCCCGCCCCGCCGTCGCGGGCGCGCTCGTCGAGCAGCCAGCGCCAGAAGGCGCGCACCGGCGGCTCGTGCATCATCGCGGGCATCGCCGCCACGTAGTGGCCGCCGGCGAGCCGCACCACGCCCTCGTGCAGCCGCACCAGCCGGCCGCTCTTCACGAAGGGGTCCACCAGCGGCGCGATGCCGATGGCGATGCCGAGGCCGCGGGCCGCCGCCTCGTACATCACCTGGCTGCTGTCGAAGTACACCCGCTCGCCGCCCGCCAGCCGGGTCTCGCCCGTGGCGTCGAGCCAGTAGCGCCAGAGGTCCGGCGGATAGAACATCTCGAGCTGGCGCTGGCGTCCCAGCGCTTCGATCGAGGCGCCGGCGAGGTCCGGCGCGCCGACCACCATCGCGTCGCTGTCCAGCAGCCGCCGGCTGCGCATGCCGGGCCACTGCCCGTCCCCGAAGAGGATGGCGATGTCGGCCGCCCCCCCGGCGAGGTCCAGGTTGCCCGCGCGGGTATGCAGGGTGACCTCGATGTCGGGCCAGGCGTCGTGGAAGCGCTGCAGCCGGGGCAGCAGCCAGCCGATCGCGAAGGACTGGGAGACGCCCACCCGCAGCGGCCGGCGTCCCGCGGCGGGCGCCATCCAGTCGGTCGCTGCCCGGATCGCGGCATAGCCCGGCTCCAGCCGGTTGAGGTAACGACGACCGGCCTTGGTCAGGCGCAACGCGGTGTCGCCGCGATCGTAGAGCCGCGCGCCGACGTGCGTCTCGAGCGCCTGGATGCGGCGGGAGAAGGCCGAGGGGCTGACGCCGAGCTCCTGCGCGGCCGCCTTGAAGCTGCCGAGCCGGGAGGCGACCACGAAGGCCTCGATCGCGCCCCAGGGCGGGGATCTGCGATGCATGACGGGTCCGCTGTGACTGCAGCCCGCATTATCCGTGATGCTCAGCCGCGCAGCAGGTTGGCGAGCGGGATCGCCCCGAACCAGAGGATGAACGCGAGGCTGGCGGCGATCAGGCCGTCGATCCGCCGCGCTCGCGGGCCCCGCTCGGCCTCGCGCAAGAGGAGCGGGGCGAGCGCAATCGCGTGCAGGCCGGCGAAGGCGGCCACCCCGGCGAGCGCCTCGACGCCCGCGCCATGGTGGAGCAGGGCGGCGAGGGCCACGGCGACGAACAGGCCGGCGGTGGCGAGCCACAGGTTGCGGCGGATGCCGAGCGTCACGACGAGCGTGCGCTTGCCGCTCGCGGCGTCGGCATCGTGGTCGGGAACGCCGGCGAGCAGGATCGCCGGGAGGATGGCGACGGAAAGCGGCAGGCCGACCAGCCAGGGCAGCGCGGAACCGGGGCTGCCCCCTTGCGCGAGGAAGCCGAAGACGAGCACGGCAAGGCCGTTGGTGAGCGCGACATCGATCTCGCCCAGGCCGCGATGCGACAGGGCGAGCGGCGGCAGGGTGTAGCCGATGGCCAGTACGCCCAGTGCGATCGCGGCCGCGAGAATCACGAGCCCGTTGCCCAGCGGCACCATGGCGACGAGCGCGAGGCACGCGAGGAAGGCGCCGCCGAGCGCGAGCCAGGCGCCGCGCTCGAGCTGCCCGGCGTCGAGGAGGCCGCTCACCAGCACCCGCGAGCCGCCGCTGAACGGGCCCCACCAGGCATTGCGACGGTCGCTCTCGTGGTCGTGGATGTCGTTGACGAAGACGGTGGCCGCCTCGACCAGGAACAGCACGAGGTAGCCGAGCGCGAACGACCAGGGATCGATGCGGCCACCGGGCGTCGCGAGCAGCGCGCCGACCCAGTAGGCGACGAAGCTCATCGGGTAGAACTGCAGTCGCAGCGCCTGCACCCAGGGGCGGACGCGGCGCACCAGCCCGCGGGCACCCTCGCTGCCGGGCGTCGTCCCGAGGGCGGCGCCGAGCGCCCGGGCGGACGCCAGCCACTGCAGGCGCTGGGCCTCGGTGGAGTCCTTCACTACCCCGAAGCGCGTGCTGCGCACCACGTCGATGCCGCAGAACCCGAGCGTTGCCTGCGCCATCGCGCGCTGGCCCGGCGCGCGGTAGAGCCAGCGATAGACGACCTCGGGCGTGTCCATGGTCGTGAGGATCTCGGCACTGCGCCCGCCGAGCAGGCCCTCGAATCCCGTGCCGCCGCTGCATTCCCGGAACGCCCAGCCCGGCACCAGCACCCGGTCGAGCAGGCCCTTCAGCCGGGCGGGCATCGTGCCCCACCAGTTGGGATAGACGAAGACGATGTGGCGCGCCGCCGCGATGGCATCGCGCACGCGCTGGAGGTCGGGCTCGAGCGCCTGCGCGCGTGGGCTGGGCAGGCGCACGTCGGCATCGAACCGCAGGCGCGAGACATCGAGCGTCCGGACGCGCCAGCCGGCGGCGCGGGCGCCGTCGGCATAGGCGGCGGCAAGCGCCCCGCAGAGCGAATCTTCCCCGCGGGGATGCCCGAGCAGGACCAGGAGCTCGCGGCCGCCCGGCGCCGACGAGGCTCCGATGTGCGCCACCTCGGCACGGGAGGGCGTTTCCTCGTCGGATTCGATCACGGCGCTCATGGCCGGGAACAGCAAGTTCTGCACCCAGGCCGGGGCCCGGGCCGCTATCCCGTGAGCAGGGCGGGGAGCCAGAGCGAGAGTGCCGGGAAGGCGACGAGGAGCGCGACGCGGAAGAGCTCGGCGAAGAAGAAGGGCATCACGCCGAGGAAGGTGTCGCGCATGGGCACGTCGGGCGCGAGCGAATTGATGACGAACACGTTCATCCCCACCGGCGGCGTGATCAGCCCGAGCTCGACGACCACCAGCGCCAGGATGCCGAACCAGACCTTCAGGTCCTCGGTCGGCATCCCGAAGTCCAGCGCGGAGACGACCGGCCAGAAGAAGGGAATCGCGAGCAGGATCATCGACAGGCTGTCCATCAGGCAGCCGAGCGCGATCAGCGCGACCAGCAGCAGGAGGAGAATCACGGTCGGCGAAAGCCCGGATGTCGCCAGCATCTCTGCGGCCGCCTGCGGCACGCCGCCGCGCGACATGAAGATCTTGAGCAGCTCGGCGCCGAGCAGGATGAGGAAGATCATCCCGCTCGTCGCGGCCGTGTCGTACAGGGTCAGCCGCAGCTGGGGGAGCCCGATGCGCCGGCGGTACAGCCCGAACGCGAGGACCAGGGTGACACCGATCGCCGCCGCGGGCGTCGGATTGAAGAAGCCGAAGTAGATGCCGCCGATCACGATCGCGAAGATCGCCGCGACCGGGGCCACCGCCCGCGTCGATGCAAGGAACTCGTCGCGGTCCACCTTGTCCCCGGGCGGTCCCGAGTCGGGGCGCAGCCGGACGTAGATCGCGACCGTGAACATGAACGTCACCACCGCGATCAGGCCCGGGATGAAGGCGGCGATGAACATGGTGGTGATGCTCGCCTCGACGATGATCGCGTACACGACCAGCACCACCGAAGGCGGGATGAGGATGCCGAGCACGCCCCCGGCCGCGAGCGTGCCCGTGGCGAGCGACGGCTTGTACCGGTAGCGGCGCAGTTCCGGCAGCGCCACCTGGCCCATCGTGGAGGCCGTGGCGAGCGACGATCCGCACACCGAACCGAAGCCGGCGCAGGCGGCGATCGCCGACATCGCCACCCCGCCGCGCATCCAGCCGAGCCAGGCGTTGGCGGCCCGGAACAGGTCCTGCGACAGGCCCGCGCGGGTGGCGATGTTGCCCATCAGGATGAACATCGGCACCACGGAGAGGTCGTAGATCGAGAACTGCGCCCAGGCAAGGTCCTTGAGCTGCGAGAGCAGGATCGCCGATCCGTCGAGCGCGACGATGCCGACCGCGCCCACGACGATCATGGAGTAGGCGACCGGTACCCGGATGGCGATGAGCGCCACCAGGGCGACGAGGCCGACCATTCCGACGGTCAGGGCGTGGTCCATGACGAGGTCCGGAGCCGGTCAGCCGCGCTGGGCCGCCGCGAGGGCATCCCGGATCGAGACCAGCGAGGCGAGCGCGAGCAGCGCGAGCGAGACGAGCGCCGGGATGAAGACCACCCAGATCGGTATCTTGAGGATGGTGGTGACCTCCTCGTACTCGCGGTAGTCGGCAAGCCCCTCGTTCATGCGCCAGAGCAGCAGCAGCGCGAACGCGAGGGCGATCGCCCCGGAAAACGCCTTGAGGACCGCGATGGTGCGCGGGCCCGCGCCGGCGGTGAAGATATCGGCCGAGACGTTGGCATCCATGAGCTGGCAGTAGGGCAGGAAGGTGAAGGCCGCGATGGCCACGCCCACCTCGGCGAGCTCGACCTCGCCCGGCAGCGGCGAGCCGAAGAGCGCGCTGCTGATCGCGCTCCAGGTGGTGGCGAACGACAGCAGCAACAGCAGCACGCCGCCCGCCAGCGCCCAGGCGAAGACGATGCGGCGCAGCCAGCCGACCGGCCCCGACATCGCGGGGCCGGTCCCGGCGCCAGGGAAATCGCGCACCGCGCCGGTTCCCCGCCCTACCGGGTGGCGTGCCGGGCGATCGCGGCGCGCGCCTTCTCGACCAGCGCGGCCCCGTCGATGCCCTTCTCCTTGACCTCGCCCACCCAGCGCTGGACGACCGGTTCCAGCTTCTCGCGGAAGGCCGCGAGCTCTTCCTGCGTCAGCACGATGTGCTGGTTGCCGGCCTTGGTCGCGAGCGCGATGCCGGCATCGTCGGAGGCTTCCCAGATCCTGCCGACCTCGCGCAGCCAGTCCTCGCCCGAGTTGTCGGTGAAGGCCTTCTGGACATCCGGCGGCAGGCTGTCCCACTTCGCCTTGTTCATCGAGACCTGGAAAGTCGTGGTGCCGAAGCGCGTCTTGTCCGGGCCCTCGATCTGGTAGTCGGTCATGTCCTGCAGCTTGAGTGGCGCGATGATCTCCCAGGGAATGAACGCGCCGTCCACCACCTTCTTCGCCAGCGCCTGCGGCAGGTCCGGCACCGGCATGCCGACCGGCGAGGCGCCGAGGGCCTCGATCACCCACGCGCCCGTTCGCGACGGGATCCGCATCTTCAGCCCCGCGAGGTCCTCGGGCCTGCGTACCGCCTTGTCCACCATGTGGATGCCCTGGCCTGCATGCACATGCAGGAACAGGACATGGACGCCGCCGTACTCCTCCTTCAGGTCGGACTCGAACAGCTCGCGCATCGCGAGGTTTGTCGCTGCGGTGTCGTTCGTGTGCACGAAGGGCAGCTCGAAGGCCTCGCTTCGCGGGAAGAGGCCCGGCGTATAGCCGTTCACGGTCCAGATGATGTCCACCACGCCGTCGCGAACCTGGCGGATGAGCTGCGGCGGCTTGCCGCCGAGGGTCATGGACGGGTAGATCTCGATCTTCACCTTCCCGCCGCTCGCCTTCTCGATGCGCTCGGCCCAGGGCGCGAGCATCTGCGTATGCGCCGGCGCCTTGGGCCCGAGGAAGTGATGCAGCTTGAGGGTGATCGGCTCGGCCGAGGCGGCGGCCGAGGCGCAGAGCGCGACCAGGCCAACGGCGGCGGCGCGCGCGAAGTGCCGGATATCCATGCGTGTCTCCTCCGGTTGGTGGCGAGCTTCGCCCGTTCGACTTCGCGGGCGGGGCATCGCCGTGTCCCCTTACGATAGTCGTCCGGGCGCTATCGGGCAATGGAATAACGTCGATACAATGCATAGACGGCGTGAATGGCATGCCGTTTCCGATCCGCACGGGCGAGCGCCGATGGATCCCAAGAAGCTCGACCTCAACCTGGTCCGGGTCCTCGCCACCCTGTACGCCACGCGCTCGGTGACGCGGGCCGCCGAGCGGCTCGGCCTCTCCCAGCCCACCGTCAGCAACGCGCTGGCGCGGCTTCGCCAGGCGCTGGGCGACGAACTGCTGGTGCGATCCAGCCAGGGCCTGGTGCCGACCGCCATGCTCGATCGCATCGGGCCGGCGGTCGCGACGCACCTCGCCGCGCTCGAGGCGAGCCTGGGGCGAGACGAGGCCTTCGATCCGCGCGTGAGCAGGCGACGCTGGCGGCTGTCGCTGTCGGATCTCGGCGAGAACCTCCTGCTCACGCCGATCGTCGCGGCGATGCGCCGCGAGGCGCCCCACATGCGCATCGAGAACCTCGGCATCCCCGTCGACCGGCTCGAGGAGGCGCTCGTGGGCGGGGCGGTGGACCTGGCGATCGGCGCGCTGCGCTTCCCGAAGGCGGGCCTGCGCAGCGTCCGTCTCTTCGACGAGGGCTATGTCGCCCTCGCGCCCGCCTCCATGCGGATGCGGCGCCTCGGTATCGAGCAGCTCGCCCGGTGCCCCCTGGTGATCGCCTCGCCGTCCGCGACGTACCACTCGCGGCTGCCGATGGATCTCGACCGGCTGCGCATCGGCCATGCCGTCGTGGCCCGCCTGCGGCATTTCTCCACCATCCCCGACCTGGTCGCCAAGGCGGGGCTCGTGGGCATCGTGCCCACCAGCTTCGGGCTCGAGATGGCGCCGCGCGTGGGCGCCCGCGTCATCGAGCTGCCGGCCGGGTTCGCGCGCTTCGATGTCCACATGGTCTGGCCGGCGAGCCGCCATCACGAGCCGTCCGACCGCTGGTTCCGCGAACGCGTGCGCGAGGTGCTCTCCGCCCGCGCTTGACCGGGCGGGCGGCGGCCGGCGCGCCGGCCGCGGGTATTGATCCCGTCAATGGGCGGCATAGTGCCGCCGGGATTGCGGCACGGCGGGCTCCGGGCCTATGGTCGGTTCCTGACGATGGCCGGCGGGCGGACGCCGGCGGCGGAGGGCCCATGGAAGTCGCATTCACCGAAGAGATCGCCTCGCTCAAGCTCGGCGCGGGCGAGGTTTTCCATGGCGAGGGCATCCTCGCGGTGACCAAGGCGCTGCTGCAGTCGGGCGTGTCCTATGTGGGCGGCTACCAGGGGGCGCCGGTTTCGCACCTTCTCGACGTCATGGTGCAGGCCCGCGACTACCTGGATTCGCTCGGCGTGCATGTGGAGGCCTGCACCAACGAGGCTTCCGCCGCCGCCATGCTCGGCGCCTCGATCAACTATCCGGTGCGAGGCGCGGTCACCTGGAAGTCGATCGTCGGCACCAACGTCGCCGCCGACGCGCTGTCGAACCTCGCTTCCCCCGGTGTCGTCGGCGGGGCGCTGATCATCGTCGGCGAGGACTACGGCGAGGGCGCCAGCGTGATCCAGGAGCGCACGCACGCCTTCGCGATGAAGTCCTCCATGTGGCTGCTCGATCCCCGGCCCGACCTGCCCACGATCGTGCGCATGACCGAGGAGGCCTTCGTGCTGTCGGAGGCCTCGAACACGCCGGTCTTCATGGAGCTGCGAATCCGCGCCTGCCACGTGCGCGGCATCTTCGTCGCGAAGGACAACCGGGCGCCGGCGATCTCCACGCGCGCGCCGATCACCCGCGCGGCCGAGTTCGACTACGGCCGGCTCGCGCATCCGCCGGTGACCTTCGAGCACGAGAAGCGAAAGAGCGAGATGCGCCTGCCCGCCGCCTGCGCCACCATCCTCGAGCGTGGGCTCAACGAGATCGTCGAGGGCGATCATCCGGGGCTCGGCATCGTGGTACAGGGCGGGCTGTGGAACAACCTGCTGCGCGCGCTGCAGCTCGCGGGCCTCGCGGACGAATTCGGCGCGAGCCGCATCCCCGTGCTGTGCCTGAACGTCGTCCATCCGCTGGTGCCGGAGCAGGTCGCCGGCTTCTGCTCGGGTCGCGATGCCGTGCTCGTCGTGGAGGAGGGCCAGCCCGAGTACATCGAGAAGGACATCGCCACCCTGCTGCGCCGGGCCGGCATCGCCACCCCGTTGCACGGCAAGGACCTCCTCGCCATGGCCGGCGAGTACACCACGGAGCTGATCCTCGGGGGCCTGCTGCGATTCCTCGATGCGCATGCGCCGGCGCTCGCGGCCGCGGCCGCGCCGGCGCGCGAGCGGCTCGCCAGGCTCGCGGAGCGTCGCGCCGAGGCCGCGCGGGCGTTGTGCGCGCCACTCGCGCCGCGGCCGCCGACGTTCTGCGTCGGCTGCCCGGAGCGGCCGGTGTTCTCCGCGCTCTCGCAGATTCGCGACGCGGCAGGGCCGATGCACGTGGCCGCCGATATCGGCTGCCATGCCTTCGCCACGTTCGAGCCGTTCTCCATGGGCAACTCCATCCTCGGCTACGGCATGAGCCTCGCGAGCGCGGCGGGTGTCGCGCCGCTGTCGGCCTCGCGGCCGATCGCCGTGATGGGCGACGGCGGCTTCTGGCACAACGGCCTGCTCTCGGGCGTCGCCTCCAGCCTGCTGAACGGCAACGACGGCGTGCTCGTCATCATGAAGAACGGCTACACCTCGGCGACGGGCACGCAGGAGGTGATCTCCACGCCGGCCGAGGAGGCGCGCCGCAAGGCGGGGCCCCGCAGCGCCACGCGCATGCAGCGCACGATCGAGGACACCCTGCGGGGGCTCGGCGTGGGATGGCTGCGCACGGTGCACAGCTATCGGGTCGGCGAGATGAAGGAGGCGCTCGCCGAGGCGCTGGCGACCGACGAGCCGGGGCTCAAGGTGATCGTCGCCGAGGGCGAGTGCCAGCTGGAGCGCCAGCGCCGCGTTCGTCCGGAGGAGGCGCGCCGGCTCGCGGCAGGCGAGCGGATGCTGCGCGTGCGCTACCGCGTGGACGAGGACGTCTGCACCGGCGACCATGCCTGCATCCGCCTGTCCGGCTGCCCGGCGCTGGGCGTGCGGGACGCGCGCGACCCGCTGCGCACCGATCCCGTGGCCTGGGTCGATCCGAAGCAGTGCGTCGGCTGCGGGCTGTGCGGCGAGAACGCGCATTCCGCGACCCTGTGCCCGAGCTTCCAGCGCGTCGAGATCATCCGCAACCCGAACCGCCTCGATCGCTGGCGCGACCGGATCTCGCGCTGGCTTACAGGGATGCCTCGTGCCTGAATCCACCCGCAAGGTGCTGGTGCTCGCCCTTGGCGGCGAGGGCGGCGGCGTGCTCGCGAAATGGCTGGTCGAAGCCGCCATCGCCTGCGGCTATCCGGTGCAGTCCACTTCGATTCCCGGTGTCGCCCAGCGCACGGGTGCGACCTCGTACTACCTCGAGTGCCTGCCGAAGCCGCTCGCGGCGGGCGAGCGAGCGCCCGTGTTCTGCCTCTCGCCGCTCGCTGGCGACCTCGACCTCCTCGTCTCGACGGAGCTGCTGGAAACCGCGCGCGCGCTGGAGCGAGGACTGCCGGACCCCGGCCGGACGGTGCTGCTGTCGTCCTCCTCGCGCGTGCTGACCGTCGCGGAGAAGATGGCGATGGGCGACGGCCGCCGCCATGCGGACGAACTCGCGCGACAGGTGAGGTCGCTGCATCCGGGCGCGCTGCTCTTCGACATGCAGGGCGCCGCCCGCGAGGCCGGCACGGCGCTCTCCGCGGTGATGTTCGGGGCGATCGCGGCGACCGGCGTGCTGGGCCTGCCACGCGACGTGTGCGAGCACGTGGTGAGGTCCTCCGGGCGGGGGGCTTCGGCGAGCCTCGCCGGCTTCGCGGCGGGGCACGAGGCCGTGGAGCGTGCGCGCCGGGAAGCGGCCGACGCCACGCGGGTCGGCGATCCGCCGCCCGCCGCGGAGTCGCCCCGCGATGCACCGCCATCCGCGGCACCGGCAAGCGTCGACGTGCGCGGCGTGGCGTTGCCCGAACCGGTCGCCGCCATCGCGCGCGTCGGCGCCGATCGCATCGCCGACTTCCAGGACGATGCGCTCGCCGCGGATTACCTCGGGCGGGTCGCCGCCTGGGTCGCGCTCGAACGCGAGGCGGGCGCGACCCACGAGGCGAGCCTCGTGGCCGCGCGCTCGCTCGCCCTGTGGCTGCCCTACCAGGACATGATCCGCGTCGCGGACCTCAAGTCGCGTCCCGAGCGGTTCGCGCAGGTGCGCCAGGACGTGGAGGCGGCGCCCGACGAACCCGTGATCGTGCGCGACTACCTGCGCCCGCGCATCGCCGAGATCGCCGACATCCTGCCGCCGCGGCTCGCCGACCGGCTGCTGGCCTGGGCGGCGCATCGCGGCCGGACGGAGCTGCTGGGCGGCATCCGCCTGCCCACGAGCCGCCTGCACGGACTGCTGGCGATGCGGCTGCTCGCGCGCCTGCGCCCGCTGCGGCGTCGCTCGAGCCGCTTCGCTCGGGAAATGGCGCTGGTCGAGCGATGGGATGCTGCGCTGCGCGCGGCGCTCGCCGTCGATGCCGGGCTCGCGCGGGAGGTGGCGCGGCTCCCGCGGCTCATCAAGGGCTACGGCGACACCCATGCCCGCGGGATGGCGAACTTCGTGCGGATCCTCGAGCGGCTCGTGGAGCGCGCCGACGGGGAGCCCACGCAGCGCGCCCGACGGCTCCGGGAGGCGGTCGACGCCGCGCTCGCGGACCCGCGGGGCAGGGCGCTCGCGCGCGCGCTCGGCGAACCCCCGCCCGAGCCGCCGGTGCGACCCGTGCGCATCGTACGCGGGCCCCGCGGCCCGAGGGCCGGGGCCGGCCGGGCATCCTGATTGCACCCATGGTCGCGTCGCGCGCCCGTAGCCGGGCGGTGCCCGTGTCCTTGTGCGCAATGCTTTCGAACTTTCGTCCAGACCTCCGCATCCTCACGCCACTTCGCGGCATCGCCGCGCTCTGGGTCGTCATCTACCACTTCGGCGACCAGTACCTGCCCGCATTGCGGCCGGAGCAGGCGGGTCATCTTGTCGGCAAGGGTTACCTGGCGGTCGACCTGTTCTTCATGTTGAGCGGCTTCGTGCTCGCGCATGTCTATCACGCCGACTTCACGCGCTTCGATCCGGGTCGCTACCGGGATTTCCTGGCTGCGCGCGTCGCGCGGCTCTATCCGCTGCACCTGCTCGTGCTGCTCGCCTTTGTCGTCACCGCGATCGCCGGCCGCCTGTTCGAGTTCGTGCTGACCGGCCAGTTCGAGCGACTGCCCCTCGATGGCGCGCATTCGATCACGGCGCTGCTTGCCAACCTGCTGATGCTCCAGGGACTTGCGGCGGGCGAGCTGAGCTGGAACTACCCGGCGTGGTCCATCAGCGTGGAGTTCTTCGCCTACCTCCTGTTCCCGCTCGCGATCGGCCCGATCTGGCGGGCCGATCGGCGGCGCGGCGCGATGATCGCGCTCGCGCTGGCCGCCGGCGTGTTCGGGTTCGCCTGGTTCGCGCGGGGCGACTTCAACCAGTGGGACGGGCCACTCGCGATCGCTCGCTGCCTGCCCGAGTTCCTGCTGGGGGCGCTCCTGTACACCGCCCTGCGTCGTCCGTCGATCGCCCGCCGGATCGGCACCGACCGCGTCGCCGTCGGCCTGCTCGTGCTCGGGGGACTGCTGCTGCACTTCGGCGCGCCCGACCTGCTCAGCGTGGGCCTGTTCGCGGCGCTCGTGCTCTCGCTCGCGGCCAACCGCGGCCGCGTGCAGGCGATTCTCGACCAGCCGCCACTGGTCAAGCTCGGCGAGCTGTCCTACGCGCTCTACCTCGTGCACGGCTTCGTCGAGCACCTGACGACCCGTCTGCTCGAGTCGGGCCCCGGCATCGTCGATCGCGCGCAGCTCGGCGTGGCGCCCTCGCTCGCGCTTTTCGCGACGATGACGACGGTATCGCTGCTTCTCGCGGCCTACCTGCATCCGCGCATCGAGATGCCGGGCCGGCGCGCGCTGCGGGCGCTGCTCATGGGCGGCGGCAAGCGGCAGGCGCGGCCGGCCTGAGGCCCTCGGCGCCGTGCCGTCGCGCGCAACGGCCGTCTTCTCTTCGCCGCGAGGCGGCGCCGCGCACGTTCCGAATTGCCCGCCGCCCACCGGCTGGCTAACATGCCCGGAACGATGGAGGAGCGCCGGCGATGCTGGCAACGTACGACTATCCCCGCTACGCCTACCGCCGGCCGCCGGAGCTCGACCGCCCGCGCGAGCGGCCGGCCCCGGTGGTCGTGGTGGGAGCCGGGCCGGTGGGCCTGGTGGCCGCGATCGACCTCGCGCAGGGCGGCACGCCCGTCATCCTGCTCGACGAGGACGACACCGTGTCGGTGGGTTCGCGCGGCGTCTGCTACGCCAAGCGCACGCTCGAGATCCTCGATCGGCTCGGCTGCCCGCAGGCGGCCGAGCGCGGCGTCTCCTGGAACGTGGGGCGCACGTTCTTCGACCAGGACGAGGTCTATCGCTTCAATCTCGCGGCATTGCCCGACGAGCGGCGGCCGGGCATGGTCAACCTCCAGCAGTACTGGTTCGAGCAGTTCCTCGTGGAGCGCGCCCAGTCGCTGCCCGCGCTCGACCTGCGCTTTCGCAACCGCGTGGTCGGCATCGATGTCCGCGCCGACGGCGCCCGCCTGCGGGTGGACACGCCCGACGGCGAGTACGCGCTCGATGCGGACTGGGTGATCGCCGCCGACGGCGCGCGCAGTCCGCTGCGGCGGATGCTGGGCCTCGACATCGACGGCAAGGTGTTCCGCGACCGCTTCCTGATCGCCGACGTGGTGATGAAGGCGGATTTCCCGGCCGAGCGCTGGTTCTGGTTCGATCCGCCCTTCCATCGCGGCCAGTCGGTGCTGCTGCACAAGCAGGCGGACAACGTCTGGCGGATCGACTTCCAGCTCGGGTGGGATGCCGACCCGGAAGAGGCGAAGAAGCCGGAGAACGTGATCCCGCGCATCCGCGCCATGCTCGGGCCGGAGCGCGAGTTCGAGCTCGAGTGGGTCAGCGTCTATACCTTCCAGTGCCGGCGGCTCAACGACTTCCGCCATGGGCGGGTGCTGTTCGTCGGCGACAGCGCCCACCAGGTGTCGCCGTTCGGCGCGCGCGGCGCGAACTCGGGCATCCAGGATGCCGACAACCTGTGCTGGAAGCTTGCCCTGGTGATCGCGGGCAAGGCGCCGCCCGGCTTGCTCGACACCTACAGCGCCGAGCGCATCCCGGCGGCCGACGAGAACATCGCGAACTCCACTCGCTCGACGGACTTCATCACGCCCAAGAACAAGGCGAGCCTGGTGTTCCGCAACGCGGTGCTCGAGCTCGCCCGCCACCATTCCTTCGCGCGCGCGCTGGTCAACTCCGGTCGCCTGTCGGTGCCCACGTTCCTCCGCGATTCGCCGGTGAACACGCCGGATGGCGATGACTTCGCGGGCCGCATGCGGCCCGGCGCGCCGATGGACGACGCGCCCGTGGCCGGCCCGGCCGGCTCGTGGCTGCTGCCCCACGTCGGCAATCGCTTCGTGCTCATGATGTTCGCCGACCGCCCGGGCGCACTGGCGCCCGAAACGCGCGAGGCGCTGGCGCGGCTGGCGAACGGCCCCGTGCCCGTCGAGCTCCTGCTCGTCGCGCCCCCGACGGCCTGGCCGGGCATGCCCGGCACGGCGAGCGCGCCCGATCTCGCCGCCTCGGGGCCCTTGCTGTACGGCGTCGAGGGCGTGCCGGGCGCGCGCGTGCTGTGCGACCTGCGCGGTCTCGTCGCGGAGCGCTACGACGGCCGCGACGGCACCTGCTATCTCGTGCGTCCCGACCAGCACGTGTGCGCCCGCTGGCGGCGGTTCGACCCCGAGGCGGTGGCGCGGGCGCTGGCGCGGGCCATCGGCCTGCTCCAGGGCGCGGGCACGCCCGCAAGGCAGGAGAGCCTGGCATGAAGCTCCTCACCGAACCCAACTTCCACGACGACGGGGACCGCGGGCTGTGGCCCTACACGCGCGGCGACGAGTTCTACGAGATGCTGATCGATGCCCATCGCGACCTCGACGAGGCCGGCAGCGCCATGCTGAACAGCAAGCTCGTCCTCCTGCTCGCCAACCACGTCGGGGACCTCGGCGTCCTGCGCGAGGCGATCGCCGCCGCGCGCGCCGGCATCGAGCCCGTCGACACGGGCGAGACGTCCCGGGGCGACGGGTCGTAGCGGCGTCCTGCTGCGACTCGTGGCGCGACCGCACCGAGCCGACTACCTGCTACGCGAACGAGTTCGGTTCCTGATGGCCCGAATACGCAACGACGCCTCGCTGCCGGGCAAGGACACCCTTCGCCTCGTTTTCGAGACAAGGCGACGAGTCTGTCACATTCCCGGGAAGAATTACTTCCTGTCAGGAAAGCCGGGAGAACGCTACGGTGCTGTCAGGGAAACCTGTGCGGAGCATCGTGATGATCGGCTTGCTACGAAGCATCGTAGGTCTGGTTGGAGTTCTTGGGGTACTGGGCGCAGCAAGCGCGCAGACAATGAGGTTCGATGCCTGGGTAGTTGGCGTACCAGGCGACGCGTCCGGAGTCTACGCCGCGACCGACAACTCGAGCGGATCGATGTTGGCATTCACTTGTCCGTTCACCGACGATTGCCACTACAGGCTGATCACCCCGAACACCTGTGTCGAAGGGGAAAAGTACCCCGGCGTCCTGAGCACGAATAAGGGGGCGATTTCCGTGACTCTCCATTGCCTCAGCATCGTGGGATGGGATTCGAACCGGGGAGGCGTGCTGGGGCTCGCTCCATTCGACAACGTGGACCTCGCGGTCCGCGAGGGGCGCGATCTGGGAATCGCCGTGCCATTGAAGAACGGCCAATTTCACGTCAGTCGATTCAGCCTTATCGGCTCGTCGGCAGCGATCAACTACGTGAACGGAGCGACGGCCAAGGCGAAAGAAAGCGGTAACGTTCGACCGACGTACGTGCCCCGCGATTCCCGCCTCTGAGACAGCACGGCAGGCCAGGTTCCGGTGCCTCATCCAGACGTGTCGTTGCGGGCCTACCAGTCCGTCCCGGGCGTCGAGGCGCCCTGGCCGAGCGCCCGCTGCATGTACACCGTGTCGAGCCAGCGGCCGAACTTCCAGCCGGTGTTGCGCAGCACGCCCGCCACCTCGAAGCCGAGCGCCTGGTGCAGCCCGATCGAGCCGATATTGGCGCTGTCGCCGATCACCGCGATCATCTGGCGGGCGCCGATCGCCTCGCACCGCGCGACCAGCTCGGCGACCAGGGCGCGCCCCGCGCCGCTGCGCTGCAGTTCCGCGTCCACGTACACCGAGTCCTCGACGCAGTAGCGGTAGGCCGGTCGCGGCCGGTACTGGTTGGCGTAGGCGTAGCCGATGATCCTGCCCTCGTGCTCGGCGACGAGATACGGCCAGCCCGCCTGGGTCACGAGGGCGTGGCGCCTGCGCATCTCCGCCTCGTCCGGCGGCTCGATCTCGAAGGAGCCGGTGCCGTTCAGGACATGGTGCGCGTAGATGCGGGTAATCGCGGCGAGATCCGCATCGAGTGCATCGCGTATCCGCATTGCCCGCCCCCGTCCTGGCGCCTGCCGGCGCGGGCAGTCGCCCGCCCCGGGGCGATTCCCGCTCAGTCCCTGTTGATCACCCGGTCGCCCTCGCGGGTGGCCTGCCCGCCCGCCACGAGCGAGTCCGCCGCCCATTCGAGCGCCTCGTCGATGCCCATGCCGACCTGCCGCGCGGCATCGACGAGGATGCGCGCGTCGCCGAGCCGCTCGCGCATCTCGGCCAGCGTCTCGCTTTCCATGAACAGGAGCCGGAACTTGACCAGCACCTTGAGCGCATGGCGGGCGTGGCGCTCCGGGTTCGAGGCCATCGCCTCGAGGCGTTCGCGCGCCGTGGCCAGCGCCGCGTCCACGTCGTCGAAGAGCGGCCCGTGGCCGGGAAGGACGAGGCGCGGCTCGAGCGACTCGATGAGGTCGAGCACGGCGCGCTGCTCGGCGAAGCCGGATTCGTCCTGCAGCTCCGGGAAGATGATGCCGAAGCCACTGCCCCAGAGCGCATCGGCCGAGACGAGCAGGCCCTCTTCCGGCGCGAACAGCACCAGCGAGTCGGGATCGTGGCCGGGCGCCGCATGCGCGACCCAGCGCACGCCGCCCGCCTCGAACTCGTCGCCCGGCGCCAGCGCGTCGTCCACCGGGAAGCGCGGGCAGGGCTGGCCGGTGTCGCGATGGGTGAGGGCGTCGATGTCCCAGGCGCGCGCCGCCTCGAAGCTTGCCGCCGGTACCGTGATGCGGCTGCCGTGGCGCTCGTGCACCGCGGCGTTGCCACCGCAATGGTCGGAATGAAGATGGGTGTTGATGATGCGGCCGATGCGCCGGGCCGCGGGCCGCTCGTGCGCGAGCGCGGCATCGACGAGCGCGAGCGTCGTCGGGGCGTGCTTGACGAAGCCCGTGTCCACCATGGTGGTCGAGTCGGCATCGACGAGCAGGACGTGGTTGGCCGAGAGCCAGTCGCGCTCGATGAAGCGCACGCCGGGCGGCAGCGCGTCGGCCAGGCTCAAGTCCGCCCCCGCGAGTACATCTCGGCGATGACCCGGAAGGCTTCCTCCAGTGCCGGCGTGCCGGCATGGACCACCCGGACCGGGCCGCTCGTCGGTGCGAGCATCAGGCGCGTGGACCAGGGCATGCGCACGAGCCTGACGCGCTCGATGTCGGCCCAGCGCCATGCGCGCGGGGTGATGCCCGCCTGGCGGATGCCGTCGGCATCGACGGTGGTGGTGCCGAAGACGATGAACCAGCAGGTCATGGCCATCGCAGTCGCGCCGGCGACGAGCAGGAGCACCAGGACGGGCGGCAGGTTCACGTCCGATGCCATGAGACGGCTGCCGTAGGCGAACACGCCGAGCGTCAGGGCCACGGCGATCGCCGCGGCCGGCCGCTTGTAGGACAGGCCGGTCACGGGCGCCGGCAGGGGAATCTCACGCATCGCCATCGCTGTGCCAGGTCCTCGTCATCGGTTCGCGACTTATGGGGCTGCGCCTGGGCTCGCCCGCGCCTGCGGCGCCGGGGCCGCTCAGGCGACCGCCTCCGCCTTCGCGGCGCGGCGCGCGAGCAGCGCGCGCCCGGCCCGCGAGCCGTTGGGGCGCCCGAGCTGGTCGGAGATCCACTGGCCGGCATCGACCAGGGCGTCGAGATCCAGGCCCGTATCGATGCCCATGCCGTGCAGCATGTAGACCAGGTCTTCCGTGGCCACGTTGCCCGTTGCGCCCTTGGCGTAGGGACAGCCGCCCAGGCCCGAGATCGAGCTGTCGAACTTGTCGACGCCGACCTCCAGGCAGGCGAGCGTATTGGCGAGCGCCTGCCCGTAGGTGTCGTGGAAGTGCCCGGAAAGGTGCGCGAGCGGCACTTCCTTCGCCGCCGCCTCGAATGTCCGGTAGACCTGCGCGGGGGTGCCGACACCGATGGTGTCGGCGATCCCGATCTCGTGGCAGCCGAGGTCGCGCATGCGGCGCACCACGTCCAGCACGGCCTCGAGCGGGACCTCGCCCTGGTAGGGGCAGCCGAAGGCAACCGAGATCGCGGCGCGCAGGCGCAGCCCGTGGGCGAGCGCACCCTCGGCGACGGGGCGGAAGCGCTCGATGCTCTCGGCGATCGAGCAGTTGATGTTCCTGTGGGAAAAGGCCTCGCTCGCGGCGCCGAAGATCACCACCTCGTCGGCGCCGGAGGCGAGCGCGCCTTCGAGGCCGCGCACGTTCGGTGCGAGCACCGAGACGCGGCTGCCGGCGGGGCGCTCGATCGCGGCCATCACCTCGGCCGCGTCGGCCATCTGCGGGACCCACCTGGGCGACACGAAGGAGGTCGCCTCGAACTGCCGCACGCCCGCCTCGGTGAGCCGGCGGATCAGCTCCACCTTGGTCGCGGTCGGGACGGGCTGCTTCTCGTTCTGCAGGCCGTCGCGCGGGCCGACTTCGGTGAGGTAGACACGTTTCGGATACTTCATGACGATCGTCCCCGAGGTCGGCGCGGGCGCGGTATGCGCCAGTTCAGTAGCCGCGGTCGCGCCGGACCTGGCCACTGACCGGTTCGCCGGCCATCCATTGCCGAATCTTAGCAGCGAGTTGCTCGGCCCCCTGGTCGGGCAGGGTCACCGCGGCGACGTGCGGCGTGATCCGCACGCCGGGATGCGACCAGAACGGGTGTCCCGGCGGCAGGGGCTCGGTCTGGAACACGTCGAGGCTCGCGCCGAGCAGGTGCCCCGAGTCGATCGCCTCGAGCAGGTCGGGCTCGACCACCAGGCCGCCACGGGCGACGTTGATGAGCCACGAGCCGCGCGGCATCTTCGCCAGCGTGTCCCGGTTGACGATGCCGCGGGTCGCCTGCGTGAGCGGCGCAAGCAGGATGAGGACGCGGCTGCGCGCGAAGAACTCGTCGCGCCGGTCGGGCCCGAGCACCTCGATGCCGTCCTCCACGCGGTTCGATCCGGCCGCCGCGACCACGGGGTAGCCGAAGCCGCGGATGGCGCTCGCCACCCGCCGCCCGAGCACGCCGATGCCGAGGAGGCCCACGGTGATCTCGTGGCGCGGGATGTAGTCGAGCTGCCGCCACTCGCCGCGGGCCTGCTGGGCTTCGTAGAGGCCGCGTTGCTGGGCGTAGCGGAAGAGCTCCGCGCAGCAGTACTCCGCCATCTGCATGGCCATTCCGCCGTCCTCGATGCGCGCAATCGGGAGGTCGGCCGGCATGCCCGGATGGCCGAGGAGATGATCGACCCCGGCGGCGGCGCTGAGGAATGCGCGCAGGCCGGTGACCCGTTCGAAGAAGTCCATCGGCGGCCGCCAGCCGATCGCGTAGTCGGCGACGGCCCGGCCGCCGTCGTCGAGGAAGACGTCGGCTTCGGGCAGGCGGGCGGCGACCTCGTCGCGCCAGCGGCGGGCGTCGTCCTCGAGGGGAACGGTGATCACGATGCGAGGCTTCATGGCCCCGAAGGATAGTGCATCGGCCGCCGCGGCCCGGTGGCGCCGCCGCCGTCGCCCGCCCCGCCGACCGGCGGAAGGCGCCGCCAGCGCCCCGGTCGCGCCGGGATGCCCCGCTGGGCGCGCCCCGGTCAGCGGGCGCCGTCGCCCCGGCCGGCCTCCGGTCGGCCGCCCTCCGGCCCGGCCAGCCGCAGCTGGCTCGGGGTCCAGGCCGTGAGCACCACCCGATCGTCGCTGCCCAGGACCCACTGCTGGCCCCCGCGCAGGAAGACATCGCGCGGCCGCCCCGGCTCGGTGAGCCAGAGGACGCCGCTGCGCAGGGCGATCCGCCGGCCGAGCGCGCGCTCCAGGACCAGGGAGCGGCCCCGGGGCAGCAGTACCTCCGCGTCGGCCGGCAGGCCCGACAGGACCTCCGTGTCGATATTCGGGTTCTTCATGCGTGTCTCCGGGCATGGAAACGCTGACATGCATTCCAGCAAAGCCCTATGCTGTCGACAAACGATTCTTCGTCACGCAATGCATGCGCAATCTGCATGAATGGGGCGGCCGGCCGCTCGCCCTCTCGCACATCCGGGTATTCGAGGCGGCCGCCCGGCTCCTGAGCTTCACCGCGGCGGGGCAGGAATGCGCCCTGACGCAGTCGGCGGTCAGCCGCCACATCGCCGAGATCGAGCGCCAGGTGGGCCAGCCGCTGTTCGTTCGTCGCACCCGGGCGCTGGAACTGACACCGGCCGGCTCCGAACTGCTGGCGGCCGTGCAGCCGGCCCTGGCGCGCATCGACGAGTGCGTGGCGCGGCTGCGCATGCCCGATGCGCGCTATCGCATCGACATCACCACCTTCGCGTCCTTCGCCTCGATGTGGCTCGTGCCGCGGCTCGCCCAGTTCCAGGCGGAGCACCCGGAAGCGGACATCCGGCTCTCCGCGACGGACCGTTACGTGGACGTGGATCGCGAGGGCTTCACCCTGGCGCTGCGAGGCTGCGACCGGCGCCATCCGCCGCCGGGGGCGATCCACCTCTTCGACGAAACGGTGACGCCCATGTGCAGCCCGATGTATGCGGAGCAGGCCGAGCGCGAGCGGCGACCGCTGCGCGGTCCCGCGGACCTGGCCCATCACGTGCTGCTCGACCTGCACCTCGAACCGCCGCGCGCGAGGCTGGTGGACCGCTGGGACAAGTGGTTCCGGGAGATCGGGCATCCGCCCGTGCGTCCCCGCGGCCGGCTCATCTTCGACATGATCGACCAGATGCACCAGGCGGCCGTCGCGGGACAGGGCGTCGCGCTCGGGCGCAGGCCCTTCTCGGACGGTCTCGTGGCGGCGGGCAAGCTGGTGGTGCCCTTCGGGGAGCCGGTGCCGACCGGCTATGCCTACTTCGCGGTGATGGCCGAGCGCGCGGCCGGCGAGCCCGTCGCGCAGGCCTTCATCGAGTGGGTGCGCGCCACCTGCCGGGCGGCCGCGCCGCCGGCGTGACGACGGGGCGCGCCGGGGCGGGCGGCTCAGTCGGCGGCGAGCTCGATGAGCTGCGCGCCCTCGGCGACCTGGTCGCCCACCGCGTAGAACACCTGCTTCACCTCGCCCGCGACCGGCGCCGAGATGGTGTGCTCCATCTTCATCGCCTCCATGATCGCAAGCGGCTGGCCGGCCTTCACCTTCGCGCCGGGCTCCACCATCAGCGCGATCAGCTTGCCGGGCATGGGCGCGGTGAGCTGGCCGGCATCGGGCGCCTCGGCGCCGGCATGCACGATCGGCGAGCTGGCGACGAAGCTCACGGGCCCGTCGTCGGTGAACAGGTGGATGCGATCGCCATCGACGAAGCAGCCGATCCCGATGACGCTCTCGCCGAGCCGGCCGGTGAGCCGCCGGCCGGCGGCATCGTAGCGGAGCGCCCCGAGCGCGAAGGCTTCCTGGCCCACGCGTACCGTGGCGCCGTCGCGGGACTGCTCGATGCCGACCCGGAACGTCTCGCCCGCCGCCTCGAGGACGAGGGGGCGCGGCCAGGCGGTGGCGATCCGAAAACCGTCGCGCCGCGACCAGGGATCGACCCAGCCGCCGGCGGGCGCCGGGGCCGCGGCCGCCTCGGCCGCGACGAGCGCCGCCGCCGCGATCGCGAGCAGGCGCGGCTCGGGCGTGGCCAGCGGCGGCGCGAGCCGCGCGGTCTCGCGCCCGATCAGGCCGGTGTCGAGACGCCCCGCGACGAAGTCCTCGTGGCGCATGAGGCGGCCGAGGAACTCCACGTTGGTGGCCGGGCCGACGACCTCGAAGCTCGCGAGCGCCCGGCGCATGTGCCCGATCGCCTCGTCCCGCGTGCGCCCCCAGGTGATCAGCTTCGCGATCATGGGATCGTAGTAGGGGCTGATCGCATCGCCCTCGCGCACCCCGCTGTCGATGCGCACGTGCGCCGGCGGGCCCGCCCGCGGCGCCGCGAGCAGCGCGGGCGAGCCCTGGCCGCCGAAGGACGCCGCCCGGGGCATGCGAAGGTGCGACAGCACGCCCGTGGAGGGCAGGAACTGCCTGCGCGGGTTCTCGGCATACACCCGCGCCTCGATGGCGTGGCCGTCGAGCCCGATCATGTCCTGCGTGACCGGCAGGGGCTCGCCGTTGGCCACCCGCAGCTGCCACTCCACCAGGTCGAAGCCGGTGATCATCTCGGTCACGGGATGCTCGACCTGCAGGCGGGTGTTCATCTCCATGAAGAAGAACTCGCCGCTGGTGTCCACGATGAACTCGACCGTCCCGGCGCCGACATAGCCCACCGCCCGGGCGGCGGCCACCGCCGCCTCGCCCATCGCGGCGCGGCGCGCGGGATCCATGCCGGGCGCCGGCGCTTCCTCGATCACCTTCTGGTGGCGCCGCTGCAGCGAGCAGTCGCGCTCGAAGAGGTGCAGGCAGTTGCCGTGGGCATCGGCAAAGACCTGGATCTCGATGTGCCGCGGCGTGCGCAGGTAGCGCTCGAGGAGGACGTGGTCGGAGCCGAAGGCGGCCGCCGCCTCGCGTCGGCACGACTTGAGCGCCGCCTCGAACTCGGCGTCGGACTCGACGATGCGCATGCCCTTGCCGCCGCCGCCCGCGCTCGCCTTGATGAGCACGGGATAGCCGATCTCGGCCGCGCGCTGGCGCAGGAAACCGACCTCCTGTTCGTCGCCGTGATAGCCGGGCACCAGGGGCACCCCGGCCGACTCCATCAGCCGCTTGGCGGCCGACTTGCTGCCCATCGCGGCGATGGCCGAGGCGGGCGGGCCGACGAAGACCGCGCCGCTGTCGGCCACGGCCCGCGCGAACTCCTCGTTCTCGGCCATGAAGCCGTAGCCCGGGTGCACCGCCTGGGCGCCCGAGGCGCGCAGCACTTCGAGCAGCCGCGCGGTGTTCAGGTAGGAGTCGCGCGCGGGCGCCGGGCCCAGGCGCCAGGCCTCGTCGCAGGCCGCGACATGGGCGGCGCCCGCGTCGGCGTCCGAGTAGACCGCGACCGTGGCGATGCCCATGCGTCGCGCGGTGGCGGCGACGCGGCAGGCGATCTCGCCCCGGTTCGCGATCAGGATCTTGTCGAACATGCGTCCCGCCTCATTGCGCCCAGCGCGGCTTGCGCTTCTCGAAGAAGGACGCGATGCCCTCGGCGGCGTCCTCGGTGGTGCGCGCGCGCGCGATCCGCTCGGCGGTCTCGTGCGTGAGCGCGTCGTCGATGCGCCTGCCGCTCACCGAGCGGATGAGCTGCTTGGTGGCGTCGATCGCCTGCGGGCTGGCGTTGAGGAGATGGCCCAGCATCGCCTCCACGCGCGCATCGAGCTCCTCGGTGGGCGCGAGGTCGCTCACCAGCCCGATCCGGAAGGCCTCGGCGGCATCGAACACCTCGGCGCTCAGCATGTAGCGGCGCGCGTTGTGCTCGCCGATCGCCTTGATGACATAGGGACTGATCATGGCCGGGATGAGGCCGATCCTCACCTCCGACAGGCAGAAGCGGGCATCGGCCGACGCGATGGCGATGTCGCAGGCGGTCGCGAGCCCCATGCCGCCCGCGAAGCAGGCGCCGTGGATGCGCGCCACGGAGGGCTTGGGCCCGTCGTAGAGCCGGCGCATCACGGCCGCGAGGTTGCCCGTGTCTGCCCGGTTCTCCTCGGCGCTCATGTCGCGCGCACCGCCCATCCACTTCAGGTCGGCCCCGGCGCAGAAGCCCTTGCCGCGCCCGCCCAGCATGATCACCCGGATCGACTCGTCGGCGTTGGCGGCATCGATCGCCGCGGCGAGCTCCGCGATGAGGGTCGCGTTCATGGCATTGCGCACATCGGGCCGGTTGAGCCAGATGCGGGCCACGCCGCCGGCATTGTCGATCTCGAGCGTCTCGTAGCTCATCGGTGTCTCCGTGCTGTGTTCGTCATGCCCTGCTGCCGGCGTTCGCGAGGTGCCCGGCCGGGCCGTCAGTCGCATTGTAGTGATCCGCGGCTTCAGATCCGGAACACGCCGAAGCGCGTCTCGCCGATCGGCGCGTTGAGCGCCACCGACAGCCCGAGCCCCAGCACGTCGCGCGTGTCCACCGGGTCGATGATGCCGTCGTCCCAGAGCCGGGCGGTGGCGTAGTAGGGATGGTTCTGCGCCTCGTACTGGGCGAGGATCGGCGCCTTGAACTCGGCCTCGGCCTCGGCGGACCACGTTTCGCCGCGCTTCTCCAGCGCCTCGCGCCGCACGGTGGCGAGCACCGAGGCCGCCTGCTCGCCGCCCATCACGCCGATGCGCGCGCTCGGCCACATCCACAGGAAGCGGGGCGAGTACGCCCGCCCGCACATCCCGTAGTTGCCCGCCCCGTAGCTGCCGCCGATGATCACGGTGAACTTCGGCACGCGCGCGCAGGCCACGGCGGTGACGAGCTTGGCGCCCGCGCGCGCGATGCCCTCGTTCTCGGCCTTGCGGCCCACCATGAAGCCGGTGATGTTCTGCAGGAAGACGAGCGGGATGCGCCGCTGCGCGCACAGCTCGATGAAGTGCGCGCCCTTGTCGGCCGATTCGGAGAAGAGGATGCCGTTGTTGGCGAGGATGCCCACCGGCACGCCGTGGATGCGGGCGAAGCCGGTGACCAGCGTGGTGCCGTAGCGCGGCTTGAACTCGTCGAGCACCGAGCCGTCCACGATCCGGGCGATGACTTCGCGAATGTCCCAGGGCTTGCGCGTGTCGGCGGGCACGATCCCGTAGAGTTCCTGCGCGTCGTAGCGCGGCGCGACCGGGGCCTCGAGCGCGATGTCGGGACGCTTGGCCCGGTTGAGGTTGCCGACGATGCGCCGAGCGATCGCGAGCGCATGGGCGTCGCTCGTCGCGAGGTGGTCGGCGACGCCCGACAGGCGCGTGTGCACGTCGCCGCCGCCGAGCTCCTCGGCGCTCACCTCCTCGCCGATCGCCGCCTTCACGAGGGGCGGGCCGCCGAGGAAGATCGTGCCCTGGTTGCGCACGATGATCGCCTCGTCGCTCATGGCCGGCACGTAGGCGCCGCCGGCGGTGCAGGAGCCCATCACGACGGCGATCTGCGGGATCCCGGCCGCCGACATGTTCGCCTGGTTGTAGAAGATCCGGCCGAAGTGCTCGCGGTCGGGGAATATCTGGTCCTGGTTCGGCAGGTTGGCGCCGCCGGAATCGACCAGGTAGATGCAGGGCAGGCGGTTCTCGGCGGCGATCTCCTGGGCGCGCAGGTGCTTCTTGACCGTCATCGGGTAGTAGGTGCCGCCCTTGACCGTGGCGTCGTTGCACACCACCACGCACTCGACGCCCGACACCCGGCCGATGCCGGTGATGATCCCCGCGCCGGGCGCCTCGTCGTTGTACATCCCGTGCGCGGCCATCGGCGAGAGCTCGAGGAAGGGCGCCCCCGGGTCGAGCAGCCCCTCGACGCGCTCGCGCGGCAGCATCTTGCCGCGGGCGAGATGGCGTTCGCGGGCGGCCATGCCGCCGCCCTGGGCGGCACGCGCCGTCTGCTCGCGCAGGTCGGCGACCGCCGCGCGCATCGCACGGGCGTTGTCCTGGAACTGGGGATCGCGCGGATTGATCCGGGATTCGATGATGGTCAAGGCAGGTGTCTCCGGAGGTCGCCGGTCGCCCGCCCCGCGGGCGCCGAGGCCCAATGGTAGCCGCTGGGCCGCCCGGTCAGCCCGCCGGGAGGCTCAGTTCGCGTCGGCCTGCGGCAACGGGTGGCCGGGCATCAGGTCGTAGGGTGCGACCCATCCCGGCAGCGCCCGGATCCGGCCGAGCCAGGCGCCGATGGCCGGATGGTCCTCCCAGTCCACCCCGAATTCGTCGTTCCAGAACAGGTAGCCGCAAAGCGAGAGGTCGGCGATGGTGGGCTCGTCGCCGACCACCCAGTCGCGGCCGGCGAGGTGCCCGTCGAGCACCTTCAGCGCCGCCCGCATGCGGCCCCCGAGGAACTCGGTGACGGGCGTCTCGCCCGTCTTCATGAAGCGCAGCAGGTAGCGGCAGGTCGCGATGTTCGCGGTGAGCTTGTGGTTGTCGAAGAGCAGCCAGCGAAGGATCTCGCGCCGCTCGTCCTCGCTGCGCGGGCCGAAGCGCCCGAACCGCTCGACGAGGTAGTCGAGGATCACGCCCGACTGGGTGAGCGTGCGATCGCCGTGGACCAGCACCGGCACCTCGCCCATCGGGTTCAGCTGCCGGTATGCGGGGGTTCGGGTCTCGCCGTTGAAGAAGTCCACGAAGCGCGGGGCCCAGTCGGCGCCGCAGAGCGCCAGCATCAGCGCCGGCTTGTAGGCATTGCCCGACTGGGCGAAGCAGTACAGGGTGTACTCGGCCATGGAGCGGATCCGCGGGCGGTGGGGTGCGTGGAACGATAGCAGACTGCCGGGCGTCTCGCCGGGCGCGCGGCGCATGCCGGCGATGCGTCAGCCGGCCGCGAACGAGGCGATCGCCGAGAACGTTCCGAATGCGACGGCGGTCGAGACCAGGATCACGGCCGCGACGCGATCGGCATCCGCCCCGCCGCGCTCGGCGAACAGGAAGGCGCTGCCCGCCGCCGGCAGCGCCGCCATCAGCATCAGCACCAGGGCCTGCGACTCGTCGAGTCGGAACACCCACGTGGCGACGGCCCAGGCGAGCGCGGGATGCACCACGAGCTTGGCCAGGGTGAGCACCCAGGTGTCGAGGCCGATGCGGGCGCCGCCGGGGCGGTAGAGCGAGACGCCGATCGAGAACAGGGCCACCGGCCCGGCGGCGGTGCCGAGCAGCCGCAGGAACTCGTCGAAGGCCTTCGGGAGCGGCACGGAAAGGCCGTTGACGGCAAGCCCGGCCACCACCGACCAGATCAGCGGGTTGCGGGCGATGCCGGCGAGCGCCCCGGCGAGCGCGCGCAGCCAGTGCTCTCCGCCGGTGTCGTTGCGCGAGGCGATCGCGAGCGCGGCCGACACCACCACCAGCAGGTCCGCCATGCCGCCCGCCACCAGCGGCGCCATGGCGGCCGGGCCGAGCACGGCCGGCACCAGCGCGATGCCCATGTAGCCCCAGTTCGCCCAGGCCGTGGCCATGGCGCCGTAGGCGGCATCGTCCCAGCGATCGCCGCGCAGGCGCCGCAGGCCGATCGCGGCGCCGAAGAGGACCGCCAGGCCCGTGAGGGCATAGGAAAGGAAGACGCGGGGATTCACCACGTCGGCGAACGGCGCGCCGGCCGCGAACCGGAACAGCATCGCCGGCAGCGCGAAGTAGAGGACGAAGCCGTTCAGCGCGGCGACGGTCTGCTGCGGCAGCTTGCCTCGCCAGGCGGCGAGGAAGCCGCAGAGCACGAGGGCGAAGAACGGGATGGTGACGTCGAGGATCGCGAGCAAGGCGCGGCGCGGCGGGCTGCGGGCAGGGCCGGCGGCGCCGGCGAAGGCGCTATTCTAGGGCGTCGGGCCCCGCGGCGCGCGCCACGGCCTGGTTGCGCGAGGCGATCTCGATCGCGCCCAGGTAGCGACGCTGGGCATCCTCGCTCAGGTTGAATTCACGCAGCCGCGCGCGCAGCTGTGCGAGGCTTCGGGCGCAGCGGACCCGGGCGCGCGTCGTCATCGCGGTGACCGATTCCGGCGAGCCGGCCTCGCGCGCGAGGCAGTCGGAATGCCGGCGGATCTCGGGTTCGATCGCCTGGAGCTCGTAGCGGTTGAGCTTGGAGCGCGGCGGCAGCTCGTGCGGCGCGCTGGTGCAGGCGGACGCGAGGATCGCGGCGGCGGCCAGGAGCGCGATGCGCGCTCCGGAGGCACGGTGAACCGGCGAACGACTGGTGCGACCGTCCATGCTGCAGATCCCTCGTACAACGATGCCAGCCTAAGCTGGGGCGGTCGGCCTGGATCGCGAGCGGGAATGAGCGGTGAACGGTGCCCGACCGGTGGCGGCGTCCGTGGGCCGGACGCAACCGGCGGAGCAGGAGTCGTGCCCGGGACGCGCTAGGCCAGTCCGTGCTCCAGCAGGCTGGACGCCATGGCCGGCGCCGACTCGGTGAAGGGGATGAAGTCGATGCCGAACGTGTCCCGGGTAAGCGAGCTGTCGACGGCGTACTCGAAGCCGAGGTCGGGCAGGATAGTTCGCACGGAAGGATCGATCCAGGCCATCGCGCGCACGACGAAGTCCGGCAGCTCGCGGGTGGGCGCCCTGCGCGCTGCGTGGCCGAGCCGGTCCCGGAGCACGCGGCCGAACTCCACGAATCGCACCACCTCGGATACGGCGAGATAGCGCCCCCCGGCCAGGTCGGGCTTCTCCAGCGCGAGGCGGTGCAGTCGCGCGACGTCGCGCACGTCCACGACGGGCAGCCAGATGCGGGGTACGGCCGGGTACTTGCCGCGCAGGATCAGCTGGACGATCTCGGCGGACGCCCCGACGTCGGCATCGAGCACGGGACCGAGCACGACTCCGGGGTTGATCGTCGCGAACGCCAGGCCCTGGCCCTCCGACCTCACGAACTCGCGCGCCGCTTGCTCGGCCAGCGTCTTGGAGCGGGTATAGGCGGTGATGACGGGACTCGCGAGATTGGTCCAGTCCTTCTCCGTGAACCTGCGGCGGGGTGTCGACTGGTGGCCCTGGACGACCGCCGCGGTCGAGGAGGTGAGCACGAGGCGCGGCACGCCTGCGCCCTTGCAGGCGCGCAGCACCCGCAGGGTGCCGTCGATCGCCGGCCGCAGCACCTCGTCGGGATCCCTGGGCTGCGCCATCGGGAACGGTGACGCCAGGTGCAGCACGGCATCGACGCCCTGCATCGCCTCCTCCCAGCCGGCGTCGGACAGGAGGTCCGCCTCGACGAAATCCAGCCGGGAGGCGTCGCAGTGGCGTTCCAGCGTCGTTCGTACCTGTCCGGCCTTGTCCCGGTGGCGTACGGTGCCGCGCACCGCATAGCCGTGCTCGAGCAGTTCGCGGGCGCAGTGCTTTGCGATGAAACCGGAGATTCCGGTAACGAGGATCGTTCGCATGGCGGCATCCCTCATGGACCAGGCAGGGGCCCGTTCGAGGGCCCCGTTCCCGCGCCGGCGATTCGTGCCGGACGCATCCGGGAGAGATGCCGCGAGTGTCGTGCAGGTGGCCGGCGTTCGGGAAGTGTCCCCGGGCGCTGGCCGGTCCGGTTTTTCCCGGGTTCGCGGGCGTCCCCGGGCCTAGGCCGTGTGCCCGGTCGCCAGGGCGCGCCCGATCAGGATGCGCTGGATGTCGCTCGTACCCTCGTAGATCTGGCACACGCGCACGTCGCGGTAGATGCGTTCGACGGGGAAGTCCGCGACATAGCCGTAGCCGCCGAAGGTCTGGATCGCGTCCGAGCAGACGCGCTCGGCCATCTCCGAGGCGAAGAGCTTCGCCATGGCCGCCTCCTTGAGGCAGGGCAGCCCGGCGTCCTTCATGCTGGCGGCATGCCAGACGAGCTGTCGCGCGGCCTCGATCCGCGTGGCCATGTCGGCGAGCCGGAACTGCACCGCCTGGTGGTCGAAGATCGACTGGCCGAAGGCGACGCGCTCCTTCGAGTAGGCGAGCGCCGCCTCGAAGGCCGCCCGCGCCATGCCGACCGACTGCGCCGCGATGCCGATGCGCCCGCCCTCGAGCCCCGAGAGCGCGATCTTCAGGCCCTCGCCCTCGGCGCCGATGAGGTTGGCGGCCGGCACGCGGCAGGACTCGAACGCGACCTGGGCCGTGTCCGAGGCATGCTGGCCGAGCTTGTTCTCGAGCGCGACGACGCGGTAGCCGGGCGTGTCCGTCGGCACGATGAAGGCGCTGATGCCGCGCTTGCCGGCCCCGGGATCGGTGACCGCCATGACGATCGCGACGTCGCCATTCTTGCCCGAGGTGATGAACTGCTTGACCCCGTCGATGACGTAGTCGCTGCCGTCGCGCCGGGCGCGGGTGCGCAGCCCGCCCGCCTCGGAGCCGACATGCGGTTCGGTGAGGCAGAAGGCGCCGAGCATCTTTCCCTGGGCGAGCGGCGCCAGCCACTCGCGCTTCTGCCGCTCGTCGCCCCAGGCGAGCAGGATCGAGCAGACCGGGCAGTTGTTGACGGAGATGATCGTCGAGGTCGCGCCGTCGCCTGCCGCGATCTCCTCGAGGATGAGCGCGAGACACAGGTAGTCGAGGCCCGCGCCACCGTACTCGGACGGCACCGCGACGCCATAGGCGCCGAGCGCGGCGAGGCCGGCGAGCGCCTTCGCCGGGAACTCGTGCTCGCGGTCCCATCGGGCCGCGTGGGGGGCGACCTCCGCGGCGACGTACTCGCGCACCGCGTCGCGGATCATCCGCCGGTCCTCGTCCAGGATCATGGGTGGCTTCCTATGCGGCGTGCGAGCCGGGATCGGCGCGCACGGCGGTGACCTCGATCTCGATCTTCATGCGGGGATCGACGAGGCCGACCACCATCGCGGTGGCCGCCGGCGCGGCGCGCCCCAGGTGCTCGGCGAACACGGGCGCGAGGCGCTCGAAGAGCGCGGCGTCCGCGAGCAGGTAGCGCACCCGCACCACGTCGTCCAGGGTGGCGCCCGCCTTGCGCAGCACCTCCGCGATGTTGCGGAAGCACTGCCGCGCCTGCGCCTCGGGATCGGGATCGATCTGCATGGTGGCGTAGTCGAAGCCGGTGGTGCCCGACACATGGATCCGGTTGCCCTCGACCACCGCCCGGGAGTAGCCGGCGAGCGATTCGAAGGTCGATCCGGTGCTGATGCGCTGCGTCCGCATACGTGCTCCCTACCAGGCGAGCGACTGGCCGCGCCAGTCGAAGAAGCTGCCGCCCGGCCAGGCGACCGGGTCGGCGATCACGCGGCGCAGTCCCGCCACGCTCGCATCGACCTCCACGTCGGCATTGGGCCCGCCCATGTCGGTGCGCACCCAGCCCGGATGCAGCGACAGCACCCGCACGCCCTGGCCGCCGTATTCCGCGTGCGCGAGGCGCGCGACCATGTTCACCGCCGCCTTCGACACCCGGTAGAGCATGCCGTAGGCGGCGCTCGCCTCCGCGATGGAGCCCATGCGGCTCGACAGGAAGGCGAGCGTGCCGCGCGCCGGCACCAGCAGCGGCGCGAGCACCGGCACGAGCCGCATCGCGGCGAGCACGTTGGTGCGCATCACCAGGTCGAACTCCGCGTCGGTGGGCGGCTGCGCGATGTGGCTGGTGCGCGGGCCGTACACGCCGGCATTGACGACCGCGACGTCGATGCGCTCGCCGTCGAGCTGCCAGGCCATGCCGGCGATATCGTTCGGCTCGAGCACGTCGAGCTTCAGGGTGTGGGCCCCGAGGTCGCGCAGCCGGATGCGGTCGTCCTCGCTGCGATGGGTGGCGAACACGGTCCAGCCCGCCTCGATGTACTGGCGGACGAACTCGAGGCCGATGCCCCGCGAGGCGCCGACGATCAGTGCGGTGGCCATGCGCTGTCCGGTCTCCTCGCGTCGCTCAGACCATCTCGAGAGCGACCGCGACCGCCTCGCCGCCGCCAATGCACAGCGTGGCGATGCCCCGCTTGCCACCGGTCTTGCGCAGCGCCCCGAGCAGCGTGACCATCAGGCGCGCGCCCGAGCAGCCGATCGGGTGGCCCAGCGCGGTCGCGCCGCCGTGCAGGTTGACCTTTTCGTGCGGCAGGTCGTGCTCGCGCATCGCGGCCATGGTCACCACCGCGAAAGCCTCGTTGATCTCGAAGAGGTCGGTGGTGCGGGTGTTCCAGCCCGTCTTCGCGTAGAGCTTCTCGATGGCGCCGACCGGCGCGGTGGTGAACCACTGCGGTTCCTGCGAATGCGTCGCGTGGGCGACGAGGCGGGCGATCGGCGTGCAGCCGAGCTCCTTCGCGGTGGACTCGCGCATTAGCACCATTGCCGCCGCGCCGTCGGAGATCGACGACGAGGTGGCGGCGGTGACCGTGCCGTCCTTGCGGAAGGCCGGTCGCAGCGACGGGATCTTGGCGGGATCGGCCTTGAAGGGCGACTCGTCGCGCTCGACGGTGACCTCGCCCTTGCGCCCGGCGATCTTCACCGGCGCGATCTCCCACTGGAAGCTGCCGTCCTCGTTCGCGGTGCGGGCGCGCCGGGTGGACTCGATCGCGTAGGCGTCCTGCTCCTCGCGGGTGAACTTGTACTTCGAGGCGCAGTCCTCGGCGAACATGCCCATCGACTTGCCGCCGCCGTTGGGCAGCTTGTCGTAGGCGTCCTCGAGGCCGTCGTAGGCCATGTGGTCGAAGAGCGTGGCGTGCCCGTAGCGATAGCCGCCGCGGCCCTTGAGCATCATGTAGGGCGCGTTCGTCATGCTCTCCATGCCGCCGGCGACGACCACGTCCTGGCTGCCCGCGACGAGCAGGTCGTGGGCGAGCATGGCGGCCTTCATGCCGGAGCCGCAGACCTTGTTGAGCGTGCTGGCGCCGGCCGACACGGGCAGGCCGGCGCCGATCGCGGCCTGGCGCGCGGGCGCCTGGCCCTGGCCGGCGGGCAGCACGCAGCCCATGATGACCTCCTGGACCCGGTCCGGGGCGATGCCGGCGCGCTCGACGGCGGCGCGGATCGCGACGGCGCCCAGCTCGTGGCCGGCGAGCGAGGCAAGCTCGCCCTGCATGGCGCCGATCGGCGTGCGGGCGGCGGAAACGATGACGATGGGATCGCTCATGGTCTTTCTCCGTCAGGGGGCGCTGGATGGCCGGCCGCGGCGTTCATTGTCCGGGTGCCGGAATCGCAGCGAGGTGGGATAGGGAAACACGTCGTCGAGGATGCCGCGCCGGATGTGGTCCTGCTTCTCCTGCCAGAACGCGGGATCGAGCAGGTCCGCATGGTGCTCGAGGAAGATTTCCCGTATGTCCGAGTTGCCCAGCAGGAACGTGCCGAACTCCTCCGGGAAGATATCGTGGGGTCCTACCGGGTACCACGGCTCGGAGGCCATCTCGTCCTCCGGCGTGCGCGGCGGCGGGATGCGCCGGAAGTTGCAGTCGGTGAGGTAGGCGACCTCGTCGTAGTCGTAGAACACCACCCGGCCCTGGCGCGTCATGCCGAAGTTCTTGTAGAGCATGTCGCCGGGGAAGATGTTGGCCGCGACCATGTCCTTGATCGCGTTGCCGTACTCGATCACGGCGTGCCGCCGCTGCTCGGGGTTCGCCTGCTCGAGGTAGATGTTGAGCGGGGTCATGCGCCGCTCGATGTAGAGGTGGTCGATGACGATCGAGTCTCCCTCGTCGGTGACGATCGACGGCGCGGTCTCGTACAGCTCGGCGAGCAGCGCCGGGTCGAGCCGGTCCTTGGGGAAGGGCACCTTGGAGTATTCCCAGGTGTCGGCCATGCGCCCGACGCGGTCGTGGTACTTCACCAGGGTGTACTGCGACTTCACGAACTCGCGCGTGACGTCCTTGCCGCGCCTGTCCTTGATGAACTTGAACACGTAGGGGGTCGAGGGCAGCGTGAACACGCCCATGACGAGGCCCTTGATCCCCGGCGCCACGATGAACTTGTCGTGCGAATGGCGCAGGTGGTAGAGCAGGTCGCGGTAGAACAGCGTCTTGCCCTGCTTCTGCAGCCCGAGCATGGTGTAGAGCTCGGCCTCGGGCTTCGTCGGCATCAGCGACACCAGGAAGCGCACGTAGGCCGAGGGGACGTCCATGTCCACCATGAAGTAGGCCCGCGAGAAGTTGAACAGCGACTCGATGAGGTCGGAGCCGAAGAGCACGGTGTCCACGTACACCCGGCCCCGCGAGTTGCGCAGCAGCGGGATGGCGAAGGGCAGGATCTCGCCGTCGTTGATGAAGCGGCCGATGAGGTAGGCGCCCTTGTTCCGGAAGAAGAGCGAGCGCAGCACCTGGTACTGGCAGTCGGGCGCGGGCAGGAAGTGCTCGCCGAGCTCACGGATACGGGCCTCGTCCACCAGCGCCAGGTCGCGCTCGATGTCCACGAAGGGGCACGCGAGCCCGATGTCGATGAACATCTGCCGCAGCGCCTCGCGCCAGCCGACCTGCAGCGGATAGTACGAGCGGTACGAGACGGGATCGGTCTCGAGGTAGTCGGTCGCCGTGGCGGGCCGCACGAAGATGTAGTCGTTGTGAAAGTAGCTCCGGTGCAGGATCCGGCAGCACACCGAGTTGAAGAAGGTCTCGGCGAGCTCGGGCTGGTGGTGCTTGCGCAGCAGCCCCACGTACTGGCGCTTGACCTGCAGCCAGATGGTTTCCGACAGCTCTTCGGCCTGGAACTCCTTCTCGAGCCGGTCGATCGCCTCGCGCACCCGCTGGTCGTAGAAGGCGATCCGCTCGCTCGCCAGCCGCCGGATGGCATGGAAGTCGCCCGCCTCGTAGCGGGCCTTCGCGAGCTGGGCGTGGTAGCGGAAGCGGCTGTAGTGCCGGTCGAAGCCGGCGAGGATGGTGCGCGCGATGGAATCGGCGACGTCCACGTCGCGCCGCGTCCGTCGCCGCTCGACCTGCGGCTCGGGCGCGGGGGGTGGCAGTGCGGGTTTCAGGGCGCTGGCGCTTCTCATCGCTCGATGTCCGGACCGCGGGCGTCGGCCGAGCCGGCCGTGCGTCCCGATCCCGCATGATAAACCCCGGCGCCGGGATAGAATTCGGCCGTCGGCCGTCCATGGCCACTGGTCCGTGCGGTGCTGCCTTTCCCGCGCGTTGCATCAGGATCGATGATCCGGTGAAGAGACGACAAGCGAGAGAGGCGGACTCGGGACTGTGCGCGAACCCCTCGACATCGAGCCCAAGCCGGAAGCTTCGCATGCCGCGGCGCGAACCGCCGCGGGCGAAGCCGCCGCCTGCCTGTCGCGCCTCGTGGAGGCCCGCGCCGCGGCGAGCCCCGAGGCGATCGCGCTGCGCTTCGGCGCGGGCGAGTGGACGCTCGGCACGATCAATGCGCGCGCCAACCAGCTCGCGCGCTACCTGAGGGCGGCCGGCGTCGGCCGCGAGTCGATCGTCGGCGTGTGCCTGCCGCGCGGCCCGGAGCTCTGGATCGCGCTGCTGGCCGTCCTCAAGGCGGGCGGCGCCTACCTGCCCCTCGATCCCGCGGCGCCTCCCGGCCGGCTGCGCTTCATCCTCGCCGACGCGGGCGCGCGGATCCTGGTCGCGCGCGCGGGCCTCGCCGGCTCGCTCGGCATGGCCGATCCGCCACGCGTCGTCTGCCCCTTCGCCGAGGCGGGCCGCATCGCGGCGGAGGACGATGCCGACCCGGGCTATCCGCTGGCGCCCGAGGACCTGGCCTACGTGGTGTACACCTCCGGTTCGACCGGCCGCCCCAAGGGCGTGATGGTCGAGCGGCGCAACATCGTGGCCGAGATGCTCTGGGAGCTCGAGGCGCTCGGGATCCGGCCCGAGGATCGCATCCTGATGCGCACCCCGGTCTCCTTCGACGGCGCGTCGCTGGGCCTGTGGGCGCCGCTGCTCGCCGGCGCTACCGGCGTCATGCTCGACGAGGAGGCGCTGCGCGATCCGCGCGCGATCCTCGCGGCGATCCGCGAGCACGGGGTGACCATCGCCTCGGCGGTGCCCAGCCTGCTCGCGGGCATCCTCGACGAGCTCGAGCGCGATCCCGGCCCCTTTCCCGTGCGCGCGATGGTCGCCGGCGGCGAGGTCCTGCCCGCGGCGGAGACCCGGCGCTGGGCGCGGCTGGCCCGCGGCGTGCTCTACAACTTCTACGGGCCGACCGAGTGCACCGTGAACTCCCTGTTCCATCGCTGCGCGCCCGGGGGCGAGAGCGGCACGGTGCCGCTCGGCGTGCCGACGGCGGGCACCACGGTGCACCTGCTGGATGCCGCGCGCTGCCCGGTGCCCGACGGCGAGCCCGGCGAGATCTGGATCGGCGGGGCGGGCGTGGCCCGCGGCTACCTCAACCGGCCCGAGCTCACCGCCGAGCGCTTCGTGGCCGACGTGTTCGGCCCGGGGCGGGGCGGTCGGCTCTACCGCACGGGCGACCTTGGCCGGCTGCGCCCCGACGGCCGGATCGAGTTCCTCGGCCGCGCGGACGCCCAGGTCAAGTACCGCGGGTTCCGGATCGAGCCCGGCGAGATCGAGACGGTGCTCTCGGAACAGCCGGGCGTGCGCGCGGCCGCCGTGGGTGTGGTGGAGCATCCGGTCGCCGGGCCGCAGCTGGTCGCCTGGGTGGCCGGCGAAGCGGACCATGACCGCCTGCGGGCGGCCCTGCACGCGGTGCTGCCCGACTACATGGTCCCGGGGCTGTTCGTGGATCTCGCGCGGATGCCGCTGCTGCCCAACGGCAAGCTCGACCGTCGGGCCCTGCGCGTGCCGGACCCGGTCGGGCCGGCGGGCGACCGCCCGCCCGCCCCGCTCGAAGGGGAGAGCGCACGCCTGGTCGCCGGTATCTGGTCCGAGGTGCTGGGCGTGCCGGTCGCGCGGGCCGACGACGACTTCTTCCGGCTCGGCGGGCATTCGCTGCTGGCCGCCCGCGCGAATGCCCGGCTGCGCTCGCGCCTGGGCGTGGAGCTTCCCTTGCGGGCGCATTTCGACGCCCCGACCGTCGCGGCCTTCGCCGCCCGGCTCGATGCCGCGCTCGCCCGTCGCGACGCCGAGCTCGCCGGGGCGAGCCATCGGGGAGGCCCGGAACCCGGCGACCCGGGCGAGCCGGCGCCCGCCACCCCTGCCCAGGCGGCGCTCCTATTCGTGGAGTCGATGGCCGGTCCCGGGGCGCGCTACCACATCGTCATGACCACCCGCATCGAGGGCGGGCTCGTCGTCGAGGCCCTGCGCGAGGCCGTGCTCGGCACGCTCGCGCGGCACCGGGCGCTGCGCACCCGCTTCTTCCTGCGCGATGGCGTCGCCTGGCAGCAGGTGGACGAGGCGGCTCTGCCGCGGCTCGAGGAAGTGGACCTTGCGGGCCCGCGCGCGGGCACCGATCCCGCGGCGGCCGCGGAGAAGCTCCTGGGCGAGCATGCCCGCACCCCCTTCGATCCGGGCCGGCCGCCGCTGGCCCGGGCCATCCTCGTCCGCCTGTCGCCGCACGAGCACGTCCTCCAGCTCGTCGTCCACCACCTGGTCAGCGACGGCTGGTCGATGGGGGTGCTCACGCGGGAGATCGGCGAGCGCTACCGCATCGCGGCCAGCGGCGGTCGCCATGTCGGCCTCGCGCCGGCGCTGGAGTTCGTGGACCATGCCCGCTGGCGGGCGCAGTTCGATGCCGGCGCCGAGGGCGACGCCGCCCTCGCGCGCTGGTGCGAGCGGCTCGCGGGCGTCGAGGACCTGCGCCTTCCCCCTGCCGCGGTGCCGCCCGGCGAGGCCGATCCGGAAGGCGGGCTCGTCGCGTTCGACATCGATGCGGACCTCGTGGAACGCCTGCGCGAGCTCGGCCGCCGGCACGACGCCACGCTCTTCGCCGTGCTGCTCGCTGCCTTCCAGGTCCTGCTCGCGCGGCACAGCGGCCAGCGCGACTTCGCCGTCGGCACCCCGGTCGCCGGCCGCGAGCCGGCGGAAGTGGAGCCGCTGGTGGGCTACTTCGTGAACATGCTCGCGCTGCGGGTCGCCCCGAGCGACGGCATCGGTTTCGACGCCTTCCTCGACCGCACGCGCGAGCGCCTCGTGGCGGCGCTGGACGACCGCTCCGTCCCCTTCGACCGGGTAGTGGCCGCGCTCAACCTGCCGCGCGCGCCCGGGCGCAACCCGGTGTTCCAGGCGAGCCTGGCGCTGCAGGATCGGCCCGACGCCACCCTGCGTCTCGAGGGGCTCGATTGCCGCGCCCAGAAGGTGGGCACGGCCGGGGCGAAGTTCAGCCTCGCGATGTCGCTGATGGGCTCGGCATCCGGCCTGCAGGGCCAGCTCGAGTACGCGCGCGCGTTCTTCGATGCCGCCGCCGCGGCGCGGCTGTGCCGCCAGTTCGAGCGCCTGCTGCGTGCGATTGTGGCGTCGCCCTCGACGCTCGTCGATGCGCTCGACATCGTCGATCCGGCCGACCACGAGCGGATCGATGGCTGGAACCGCACCGCGCGGCCGTTCCCCGCCGATGCGACGCTCGCCGCGCGCTTCGCCGAGGTGGTCGCCGAACGGCCCGACGCGACGGCGGTGATCGAGGGCGATGCGCGCATCGACTACCGCGAGCTCGACATTCGCTCCAACCGGCTCGCCCGGCGCCTGCGCGCGCTCGGCGTCGGGCCCGACCGCATCGTCGCGATGGCCCTGCCGCGCGGGATCGACCTGGTCGTGACGGCGCTGGGCATCGTGAAGGCGGGCGGCGCCTACCTGCCGCTCGATGCGTCGTATCCGGTCGAGCGCCTGCGCCTGATGATCGAGGACGCGCGTCCCGCCGCCTTCGTCGGCACCGCCGATTCGCTCGCGGCGCTGGGCGACCCGCTGCCGGCGCCAGCCGTCGCGATCGACCGTGGCCCGCTGGCCGAGGACGGCGAGGCACCGCCCGATGCCGGCGCGACCGCGCAGTCGCTCGCCTATGTCGTCTATACCTCGGGCTCGACCGGCCGGCCCAAGGGCGTGATGGTGACCCATCGCAACGTCCTGCGCCTCGTCTGCGAAACCGACTACTTCCGGCCGGCGGACGACGACTGCATCGCGCTCGCCTCGAACATCTCGTTCGATGCGGCGACCTTCGAGATCTGGGGCGCGCTCGCCAACGGCCTCACCCTCGCGGTGGTCGATCGCGACGCGCTGCTGTCGGCCGCGACGCTTCGCGAGCGCATCGCGCGCGACCGGATCACGACGATGTTCCTCACCACGGCGCTGTTCAATGCCTTCGCCATGGCCGAGCCCGACGCGTTCGCCGGCCTGCGCCTGCTGCTGTTCGGGGGCGAGGCGGCAAGCCCCGCGGCGGTGCACGCCGTGGCAGGCGCCGGCGGGCCGGCGCGGCTCGTCAACGTGTACGGACCGACGGAGACGACCACCTTCGCGACCTGGCACGAGATCGACCAGGTGGCGGCGCGCGCGACCGACCCGCTGCGCCTGCGCATTCCCATCGGCCGGCCGATCGCCAACACGCGCTGCCATGTGCTCGATGCCGCCGGCCGGCCGGTGCCGATCGGCCTGGTGGGCGAGCTCTACATCGGCGGTCCGGGCGTCTCACGCGGCTACCTCGGCCAGCCCGGGCTGACCGCCGAGCGCTTCGTGACCGATCCCTTCGGTGGCCCGGGCGATCGCCTGTATCGCAGCGGCGACCTGGTCCGCTGGCGCGAGGATGGCGAGATCGAGTTCATCGGCCGCGCCGATGCCCAGGTCAAGCTGCGCGGCTTCCGCATCGAGCCGGGCGAGATCGAGCACGCGTTGCGCGACTGCCCCGGCGTCGCGGAGGCCGCGGTGCTCGTCGAGCCGGACGCCGCGGGCGAGAACCGCCTGCTCGCCTTCGTCGCCGGCGCACCCGAGGGCGGCGAGGCCGGCCTCGAGACGCGGCTGCGCGAGCGCCTGCCCGCCTACATGCTGCCGCGTTCGATCGTCGTGCTGGAGCGGCTGCCGATCAGTCCCAACGGCAAGCTCGACCGCGACGCGCTGCGTGCGATGGCCCGCAGCCGGCCGGCCGCGACGCCGGCGTCGGCGGACGCCGGGCCGCTCGGCCCCACCGCCGAGCGCATGCTCGCCATCTGGCGCGCCGCGCTCGGCGCTCCGGCCCTGGGCCCCGACGACGACTTCTTCGCCGCGGGTGGCCATTCGATCCTGGCCGTCAAGATGGTGGCCGAGGTCGAGCGCGCTTTCGGCGTGCGGATCCGCACCGCGCGACTTTTCGAGGCGCCCACCGTGCGCCGCTTCTCCGCGCTGGTGGAGCGCACGCGCGAGGATCCCTCGGCCCGCCTGGGTTGCGTGGTGCCCATCCAGCCCGGCGGCAGCCGCCCGCCGCTCGTCTTCCTGTCGGGCTACGGCAGCGCGGTCATCGTGTTCGAGGCGCTCGCCCGCGCGCTCGGCCCGGACCAGCCGCTCTACGTGCTCGACGTGGGCGCCTTCCCCACCGAGGAGCTACGCACCTCGAGCCTGCCCGGCATCGCGTCGCGGATGGTGGAGGAGCTGCGCATCGCCTGCCCGGTCGGTCCCTATGCGCTCGCCGGCTATTCGCTGGGCGGCAAGTTCGCGTGGGAGATCGCCCGGCAGCTGCGTGTCGAGGGTGTCGAAGTGGCGATGCTGTGCCTGCTCGACTGTTTCGCGCCCGGCTATCCGCCGCGGCGCTCGCTCGCCGGGCGCGTGGCCCTTCTGGCCCGCGAGCTCGCGCGCCAGGGGCCGCGACCGATGCTCGCGCGCGCGATGGCCCACGTGCGCTGGCTGCTCGAGAGTCGCGGCGGCCGCAGGGACGAGAGCATCTTCACCGCCGAGGCCCGCGCCGAGCTCGGCGACCTGGCACTCGCCCGCGACCTGCAGGCGCACGCTTCGGCCGCGCTCGCGCTGTGGCGCAGCTACCGGCCGGAACCGCTCGAATGGGGACGCCTGACGCTGATCACCGCCGAGCATCGGGAGCAGCGCCAGAGCTACGTGGACGAGGATCCGCTCCTCGGCTGGGGGCCGTTCGCGCCCGACGGCATCGATCGCCACCACATGGCCTGCGACCATCGGCAGATGCTGGACGCCGACAAGGCGCCGATGCTTGCGGCGATCCTCGGGCCGCTGGTGGCGGAACTCGCGATGTCGCGGGCGGCGGCGGCCGGGGCGCCGCCGCTCGATGCCCCCGCGGCGCGCGAGGCGGCTACATCGTTTCCGCGAACAGCTCGCGGCCGATGAGCATGCGCCGGATCTCGGAAGTGCCGGCGCCGATCTCGTAGAGCTTGGCGTCGCGCCACAGCCGCCCCGCCGGGCTCTCGCGCAGGTAGCCGGTGCCGCCCAGGGCCTGGATGGCCTCGCCGGCCATCCAGGTGGCCTTCTCGGCGGCATAGAGGATGGCCGCCGCCGCATCCTTGCGCAGCGAGCGCACGTCCACCTTGCCCTCGCGCGACAGGTCGCACTGGCGACCGACCGCATACACGTAGGCGCGGCAGGCCATCATCGTCGAGTACATGTCGGCGAGCTTGCCCTGCATGAGCTGGAACTCGCCGATCGGCTGGCCGAACTGCTTGCGCTCGTGCACGTAGGGCACCACCACGTCCATGCACGCGCTCATGATGCCGAGGGGGCCGCCCGAGAGCACCGCCCGCTCGAAGTCGAGCCCGCTCATCAGCACGTTCACGCCCCGGCCGACGCCGGTGAGCGGATCGTCGCCGAGGCCGCCCAGCACGTTCTCGGCCGGCACCTCGCAGTTGTCGAACACCAGCTCGCCGGTCGTGCTGCCGCGCATGCCCATCTTGTCGAGCTTCTGCGCCACCGAGAAGCCGGGGAAGGTCTTCTCGACGATGAAGGCGGTGATGCCGCGCGGCCCCGCCTCGATGTCGTTCTTGGCGTAGATGACCATCACGTCGGCATCGGGACCGTTCGTGATCCAGAACTTGGTGCCGTTGAGGATCCAGCGGTCGCCGCGGAAGTCGGCACGCAGCTTCATCGAGACCACGTCGGAGCCGGCGCCCGCCTCGCTCATCGCCAGCGCGCCGACGTGCTCGCCGCTCACCAGCTTCGGCAGGTACTTGCGCTTCTGCGCCTCCGTGCCGTTGCGGAAGATCTGGTTGACGCACAGGTTCGAGTGCGCGCCGTAGGACAGGCCGATCGCTGCGGAGCCGCGCGAGATCTCCTCCATCGCCACGATGTGCGCGAGGTACCCGAGGTCGGCGCCGCCGTATTCCTCCGACACGGTGATGCCCAGCACGCCGAGCTCCCCGAGCTTGCGCCACAGCTCGAGCGGGAAGTGGTCGTTGGTGTCCACCGCCCCGGCGATCGGCGCGATCTCGCGCGCGACGAACTGGCGAACGGCATCGCGCAGGGCCTCGATGTCCTCGCCGAGGCCGAAATCCAGTCCGCGAAGTTCCTGCATTGCTGGCTCCTTGATGGGTGCGCGCCGCGCCGGCCGGCCAGGGAGGCCGTCCCGGGGCATGCTATCTTCGGCGACCGACGACAAGGACGTCAATTCTCGACGGGTGCGCGTGAGGAGCCGCCCGCACCGGAGCAGTCTGCATGAATCCCCTCGAACACCAGCTCGACTATCCCCTGGGCGAGCGCCTGCCACGCATCACCGAGCGCATCGAGGTCGCGCCCGGGATCTTCTGGCTGCGCATGCCCCTGCCGTTCGCGCTCGACCACATCAACCTGTGGCTGCTGCGGGACGAGTTCGAGGGCCGCAGCGGCTGGACCCTGGTCGATTGCGGGA
The DNA here is from genome assembly GCA_964509685.1 of uncultured Burkholderiaceae bacterium. GTDB lineage: Bacteria > Pseudomonadota > Gammaproteobacteria > Burkholderiales > Burkholderiaceae_E > JAMLIN01. The sequence goes on from CAZDYQ010000012.1 coordinate 41,973, forward strand.
TCGCCTCCGAGCCCGTGCGCGAGGCCTGGGAACGGCTCTTTGCCGAGGGGCTCGACGGCCTGCCGATCCTGCGGCTGCTCTGCACGCATTCGCATCCCGACCACATCGGCATGGCGGACACGCTGCACCGCCGCTTCGATGCCCCGCTCTGGATCAGCCAGGGCGAGTACATGACGGCGCGCGTGCTCACCTCGATCACGCCGGAGAAGGACGGCGAGTCGCAGGTGGCCCACTACCGTCGCCACGGCGTGGTGGACGAGGAGCAGCTCGACGCCCTGCGGGCCCGGGGGCGGACCTACTTCCGCAGCCTGGTGCCGTCGGTGCCGGAGTGGTTCCACCGCATCCGCGGCGGCGAGCGCATCCGGATCGGCGAGCGCACCTTCCGTCTCATCCCGGGCGCCGGCCATTCGGCCGAGCACATCGCGCTCTACACCGAGGACGGCGGGCAGCCGATCCTGATCTCGGGCGACATGGTGCTGCCGCGCATCTCCACCAACGTCTCGGTGTTCGAGATCGAGCCCGAGGCGAATCCGCTCGACTGGTACCTGGAGTCGCTGCGCGCCTACGAGGACTGCGCCGAGGACACCCTCGTGCTGCCCTCGCACGGACGGCCCTTCACGAAGCTGCACGTGCGCCTCGGGCAGCAGCACGACCACCATGCCGACCGGCTCGAGGTGACCCGCAAGGCGACCGCGGAGGCGCCGATCTCCGCCTGCGATCTCATGCCCTCCCTCTTCGGGCGGCGCTTCAATACGCACGAACTCACGTTCGCGCTGGGCGAGGCGCTCGCCCACCTGCATGCGCTGTGGTATCGCGGCGAGCTGCGCCGCGAGCTCGACGGCCGCGGGGTGCTGCGCTTCGGGCGCTGACCGCGCTCAGACGACGGTCAGCTTCACGTCCACGTTGCCGCGGGTGGCGTTCGAGTAGGGGCAGACCTCGTGCGCCTCGGCCACGAGCTTCTCGGCGGCCTCGCGCTCGAGCCCCGGCACGCTGATGCGCATCTCGACCGCGATCCCGAAGGCGCCCGGCTTGCCGGTGAGCGGGCCGATCGAGACGTCCGCGTCGATCTTCGGCGGGCTCTCGAGCCGGATCTTCTGCCGCGCGGCGACCGCGTTCATGGCGCCGATGAAGCAGGCCGAGTAGCCGGCGGCGAACAGCTGCTCGGGATTGGTGCCCGGCCCGCCGTCGCCGCCCAGCTCCTTCGGTGTCGAGAGCTGGACCTTCAGCGCGCCGTCGGACGTTTCGCTCGTGCCGGTGCGCCCGCCGACGGACGTGGCGTGGGCTGTGTAGACTGCCTTGTCGATGGCCATGGGGCCCTCCCTGGGATGGAACCTCGGTGGGTGACGGCCATCAGCATCCCCGCATTGCCGCGACCCTGTCCACCGGCGGGGCATCTCGGCGCGGCACGATGCGGCCAGGGGAGAGCCGACGGGAATCACGACAGGGAATCGACAGGGACTGGGGGTAGCGATGATCGACCGGGGGATCGATGACCGCACGGCCGGTGGTCCGGCGGGGCTGGCGGAGCGGCTGGGCAGGGGGCGCCTGCGACGGCGCGACCTGCTGTGGCTCATCGGGGCGAGCAGCGGCGCGGCCGCGCTCGCCAGCCTGTCGGGCTGCGCGACGTCCCCGGTGACCGGGGAAACCATCCTCGTCGGGATGAGCGAGGCGCAGGAGCGCTCGGTCGATGCGCAGGTGGCGCCGCACCAGTTCTCGCAGGACCTGGGCGAGGCGCAGGACGCGCAGGCGAACGCCTACGTGAGCCGCGTCGGCGCGGAGCTCGCGCGGCGCAGCCATCGCCCGGACATGCCGTACTCGTATCGCGTGCTCAACGCGAACTACGTGAACGCCTACACCTTCCCGGGCGGCTCGATGGGCGTGACCCGCGGCATCATGACCGAGATGCAGTCCGAGGCCGAGCTGGCCGCGCTCCTCGGCCACGAGATCGGCCATGTCAATGCCCGCCACGCGGCGCAGCGCCAGGGCCAGGCGATGCTGGCCCAGGCGGCCGTGGTCGGCCTCGGCGTGGCGACCTCCGATTCCCAGTGGAGCGGCCTCGTCGGGCTCGCCAGCCAGGTCGGCGCGAGCGCGCTGCTGTCGGCCTACTCGCGCGAGCACGAGCGCGAGGCCGACGCCCTGGGGCAGGAGTACATGGCCCGAGCGGGCTATCCGGCGAGCGGCATGACGAGCCTGCACCAGCTGCTGCTCGCGGAGCAGAAGTCCAAGCCGGGCATGCTGCAGACGATGTTCTCCACCCATCCCATGCCGGCCGAGCGCGTCGAGACGGCGCGGCGCCTCGCGCAGGAGAAGTACGCGGACACGTCGCGCCTGCCGCAGCAGCGCGAGCGCTTCATGGACAACACGTCGCGGCTGCGCGCCCTGCGACCGGCCATCCAGGCCTGCCAGAAGGGGGAGGCCGAGGATGCGCGCGGCAGGCACGGCGATGCCGAGGGTCACTACCGGACCGCGCTCAAGTCCGCGCCGCGCGACTACGCGGCCAATGTGCTCATGGCGCGCTGCCTCGTCGCCCAGAAGCGCCCGGCCGACGCAAAGCGCTATGCCGAGATCGCCAGCGCGATCGACCCGAAGGAGGCGCAGGCGATCAGGCTCGCCGGCATCGCGAGCCTTGGCCTGCGCGACTATGCCGGCGCCTTCGCGCGCTTCGATGCCTTCGACAGGCGCCTGCCGGGCGATCCGGGCATCACCTTCCTGAAGGGCGTCGCCCTGGAGGGCGGCGGGATGCGCCGCGAGGCCGCGACGCATTACGCCCGCTATGCGAACGCGGTGCGCCAGGGCGGCGCCTCGCAGTACGCCGTCTCGCGGCTCAGGTCCTGGGGCTACCTCAGGTAGGGTCGAAGACGCCGAGTTCGGCGAGCTGGCGCTCGGCGGCCTCGGCCCAGCCCCGGTTGGCGGTGGGACTCGCGGGACTCGGATGCAGCACCGTCGCGATGCGCGGCGACCCGCCGTCGCCGGGCTTGCGCCCGAGCGCCGCCGCGATCCGCTGGCAGGCATAGCCACCCACGCCGATCGCCCATTCCGGGCGCAGCTCGGCGAGCGCGAGGCGCAGGTGTTCGTCGCAGGCCTGCTGGAGCGGCTCGAGCTCGGCGCGCGGCAGCCGGTCGGGCGTGAGGTTGCGCCCGCCCGCCTCCAGGAAGACCAGCGGGCAGTAGTTCAGCACCAGGCATTCCGCGAAGAACGCCTCGGCGCTGCCGAAGCGTTGCGCCGCCCAGCCCCACAGCCGCTTGCCGCTCACCTCCGAGCGAGGGCAGTCGAATCCCAGGATCGGCCGTTTCGGATGCATCGACGCCGGCGGCCGGACCGGCGCCTCGATGCCCATCCAGTCGCGCACCGCCGCGATCTCCCCGAAGGGAACGCCGGTCTGCATCATGCCGAACGGGCCGGGATTCATGCCGACGAACACCACGCGACGATGCCCCTCGCCGAAGCGACGCAGGTAGGCCTCGTGCGGCGCGAAGGCGTACTCGAGCGGGTTGTAGACGAAGGCGACGGGCGGGGAGAAACGCATCGCGGCAAGCCGCGACGAGAGGAGGCGGGCCGCCTCGACGAGGGCAGTGGCTGACATGGCGCCGATGATACCGGCGCCGGCCGCCTTCAGCCGCGCACCCGCAGGGGCTCGGGCTCCAGCTCGGCGTCGGGGATCGACAGCGTGATCAGCGTCTGCGCCGCCCAGTAGCTGCCGAGCACGACCAGCGGGGCCGCCGGGAAGGGCGTATGGAAGCGGTCGATCGCAAGCAGGGCGTCCGAGAGGAGGAACAGGGTGGCGCCCGCCGCGGCGCGCCGGTTCTCGCGCAGCGGGGCGATCGCCGCGCGGGCATGGGCCTGCCCGACCATCAGCCCGATCGCGAGGACGTAGGCGAGCACCGGCAGGCGCAGGCTCCCGGGCAGGGACGGCCAGAGGACGAGCAGCACCGCGCCGGCGACGACCGCGGCGGCGCCGAAGGGCTGCAGCCGGGGGAACCAGCCGACACCGGTGGCGAAGGCGGCGAGGTAGCACAGGTGCGCGAGCAGGAAGGCGACGAGGCCGGCGAGGAAGAGCGAGGGGTCGATGAGCAGCGTGTCTCCCACCAGCGACAGCAGCAGCCCGGCGGTGACCAGCCTGGCGTAGCGGTCGCCTGCCAGGCCACGGCGCCAGGCCACCCAGCACAGCACGGCGGTGGTGAGCGGCTTGAAGGTCCAGACCAGCCAGGCGAGGTCGGCGTACTTGCCCGCCACGGTGAGCAGGGCGCCGGCGGCGACCACCGCCGCGAGCACCCTGGGTTCGCGCAATCTCATCGGCTCTCCGTCGTCATGGGCCCGCGCGGGCAGCCGGGCGGCCGCGCGTGGCTCGCCGGGCCGCCCGGCGGGCATGGCCATTGCCCCGTAGTCTGGGCGCGAGGCGGGCGAGCGACAAGTCGCGCCGACCACTCGCCAGTGCCGGGCCTTGAAGCATAATCGCGGCAGGGTACGCGCCGGTCGGTGCAGGCGGCGCGACGCACAACGCGGGATTCTTCACATGAAGGTCGATCACACCGAACGTCGCCTGCCACGGCGCGCGATGGTACTGCTGCTGGCCGGCGGTCGCGGCAGCCGCCTCATGCACCTGACCGACATCCGCTGCAAGCCGGCGGTGTACTTCGGCGGCAAGTTCCGCATCATCGACTTCGCGCTGTCCAACTGCATGAACTCGGGCCTGCGCAGGATCGGCGTGCTCACGCAGTACAAGTCGCACAGCCTCCTGCGCCACCTGCAGCGCGGCTGGTCGTTCCTCAAGCCCGAGATGGGCGAGTTCATCGACCTCCTGCCGGCGCAGCAGCGCATCGACGAGACCTCCTGGTATCGCGGCACCTCGGATGCCGTGTACCAGAACCTCGACATCGTGCGGGCGAACGACCCTGAATACATCGTGGTGCTCGCGGGCGATCATGTCTACAAGATGGACTACGCCCGCATGCTGGCCGACCATGTGAACAGCCGGGCGGACTGCACCGTGGGCTGCATCGAAGTGCCACGCATGGACGCCACCGGCTTCGGTGTGATGCACATCGACGAGTCGCGCCGGGTGCTGGAGTTCATCGAGAAGCCCGCCGACCCGCCGCCGATCCCCGGCCGGCCCGATGTCGCGCTCGCCTCGATGGGCATCTACATCTTCAATGCCGAGTACCTGTACGACCTGCTCGCCCGCGACGTCCTCGACCCCTCGTCGGCGCACGATTTCGGGCGCAACATCATCCCGATGGTGGTGCGCGAGGGCCATGCGCTGGCGCATCCCTTCAGCATGAGCTGCGTGCGCGACGGTCCCGAGCAGCAGCCCTACTGGCGCGACGTCGGCACGGTGGACGCCTACTGGTCGGCCAACATCGACCTCACGGCCACGGTGCCGGAGCTCAATCTCTACGACACCTCCTGGCCAATCTGGACCTACCAGGAGCAGCTGCCGCCGGCGAAGTTCGTGCACAACATGGGAGATCGCGTCGGCATGGCCATCGAGTCCACCGTCTCGGGCGGCTGCATCATCTCGGGGCGGCTGGACCGCTCGCTGCTCTTTTCGAAGTGCCGGGTGCATTCGTACGCGCGGGTCACGGAGTCCGTGCTCCTGCCGGCGGTGGAGGTCGGCCGCGGCGCCCGCCTGACCCGCTGCGTGGTGGACCACGGCTGCGTGATCCCGGACGGCCTCGTGGCCGGCGAGGACCCGGAACTCGACGCGAAGCGCTTCTATCGCAGCCCCGGCGGCATCACGCTCATCACCCGGAAGATGCTCGAGGAACTTCCCGCATGAAGACACTTCCCTTCCATGGCGTCGCCATGAACGCGGCGCCATGAAGGTGCTGCACGTGGCCGCCGAGGTCTTCCCGCTCGTCAAGACGGGAGGGCTCGGCGACGTCGTCGCGGCCCTGCCGCCGGTGCTCAACGAGCGCGGCATCGATGCCCGCCTGCTCCTGCCCGGGCTGCCCGCGATCCGCGACGGCGTGCGCGCGCAGAAGAAGATCGCCGAGTTCGGGCCGGCCTTCGGCGCCGCGAGCGTGGTGGTGCGCCAAGGCCGCATGCCCGAGACGGGCGTGCAGGCCTACGTGATCGATGCGCCGTGGCTCTACGCGCGCGAGGGCAATCCCTACGTCGGCCCCGACGGCCAGCCCTGGTCCGACAATCCGCAGCGCTTCGCGATGCTCGGCTGGGTGGCGGCGCATCTCGCCTTCGGCGAGTTCGATCCCTTCTGGACGCCCGACATCCTGCATGCCCACGACTGGCATGCGGCGCTCTCGCTCGCGTATCTCGCCGGCCATCCCGCGCATTCGGTGCGCACCGTGTACACGGTGCACAACCTCGCCTACAGCGGCGAGTTCGACCTCGATGCGCACGAGAGCCTGATGCTGCCCGCGCGGCTGCTCACGCCCGAGGGGCTCGAGTTCCATGGCCGCGGCAGCTTCATGAAGGCCGGCCTCGTCTATGCCGACCGCATCACCACGGTAAGCCCGCGCTATGCCCAGGAGATCTGCACCCCGGAGTTCGGCTGCGGCTACGAGGGCGTCATCGCCTCGCGGCGCAATGTCCTGTCCGGCATCCTGAATGGCGTGGACTACAAGCTCTGGGATCCCACCACCGATCGCCACAGCGACAAGCTCTTCTCGGCGCGCAGCCTCGACGGCAAGGCCGCCTGCAAGGCGGCGGTGCGCGCGAGCCTGGGGCTCGATGCCGCGCCCGAAGCGCCGCTCGCCGTGATCGTCAGCCGGCTCACCGGGCAGAAGGGCATGGACCTCGTCCTGGAGGCGCTGCCGCGCCTGCTCGAGCGCGGGATGCAGCTTGCGGTGCTGGGCGAGGGCGATCCCGAGATCCAGGAGGCCTTCGTCGTCGCCGGGCGGCTGAACCCCGGCCGCGTGGCCGTGCGCGTGGGCTACGACGAGGCGCTCGCCCATCGCCTGATCGCGGCGGGCGACCTGATCCTCGTGCCCTCGCGCTTCGAGCCCTGCGGCCTCACCCAGCTCTACGGCCTGCGCTACGGCACGCTGCCGCTGGTGCGGCGGGTGGGGGGCCTGGCCGACACGGTGGCGGACACGAACCACGACAACCTGCAGGCCGACGCCGCCACGGGCTTCGTCTTCGACGAGCCGACCGGCGAGGCGCTGGCGGCGGCCATCGACCGGGCGGCGGACGCCTGGGCGGACCAGACGCTCTGGCGCTCGCTCATGCAGCGGGCGATGGCCAGGGACTACTCCTGGAACGCCGCCGCCCGGAAGTACCTGTCGCTCTACCGGGCGCTGCTGTCGCAATGAGCCGCGGCGCCCCCTCCGGCGCCGGCAGCGGCGCCGGGCAGATCGTGCCGCTCACCACGATCGTCCTCGCGCTCGCCTTCGGATGCAACTTCATCGGGCGCGGCCTTGCCGAGACCTGGGCGGTCTTCCTGCTGCCGATCGAGGCCGAATTCGGTTTCTCGCGCGTGCAGGTGACCTCGGTCTATTCGACCTACCTGTTCGTCGCGGGGCTGGCCGCGCCGTTCTCGGGCATGGCGTTCGACCGATTCGGCCCGCGCTTCTGCTACCTCCTCGGCATGGCCTGCGTGGCATTCGGCACCTTCGCCGCCGGCTGGGCGCAGGCGCGCTGGCACTTCATCCTGGCGAACGGCATCACCCTCGGAATCGGCGCCTCGCTGATCGGCATGGTGCCGGCTTCGGTCATGCTGGGGCGCTGGTTCCACGTCGGCCTGGGCAGGGCGGTGGCCTTCGGCTATGCCGGCTTCGGCACCGGCATCCTGCTGATGGT
>CAZDYQ010000013.1:0-49183 GCA_964509685.1 uncultured Burkholderiaceae bacterium
CGGGGCGGCGCCGGGCGCATGACCGCGTTGGGGCGCCTCGCCGTACAAGCCGTACTGTCTTCGGCACCCCGCCTTGTCCTGCACCCGGCTACGAAGCCGGGTGACGTCGGGGCGGCGCCGGGCGCATGACCGCGTTGGGGCGCCTCGCCGTACAAGCCGTACCGTCTTCGGCGCCGGGGCGCCTATAGCCCCAGGTAGGCCTCGCGCACGCGGGGATCGTCCAGCAGTTCCGCCCCGCTGCCCTGGAGCACGATGCGACCGTTCTCCAGGACGTAGGCCTTGTGCGCGAGGTGCAGCGAGGCCGCCACGTTCTGCTCGACCAGCAGGATCGTCATGCCCTCGGCATGCAGCCGGCGGATCGTGTCGAGGACCTCGGCTACCACCGAAGGCGCGAGCCCGAGCGAGGGCTCGTCGAACATGATCAGGCGGGGTGCGCCCATCAGGCAGCGACCGATGGCGAGCATCTGCTGCTCGCCGCCCGAGAGCGTGCCGGCGTCCTGGCCGGCCCGCTCCTTCAGGCGCGGAAACAGCGCGAAGACATGTTCGAGCGCCCGCTCCGCCCCGGCGCGGGCACGCGGCAGCATCGCCCCGACCTGCAGGTTCTCCAGGACGGTGAGCGAGGGGAAGACCTGGCGGCCCTCGGCGACCTGGCCGATGCCGCGGTTGCAGACCCGATGGCTGTCGAGGCCCGCGATCTCCTGGTCCTCGAAGCGGATCGAGCCGGAGCGCGGCTTGAGGATGCCGGCCACGCTGCGGATGAGCGAAGTCTTGCCCGCGCCGTTCGCGCCCACCAGCGCCACGATCTCGCCGGCGCCCACCGACATGCTCACCTGGTCGAGCGCCTGGGCGTCGCCGTAGTAGACGGAGAGTTCCCGGACGTCCAGCATCAGTGCACCGCCCCCGTCCCGAGATAGCTCTCCAGCACCCGCGGGTCGTTCGTGACCTGCTGCGGCGTGCCGGAGGAGATGATCTCGCCGTGGTGCAGGACGTACACGCGCTGCGCCAGCGCCATGACCGCCCGCATCACGTGCTCGATGAGCAGGATGGTCACGCCCTGCTCGGCATTGAGCCGGCGGAAGGTCGCCACCATGATGTCGGTCTCGGTCGGGCGCAGCCCCGCCATGACCTCGTCGAGCAACAGCAGCTGCGGCTCGCAGGCGAGCGCGCGGGCGACCTCGAGCCGCTTGCGGTCGGGCAGCGTCAGCGCGGAAGCGGGCCGGTCCCGCAGCGACCACATGTCGAGGTCGCGCAGCGCGCGCTCGGCGCGGGCGCGCGCGACCCGGCGGTCGGAAGTCCCGCGGAAGCCCCCCACCATCACGTTCTCGAGCACCGTCATGTCGGCGAACGGCTTGACCACCTGGAAGGTGCGGCCGATGCCCACGGCGCACACCTGGTCCGGCCGCCAGCCGGCGATGTCCTGCCCGAGGAAGCGGATGCGGCCCTCGTCGGGCGGCATCACGCCGGCGACCAGGTTGAACAGCGTGGTCTTGCCGGCCCCGTTCGGCCCGATGAGCGCGACGATCTCGCCCCGCCGCACCGTGAGCGATGCGCTGGCGACGGCGCGCAGGCCGCGGAAGCTCTTGGAGACGTCGGTGACCTCGAGCAGCGTGTCGTTGGGATCAGGCATCCTCGTCATCCTGCGAACGCTCGAAGCCGAGGCGCCGGGCGATGCCGGGCCAGATGCCGTGGGGCATGAACATGATCGACGCCCCCAGCGCGATGCCGTAGAGGATCTGCTTCACGCCCGGGATCTCGTGCCCGCCGACCTCGAGCGCCGCGTTGATGCCCTCCGATACGAGTGTCAGGACCGCGGCGCCCAGCACCGGTCCGAACAGGGTGCCGATGCCCCCGATGATGGGCGCCATGATGATCTCGATCGAGCGGCTGATGTGGAAGATCTGCTCGGGGAACAGGTTGTTGTAGTAGAAGGCGAAGAACACGCCGGCGAACGCCGTCATGGCCGCGGAGATCTGCACGGCGTACATCTTGTACCGGAAGACGTTCACGCCGGCCGCGCGCGCGGCCTCCTCGTTGTCGCGGATCGCCCTGAAGTAGTAGCCGAGCCGCCCGCGCAGCAGCCAGGCGGACACCAGGAAGCCCCCCACCGCCAGGGCGAGCGCCAGGTAATAGAACATGACCGGGTGCCCGCGCAGGTTGAGCAGGTCGAAGCGGTCCTGCTGCACCACCTTCAGGAAGAACCCGCCGGTGCCGCCGACCCAGTCGAAATGCTCGAAGCCGATTCGGGTGAACTCGGCGAAGGCGATGGTCAGCAGCGCGAAATAGGTACCGCCGATACCGAAGCGGAAGGCGAGCCACCCGATGATCGAGGCCGCGATCACGCACACCGCCACGGCGACCAGCATGCCGACCCAGGGAATGACGCCGAAGTGCTGGTAGAGCGCGGCAGCCGTGTAGGCGCCGAGCCCCACGTACAGGGCATGCCCGATCGAGAGCTGGCCGCAGAAGCCCATCATGACGTTCCAGGCCTGGCCGACGAACGCGAAGTAGAAAATGAGGATCATCACCGCCAGCAGGTAGCGGTCGAGCGCCAGCGGCAGGACGAGCAGCACCGCCAGCAGGGCGAGGAGGCAGACGACCGAGCGGTTCATCAGCGCGCCCTGAACAGGCCCTGCGGCCGGAAGACGAGGACGAGGATCATCAGTGCGAAGGACACCATGCCCTTGGCCGAGGGCGTGAACAGCAGGCCGGCGACCGACTCCGACACGCCGATCAGCACGCCGCCGGCGAGCGCGCCGGTCATCGAGCCGAGTCCGCCGATGATGACGATCACGAAGGCGAGCAGCGTGTAGGCGGGCCCCAGCCCCGGGGTGACGTCGATCAGCATCGACATCAGGCAGCCGGCGATGCCCACGCAGGCCGTCCCGAGGCCGAAGGTGAGCGCATAGAGATGCTTGACGTTGAGCCCGACCACCTGGGCGCCGAGCAGGTTGTCCGCGCAGGCGCGGATCGCCTTGCCGAACGAGAGGTACCGAAAGATGGCGAACAGGATCGCGCAGGTGACCAGGGCAACCGCCGCGCAGATCGCGCGCACCTTGTCGATGAGCAGCGGCCCGATCTCGTAGGAGTCGAGCGCGTAGGGGACCTGCACCGAGCGGGCGTCCGGGCCGAAGGCCACGAGGAGCACGTTGACGATGATGAGCGCCACCGCCAGCAACAGGATGAACTGCGCATGCTCGGGCCTGCCGATGAAGGGATTGACCAGCACCCGCTGCAGGCCGTAGCCGATGCCGAAGAAGCCGATCGCGAGCGGCGCGAGGATCCACAGCGGATCGATGTCCGCCAGCGCGAAGGCGAAGACGGCCGCGTACATCGCGGTCGCCATGAGCTCGCCGTGCGCGAAGTTGACGATGCGCACGACGCCGTAGATCACGGAAAGGCCCAGGGCCATCAGGCCGTAGACCAGGCCGGTCAGCAGGCCGCTGGCGACGATGTTGAGTACCGCGTCCAGTGGCACGCGAGGAGCTCCGATGAATTGTCGAACCCGGCCGCTTCCGGCCAGCCGGGAGGATAGCCACTAACGCGCCGGACGGGAAGGCGTGGCTTCCCGCGGGGCCCGGGCGATCGCGCCCGGGCCCGTCCGGCACGTCCCGCGAACGCCCTCAGGCGCGCTCCCTCCAGCCCGGGACCGGATACACCGGCGCCTTCTGCGCGGCCTCCTTGGGCAGCACGACCATCGGCTGGCCGTCGCGGTTCTGGATGCAGGCCGAGGCGACCTGCGTGTTCTGGCCCTTCTCGTCGAAGCGGATCGGCCCGCCGATCATCATGTGCTCGGTGATGTTCGTCTGGCGGATCGCGTCGGCGAGCTGCGTGCCGTCGGTGCTCCCGGCGCGCTTGAACGCATCGGCCGCGATCATGATCGCCTCGAAGGTGAAGCCGACGTTCAGCGCATGGAACATCAGCTTCTCCTGCGGGAACTGCTTGTGGAACGCGGCCTCCACGCGCTTGGCGAGATCGGCGTTCGGGTTGTACCAGGGCACGTTCGAGATGCAGTAGTCCGAATACCGGTTGCCGAGCGCCTTGTAGAACTGCGCCTCGTACATCCCGGGCGAGCCCGGGCTGATGATGCCCTGGGGCGACCAGCGCTGCTTGACCAGCTCCCGCACGAGCAGGATCGCGTCGTTAAGGCGGCTCACCAGCAGGATGAAGTCGGCCCCCGTGGCCTTCGCCTTGGCCACCTCCACCGACAGGTCGCGCGCCTCGCGGTCGTAGGGGATGGTCTCGACCACCTTGAACGGCAGGTGCGTCAGCTTGGGCAGGACCGCCGCGATGCCCTTGGCCATCGAGGAGCCGAAGGTGTCGTTGACGTGCATGAACACGGCGGTGCGCGGCGCGCTGTTGGTCGCCTGGAAGAGGTCGCTCGTGAGCGACAGGCCGTTGCGGATCAGGTCGCCCGCGGTCGGGAAGTTGCGGAAGGTGTACTTGTAGCCCTGCTCCGTGATCTGCGGGGCGGCGGCGATGTTCACGACCAGCGGCACCTTGCGCTGCTCCGAGACCTGCGCGATCGCGGCGGTCGGGCCGGAATCGAAGGCACCGACCAGGACCTGTGCGCCCTCGTCGATGAGCTTCTCCGCGCGCGAGCGCGCGACATCGACGTTGGACTCCATGTCGGCGTTCATGAGCTCGATCTCGACGCCGTACATCTCGCGCAGCATCGCCGGGGCGATGTCGGCCCCACGCTGGCACGACTGGCCGATGAAGGCGAGCGCGCCCGAGCGCGGCAGCAGCACACCGACCTTGAGCTTGTTCGACTGCGCCCGGACGATCGCCGGGAACGACAGCGCGGCAGGGCCCGCCACCGCCGATGCGGCAGCGAGTCGATTGAAGTCGCGACGTGTAACGCGGGACATGGTCTCCACCTCCAGACATGGACAAGGATGCGACGCCGCGGATTTCCCCCCCGCGACCGGCGCTACGTTCGAATGCGGGCCGGCTGCGCCGTCCCGAAGCGCGTCAGGCTATCATGCCGCGCCCGCCTGGTCCCTCAGAATTCGTTTCAGGATTTTCCCGGTGGGGCTCTTGGGGAGCTCCGCAACGATGTCCACCCGAGCGGGTACCTTGTAGGCGGCGATGTTCTCACGGCAATACGCGATGACGTCCTCGGCCGCCAGCCGCTCGCCCGCCCGGACGACCACCGCCGCCGCGACCTGCTCGCCCTTCTCCGGATGCGGCAGGCCGTACACGGCGACCTCCTGGACCTGCGGGATCCGGTACAGGTATTTCTCGACCTCCGCCGGCCAGACCTTGAAGCCCGACACGTTGATCATGTCCTTCACGCGGTCGACGATGTACACGTAGCCGTCGTCGTCCATGCGGCCGACGTCGCCCGAATGGAGCCAGCCGCCGCGCAGGGCCCGCTCGGTCTCTTCCGGGCGATTCCAGTAGCCCTTCATCACCCCGGGGCCGCGAATGCAGATCTCGCCCCATTCGCCGCGCGGCAGCTCCCGGTCGTTCTCGTCGAGGATCGCGAGCTCGAAGCCCTCGATCGCGCGGCCGACGGAACCGAAGCGATGCGACTCGATGTCGTTGTAGCAGGCAAACGGCGAGCACTCGGTCAGCCCGTAGCCCTCGTACACGCGCCGGCCGAATCGTTCGAACCACTGCCGCGAGACCTGCTCGGGCATGGTGGCCGCCGCCGACATCTCGTAGCGGATCGACGACAGGTCGTAGCGCGACAGGTCCATGGACAGCAGGCCGATGAAGATCGTCGGCACCCCGAAAAACATCGTGATGCGGTCGCGCCCGATCGCGGTGAGCACCTCGTCGGGCACGAAGCGGCGAAAGAGCGACACCGTCGCCCCGGCCAGCACCGCCGCATTCAGGATGAAGTTCTGCCCGTAGACATGGAACAGCGGCAGGAACGTCGCGAGGCGGTCGTCGGGCCGGTAGCCCGCATACCTGGCCGCGCTGGCGATGTTGGTGGCGATGTTGTGCTGGGTGAGGGTGACGCCCTTGGGGAAGCCGGTGGTGCCCGACGAATAGAGGAGCGCCGCGGGATCGTCCGGCGCGCGATCCACCGGCTCGAACCGCGTCGGCTGGCCCGCGGTCCAGGCCTCCAGGCCGTCGGCGCCCGGCGCGCCGGCCGGGGCATCGACCAGCACCCGGTGCTCGAGCACGGGGCAGCCGGCCCGGGGCACGAACCCGGCGAGCTCCGCCGTGGTGAACACCGCCCTCGCGCCCGAGTCCTGCAGCAGGTACTCGACCTCCGCCGTCCGGAACGCCGAGCTGATCGAGACCGGCACGGCGCCCAGGCGCTGGGCGGCATAGTAGGCAACGGCGAATTCGGGAATGTTGGGCAGGAAGAGCGCGACCCGGTCGCCGGCCGCGATGCCGCGGGCGGCCATTGCGTGGGCGAGCTGGGACGATCGTGCATCGAGCTCGCCGTAGCCGAGCGCCTTCCCCTCGAACAGGATGACGGGATGGTCCGGCGCGGATGCGGCCCGGTCCCTCAGCGCGCTGGCAATGTTCATCTTTGCCCCTCCGATTGCTATGCGTTATAACAATCGCCATGACGATCCGCAAGCCTGCAGCGCAGCATGCGCCGGTGGCGTACGGAGTGCTCACCGACTCCATCGGCTACCGGCTCCATCTCGCCGACCTGGTGAACATGCAGGGGATCGCGCGCGCGCTCGCGGGCACCGGCCTGACCGCCGCCCGCTTCACGGCCCTCGAGCTCATCGGCAGCAACCCCGGCATCAAGCCGGCGCGACTGGCCACCGCCATGATGGTCGAACGCTCGAATCTCGTGGGACTCGTGCGCTGGCTGGCGGACCAGGGCTGGGTCCAGGCGACGGAGGGCTCCAATCGCCGGGAGAAATCGCTCGAACTGACCCCGGCGGGCAGCGAGGCCCTGCGCGAGTTCTACCATCGGCTGGCGCATCACGAGGCGAAGCTGACCGCGTCCCTGTCCACGGCCGATCGCGCGACGCTGTCGAGGCTGCTCGCACGCATCGCCGGCGTCTGAACCCGGCGCGCAGGTCGCGACGGGCGCCGGGAACCGCAACGGGCGAGCGGTGCAGCGTCAGCCGGCCCCGTCGCCGGGCAGGCCGGCCCGGACGCCACCGGGCGAAGGGCGATAGCGCCAGCGATCCCAGGCGCGGCGCACCGCCGTCGGGTAGGCGGCCTTTCCGAGGCTGCCGTTGTAGCGGCCCAGTGCCCGGAACAGGTCGCCGCGCTCGATGTCGAGGTAGTGACGCAGGATCGTGCAGCCGTAGCGCAGGTTGGTGCGCATATCGAACAGGCGCGACTCGTCCCCGTCGCCGATCAGGCGCACCCAGAAGGGCATGACCTGCATGAGTCCGCGCGCGCCCGCCGACGAGATGGCGTACTGCCGGAAGTTGCTCTCCACCTCGATCAGGCCCAGCACGAGCGCCGGGTCGAGGCCGGCGCGCTGGGCCTCGTAGCGCACGGTCTCGAGGAAGTCGATCCGCAGCCGCTCGTCCGGGATCCAGCGGCGCGGAATGCGGGCCTCCATCTGCGCGAGCCAGTCCGCGCGGTGGGCCTCCGAGTCGTAGGATGCGCGCAGCCCCGTCGCCCCGGCGAGCGAGGCCGCCATCGCGCTGCGCACCGAATCCGCCAGCGGCTCGTACTGCTGCGGGCCGGCGCTGGCCGGGGCGGCGTACAGCAGCGCGGCGAGGGAGAGCGCCGCGGCGAGCGGACGGCCCCTTGGGGGGAATCGGATGCGGCTTGCGGGTTCCATCACCGCACTGGAATAGCACGGCGCCGCGACGCGGGACATCGGCCGGACGGCTCGCCAGACGAACGGCCCGGCCCGCCCGACGAAGCCCGGCACCGGCCGCACGGGCGCGGGACCGGGCGGTGCGCCCGGCGCCCGCGCGTGGCCTCAGCGCAGGGCCCCGACGAGTTCGGGAACCACCGACTGCACCGGGACGGCGCGCGTCTCGAGGCCGCGCCGCCGCACGAGCTCGACCTGGCCGTCGGCAAGCCCCCGGTCGCCCACGTTGATCCGCCAGGGCACGCCGATGAGTTCCCATTCGGCGAACATCACGCCCGGGCGCTCGCCGCGGTCGTCGAGGATGACGTCGATCCCGGCCGCCGCGAGCTCGTCGTGCAGGCGCATCGCCGTGTCGCGCACGCCTTCGGACCGGCCCCAGCCGATCGGGCACACCACGACCTCGAACGGGGCGATCGGCGCCGGCCAGACGATCCCGCGCTCGTCATGGTTCTGCTCGATCGCGGCGCCCATCAGCCGTGTCACCCCGATGCCGTAGCAGCCCATCTCGAAGGCCTTGGACTGCCCGTCCTCGTCCACGAACGTGGCGTTCATCGCGGCCGAATAGCGCGTGCCGAGATAGAAGACATGGCCGACCTCGATGCCGCGCTGGATCGCGAGCACGCCGCGCCCGTCGGGCGACGGATCGCCTTCCCGGACGTTGCGGATGTCGGCGATCCGCACCGGGCCCTGCTCGCCCTCGGGCGACGGCTCGGGCAGGTCGCGGCCCCAGTTGGCCCCCGTGTAGTGATGGTCGACGTCATTGGCGCCACAGACGAAGTCGCTCATGACGGCGACGCTGCGGTCGATGACCACGCGCACCGGCCGCGCGGTGCCGATAGGGCCGAGATAGCCCGGCGGGCAACCGAAGTGCTCGACGATCTCGGCCTCGGTCGCGAAGCGGAAGCCTTCGAGGCCCGGGACCTTGCCGACCTTGACCTCGTTGAGCTCGTGGTCGCCCCGGACCAGCAGCAGCCAGATCTCGGCCGGCGCCCCCTCACGGTCCACCGCGACCACCAGGGACTTCACGGTGCGCTCGAGCGGCAGGCCGAGGAAGCGGGCGACATCCTCGCAGCGCGCCTGCCCCGGCGTGGGCGTCTTCTCGAGCGGCTGCGCCGGTGCCGGGCGCGGCCCCGACGGCGCCACCGCCTCGGCGAGCTCGACGTTGGCGGCGTAGTCCGAACCGGGGCACCACGCGATCGCGTCCTCGCCGGTGTCGGCGATCACCTGGAACTCGTGGCTGGCCGAGCCCCCGATGGCGCCGGTGTCGGCGGCCACCGCCCGGAACTGCAGCCCCATGCGCTCGAAGATCCGGACATAGGCATCGAACATGCGCTGGTAGCTGCGCATCGCGCCCGCCTGGTCGCGATCGAAGGAGTAGGCGTCCTTCATCGTGAACTCGCGGCCCCGCATGATCCCGAAACGGGGGCGGCGCTCGTCGCGGAACTTGGTCTGGATATGGTAGAAATTCTTCGGCAGTTGCCGATAGCTGCGCAGTTCCTGGCGCGCGATGTCGGTGATCACCTCCTCGGAGGTTGGCTGAACGATGAAGTCGCGCTCGTGCCGGTCGCGCAGCCGCAGCAGCTCGGGCCCGTACTTGTCCCACCGCCCGGACTCCTGCCAGAGCTCGGCGGGCTGCACCACCGGCATCAGCAGTTCGATCGCGCCCGCGCGGTCCATCTCCTCGCGGATGATCGCCTCGATGCGCCGGATCGTCCGCAGGCCCAGCGGCATGTAGCTGTAGATCCCGCCCGCGAGGCGACGGATCATGCCCGCCCGGGTCATCAGGCGATGGCTGGCGACCTCGGCATCGGCGGGCGCCTCCTTGAGGGTGAACAGGTGGAAGTCGGAGGCTTTCATGGACGGGCGCTCTTCTAACGGGAGGGCGGTCGATATAATCGACGCATTCTAAGGGATCGAGGGGTGCAGCCATGCTGGATCGCGACGGCTATCGCCCCAACGTCGGGATCGTTCTGGTCAATCAGCAGAACAAGGTTTTCTGGGGCAAGCGCGCGCGCGAGCATTCCTGGCAGTTCCCCCAGGGGGGAATCAAGCGCGGTGAGTCGCCCGAGGAGGCGATGTACCGTGAGCTGCACGAGGAAGTGGGCCTGCGGCGCGAACATGTGCGGATCATCGGTCGCACCCGCGACTGGCTGCGCTACGATGTGCCGACGCACTGGATCCGGCGCGAATGGCGGGGCCATTACCGCGGCCAGAAGCAGATCTGGTTCCTCCTGCGCCTGGTGGGGCGGGATTCGGACATCGACCTGCGCGCCTCGCCGCACCCGGAATTCGACGCCTGGCGTTGGCACGACTACTGGATCCCGCTGGAGTCGGTGATCGACTTCAAGCGGGAGGTCTATCGAATGGCGCTCGACGAGCTCGCGCCGCTCATGGAACGGCGCCCGCCCCGCCGGAAGCGGCGCCGGGAGGCGCCACGCCTGCCGGAAACGGGCACCGAGGGGGCGGGCTCGTGAGGCATCCCGCCCGCGCGCTCGCCAGGGGCGCGCTGCTGGGGCTCGCGCTCGCGGCCGGCCCGGCGCCGGCGCAGTTCGACGACCCCACCCTCGGGCCACCCATGACCGTGCCGGAAGAGGAAAAGGCAGGGCCGCTCGAGGCGCCGTCGACCATTCCGCCGGTCTCGAGCGGCAAGGACCTCGTCGCCTACCGGCCGGACGGCGCCGGCTCGCGCAAGCACTGGGTCGATCGTCGCAGCGTCTCGATCGAGCCGCCCTACGTGCGCGTCACCATCGTGGTGGAGTCCTCCGGCGGCGCCCGCACCATTTCGCACTACGGCTTCGACTGCTCGACGAAGTCGGCGGCGCTGCTCGCCATGGGCGCGCCCGACGACGGCTGGCGGGAAGTGTCCGCCGTGAACTGGCGCTCGCTCACCCGCGACCGGCGCCATACCCCGTACCTGCGCGCCGTCCTCGACGCGGCCTGCGACGGCGGCGGCCCGGTGAGGACCGTGGACCAGATGATCGAACGGCTGGGACGCCCCCGGATGTACAGCCCCTACTGACGCGCCGGCCTAGACCACGGGAGTGAGCAGCGGGCGCCCTGCGAAGAACGCGGCGAGGTTGTCGATCACGAGCCGGCCCATGGCCGCACGCGTCTCGTTCGTGCCGCTGGCCGCATGGGGCGCCAGCACGACCGAATCCAGCCCGAAGAGCGCCTCGGGAACATGGGGCTCGTTGGCGAAGACGTCCAGCCCGGCGCCGCCGAGCCTGCCCGCGACCAGGGCCTCGACGAGCGCCGGCTCGTCGACCACCGATCCCCGGGCGATGTTCACGAACACGCCCTTCGGCCCCAGCGCCTCGATCACCTCACGCGAGATGATGCCCTTCGTCGCCGGACCGCCCGGGCAGGCGGCGACCAGTACGTCGGCCCACTCGGCCAGTTCGCGGGGATCGGCATACAGGGGCCAGCTCACGCCCTCCTTGGAGCGCGGTCCGTGCCAGGCGATCGTGCAGCCGAAGGCCTCGCAGCGCTGGGCGATCGCGGTTCCGATGCGGCCCAGCCCGACGATGCCCACCTTCTTGCGCGTCAGCGACGTGGTGAGCGGCATCGGGCCCTTCAGCCAGCGCCCCTCGCGGACGTGGCGATCGCCGACGACGATCTGCCGCAAGGTGGCGAGCATCAGCGCCATGGCCATGTCGGCGACATCCTCCGTGAGGACGTCCGGCGTATTGGTCACGTGGATGCCGCGCTCGCGGCAGGCATCGAGGTCCACCGCGTCGACGCCGACGCCGAAGCAGGCCACCAGGCGCAGCTTCGGCAGGGCGGCGATGGTCGCCGCGTCGATGCCGTGGGGACTGAACGTGACGACCGCCTCGGCGCGGTCGGCGACCTCCTCCAGGGTGGCCCGGTTCGGCGCGCCCTCCCAGAGGTTGCGGCAGTCGTAGGTGGCGTGCAGCTCGTCCAGGGTGGGCTTGTGGATGGGCGTGAGGATGGGAACCAGGGGACGCTCGTTGCCAGTGCTCATGTCGGTGTATTCCTCGAATCGTCAGGCCGCGCGACGATAGCGCACGACCTTCTGGCGCTGCTCGCCGAGCCCGGCGATGCCCAGGGTCATGACGTCGCCGGGCTTCAGGAAGCGCTGCGGCTTGCGTCCCGAGCCCACGCCGGGGGGCGTGCCGGTGGCGATGATGTCGCCGGGCTCGAGCGTGATGAAGCGGCTGACGTAAGACACCAGCGTCGCGCAGTCGAAGATCATGGTGGACGTGGTGCCACGCTGCATCGGCTCGCCGTTGAGGTCGAGCCAGAGGCCCAGCGACTGCGGGTCGGGCACCTCGTCGCGCGTCACGAGCCAGGGGCCGACCGGGCCGAAGGTATCACAGCCCTTGCCCTTGTCCCAGGTGCCGCCGCGCTCGAGCTGGAACTCGCGCTCGGAGACATCGTTGACCACCGTGTACCCGGCGACGTACTCGAGCGCGCCCTTGACCGGCACGTTGCGGGCAACCGAGCCGATCACGATGCCGAGCTCCACTTCCCAGTCGGCCTTGGTCGATCCGCGCGGCAACATGACGTCGTCCTCGGGTCCGTTCAGCGAGCTGATGGCCTTCGTGAAGACGATCGGCTCGGCCGGGATCGGCATGCCGGTCTCGGCGGCATGGTCGGCGTAGTTGAGGCCGATCCCCAGGAACTTGCGAACGCCGCTGACCGGGACGCCGAAACGCGGACGTCCCCGCACGAGGGGCAGCCGCTGCGGATCGATCCGGGCGAGCCGCGCGAGCGTCTTCGGCGCGAGCGTATTCGCATCGATGTCGTCGATGACCGCGGCAAGGCTACGCAGCCTGCCGTCGGCATCGATCAGCCCGGGCTTCTCGCGGCCGGGCCGGCCATAGCGAACCAGTCTCAAGGTCTCCTCCGTGGAATCCTGCGGTCGGCGGGGGCGGCGCGGCGTCGTGCCGCGGCGCTCGTCGCATTCTAGCGGCTGGCGCCCTCGAACTGCATGGCGGCAAGGCGCGCATAGAGCCCGCCCGCGGCGACCAGCTCCGTGTGCGTGCCCGACTCGACGAGCCGCCCGCCATCGAGCACGAGGATGCGGTCGGCATGCATCACGGTAGCGAGCCGGTGGGCGATCACGAGGGTCGTGCGGCCGCGCATCGCGTCGGCGAGCGCGGCCTGCACGGCGCGCTCGCTTTCGGCATCGAGCGCGCTGGTCGCCTCGTCCAGCAGCAGGAGCGGGGGATTCTTCAGCAATGCCCGCGCGATCGAAATGCGCTGGCGCTGGCCGCCCGACAGCCGCACCCCGCGCTCGCCCAGCGCGGTCCGGTAGCCCTCGGGCAGCCGCTCGATGAAATCGTGCGCATGCGCCGCGCGGGCGGCCGCGACGACCTCGTCGTCGCTCGCGTCGAGCCGGCCGTAGCGGATGTTCTCCATCACGTCCACGGAGAACAACACGCTGTCCTGCGGCACGAAGCCGATCGCCTCGCGCAGCGATTCCAGGGTGAGCTCGCGCGTGTCGATCCCGTCGAGGCGAATGCGGCCCGCGGAGGGATCGTGGAAGCGCAGCAGCAGCTGGAAGAGGGTCGTCTTGCCCGCGCCCGAGGGCCCGACGATGGCCACGGTCTCCCCGCGCGCGACGCGGAAGGAGACGCCCACGAGCGCGGGATCGTCGGGCCGCGTGGGATAGGCGAAGCTCACCGATTCGAACTCGACCGTGATGCCCGGGTCCGCGCCGGGGGACGGCGGCGGAAGGCGCCGCGTCCCGGAACGGACGGCCGGCTGCGCCTGCATCAGCTCGAGCAGCCTCTCGGTCGCCCCGGCGGCGCGCTGGACGTCACCGAGCACCTCCGCGATCGCCCCCGATGCGCCGGCGACGAGGACCGCATAGAGCACGAACTGGGCGAGCTCGCCCGGGCTCATGTCGCCCGCCATCACCGCCTGGGCGCCGAGCCAGAGGACGAAGACGACGGCGCCGAACACGAGCACGATCGCGACCACGGTGAGCATCGCGCGCGCCCGCGTGCGGCGCACCGCGCTGGCGAAGGCCGCCTCGGTGGACTCGGCGTACCGCCGCGTCTCGAGCGCCTCGCGCACGAAGGCCTGGACGACGGCCATCGCGCCGAGCGTCTCGCCCGCGAGCGCGCTGCTCTCGGCGAGGCGGTCCTGGCTCGTGCGGGACAGGCGCCGGACCCGGCGCCCGAAGGCGAGGATGGGGAGCACGACGACGAGCAGCAGCGCGACGATGAGGCCCGCCAGGCGCGCGCTGGTGACGAGCATCATCGCGAGTCCGCCGGCGAACAGCAGCGCGTTGCGCAGGCCGAGCGAAACGCTGGTGCCGACGAGCGTCTGGATCAGGGTGGTGTCGGCGGACAGCCGGGACAGCACCTCGCCCGTGCGCATGGCCTCGAAGAAGCGCGGGTCCTGGCGCAGCACCCGGGCATAGACGGCCGCGCGCAGGTCTGCGGCGATGCGCTCGCCGAGCCACGACACGCTGTAGTAGCGCACCCCGGTGCCGATCGCGAGCACGACCGACACCCCGAACAGGGCGAGGAAGACGCCGTCGATCCGGGCGCCGGCGGCGACCGCGCCCCCGACCAGTCCGATGTCGACCAGGTGACGGAACGCGACGGGGACCGCGAGGGTGGCGGCGGCCGCGACCACGAGCGCGACGGCGGCGACCGCGACGCGCGCCCGGTACCGGCCGACGAAGGGCCCCAGCCCGGCGAGCACCCGCCAGCTCGCCCGGGACGCCGCGGGCGGCGCGATCGCCGGGTCGGTGGGGGCGGGCTCCATCGGGGCATTATCCGCCATCCCGCGGGCGCCCGGCCGGGCCTCGTTGCCGGCGGACCGGCGCGCGCGGACGGTATCATCCACGGACTTGCCCAGAGGAATCGGAGACATGAGTACGGAGAACTTCGCGCAACGCTTCGGCAGCGGCCACGCGGTACGCCGCATCGAGGACGACGCGCTGCTCACCGGGCGCGGACGCTACACGGACGACATCGCCAACCAGGGCTACAAGGTCCTCTGCTTCCTGCGCTCGCCCCACGCCCATGCCCGGATCCTCTCGATCGACACCAGCGAGGCGCAGGCGATGCCCGGCGTCCACGCGGTGCTCACCGGCGAGTCGCTCCTGGCGGCCGGCGTGGGCCCGCTGCCCACCGTGCCCCCGAACTTCAAGCGCCCGGACGGATCGCCGGCGGCCAGCCCGCCGCGGTACCCGCTCGCGGTGGAGCGGGTCCGCTACGTCGGGGAACCGGTGGCGGCGGTGATCGCGGACGACCGGCTCGCCGCGCTCGATGCCTGCGAGGCGATCTTCGTGGACTACGAGGACCTGCCCGCCGTAGTGGACCAGGCCTCGGCGACGGCACCCGGCGCGCCCGCCGTCTGGGACCAGGCACCGGACAACATCTGCGCCGAGTCGCGCCACGGCGATGCCTCGGCCGCGGCCGAGGCATTCGAGCGCGCGGCCTACCGGGTCGCGCTGGACCTGACGAACCAGCGCCTCGCGGCCGCGCCGATCGAGCCGCGCAGCGTCGCCGCGAGCTATGACGCCGATTCCGGGCGACTGACGATCCAGCTGAGCAGCCAGATGCCCACCGGCGTGCGCAACACGCTCGCCGACAACGTGCTGAAGATCGACCGCGAGCGAATCCGCGTGCTGGTCGAGGACGTCGGCGGCGGCTTCGGCATGAAGACGGGCCTGTATCCCGAGGATGGCGTCGTCGCCTTCGCGGCGCTCCAGCTGAAGATGCCGGTGAAGTGGATCGCCGACCGCAGCGAGGAGATGCTGAGCGCCACCGC
Organism: uncultured Burkholderiaceae bacterium; assembly: GCA_964509685.1. Lineage (GTDB taxonomy): Bacteria > Pseudomonadota > Gammaproteobacteria > Burkholderiales > Burkholderiaceae_E > JAMLIN01. Next base: position 15,506 of record CAZDYQ010000013.1, read on the forward strand.
CGGGCGCGACCTGCACAGCCATGCCGAGCTGGCGCTCGACGGCGACGGCCGGATCCTCGCGCTGCGCGTGCGCTCGCAGGCCAACGTCGGCGCCTACGCGACGGCCACGGGGGTGGCGATCCAGCTGCTGATCGGCCCGTGGGTGCAGACGAGCATCTACGACATCCGCGTGATCGACCTGAAGCTGCAGGCGATCCTCACCCATACCGCCACCACCGGCGCCTACCGGGGCGCCGGCCGGCCCGAGAACATCTACATCATCGAGCGGCTCATGGACGAGGCATCCCGGGTCACCGGGATCGACCAGCGCGAGATCCGCCGCCGCAACATGATCCGGCCCGAGCAGATGCCCTATACCAACGCCATGGGGCAGGTGTACGACAGCGGCCGCTTCGAGTCCATCCTCGACCAGGGCGTGGCGCTCGCCGACTGGGACGGCTTCGAGGAACGGGCGGCGCAGTCGGCCGCCCGCGGCATGCTGCGCGGGCGCGGCCTCGCCACCTTCCTCGAATGGACCGGCGGCAACGCCTTCGAGGAGCACGTGAGCGTGCGCGTCTCGGCGGACGGCTACATCGAGATCGTTACCGCCACCCAGGCGATGGGCCAGGGCATCGCCACCAGCTATGCCCAGCTCGCGGTCGACGCCTTCGGCGTGCCGATCGACCGCATCCGCATCGTCCAGGGCGACACCGACCGCGCCAACGGCTTCGGCAGCGCGGGCTCCCGCTCGCTGTTCACCGGCGGCTCGGCCGTCGAGGGCGGCGCGAGGAAGACCATCGACCATGCCCGCGAGCTCGCCGCCGAGGCTCTCGAGGTAGCCGCCAGCGACATCGAGTACCGCGACGCGCGCTTCACCGTCGTCGGCACCGATCGCGGCATCGGCCTGTTCGAGCTCGCCGCGCGCCAGCCGGGCCAGGCGATCGACGTCGATTCGACGACCACGGTGGGCGGGCCGACCTGGCCGAACGGCTGCCATGTCTGCGAGGTCGAGATCGATCCCGAGACCGGCGTCACGCACGTCGTCTCGTACGCGTCCTGCAACGACGTGGGCCGGGTGGTCAATCCCATGATCGTCATCGGCCAGCTCGAGGGCGGCGCGGTGCAGGGGATCGGGCAGGCGCTGTGCGAGGAGGTCGTGTACGAGGCGGACTCGGGCCAGCTGCAGACCGGCAGCTTCATGGACTACGCGATCCCGCGCGCCGACCTCTCCGGCGGTTTCCGCACGATCATGGACACTTCGATCCCCTGCCTCACGAATCCGCTGGGGGTCAAGGGAGTGGGCGAGCTCGGCACCATCGGCGCGACGCCGGCGACCGTCAATGCGGTGGTGGACGCGCTCTCGCGCGCCGGTCGCCATGAGCGGGCGCGGCAACTGCAGATGCCGCTCACCGCGCCGAAGATCTGGGCGGCGCTGCACGGCTGAGCCATGGGCCGGGGCAGGCGCCCCGGCGACGCGAGGCGCGCGCGTTCAGACCACGGCCGGCGCGCGCGACGCGCGGGCGAGCCGCGAGCGCCTCGCGGCCTCGTGTCGGCGGATGAGCTGGACGGCGACCGAGGCCGGGCCCGGTCGGCCGAACAGGTAGCCCTGGAGGCGGTCGCAACCCATGGCGCGCAGCCGCTCGGCCTGCTGGGCCGTCTCCACCCCCTCGGCGGTGATCCGCATGCCGAGCACCCGGCCCAGGGTCACGATCGTGCGCACGACGCTCGCGATCGCCTCGTTGCCGCCGTCGAGCGCCATGACGAAGGAGCGGTCGATCTTCAGGCCGGCGAAACGGAAGCGCCAGAGGTAGGCGAGGCTCGAGTAGCCGGTCCCGAAGTCGTCCATCACCACCCTGACCCCGAGCAGGTCGAGCTGCTCGAGCTCGCGCAGCACGTGGTCGCTGTCGCGCAGCAGGACGGTCTCGGTGATCTCGAGTTCCAGGCGCTCCGGCGCGAGGCCGCTCTCGTCGAGCGCCGAACGCACCAGGGCGACCACGCTGCCGTCGGCGAACTGCGCCGGCGACAGGTTCACCGCCACCGTGAGGTGCGAGGGCCAGGCCGCCGCCTCGCGGCAGGCGCTGCGCAGCGCCCACCGGCCCACCTTCGAGATCATGCCCATCTCCTCGGCGATGGCGACGAAGAGGTCCGGCGGCACCTGGCCGCCGCGCGCGTCGCGAAGCCGCAGCAAGGCCTCGAAGCCGCGCAGTTCCGGCTCCTTGGCGGAGAAGACGGGCTGGAAGTGCAGCTCGAAGCCGTCGTGCTCGACCGCATGGCGGATCAGCGCCTCGATCGCGAGGCGCTCGGTGAGCGCCGCGTTCATGTCCTCCGCGTACAGGCGGTGACGCCCGCGCCCGTCGGTCTTGGCGCGGTACAGGGCCATGTCGGCGCGCTTCATCAGCACTTCCGCGGCCGGGATGCTGTAGGCGTCGGCGGCGCTGCGCGGCCGTGACCCCGGCGTCGCTTCCGTCTCGATGCAGGCCAGCGCGGTGCCGACACTCACCGACAGCGCGATGTCGTGGCCACCGACGTGGAAGGGCGCCGCCATCCGCGCGACGAGATGCCGGCCGAAGCGCTCGGCGTCCACACGTGAACGCACCGCCTGCTGGCAGATGACGAACTCGTCGCCGCCCAGCCGCGCGACGATGTCGCCGGGCCCCGCGAGGCCGCCGAGCCGCCTCGCCGCCTGGCGCAGGAGCTCGTCGCCCGCGTCGTGCCCGAGCGTGTCGTTGATGTTCTTGAAGCGGTCGAGGTCGATGTAGTGCAGCGCAATGCCCTGCCCCGACTCGCTCGCCCGGGTGAGCGCCAGTGGCAGCTCGGCGGCGAAGCGCGCGCGGTTCCGGAGCCGCGTCAGCGCATCGAAATGGGCGAGGAACGCGATCTGCCGGTCGGCGAGCTGCTTCTGGCGGGTCCGCCAGTAGAAGGCCGCACCCGGGACCGCCACCCCGAGCGCGATCAGCGCGATCATGCCGAGGGCGAGGCGCCCGAGGCGGGCCTCGTAGAACGCCAGCCGTTCCCCCAGGTCGAGGTCGATCTCGGCGAGCGCCGCGACCCGCTCCCCCTGGCGGATCGGCACGAAGGCCTCGGCGCGCAGGGACGGTTCCCGGATGCCGTCGCCCTCGACCAGCCTCACGAGACTCTCCCCCGCGCGCAGCGCCGCCATCGCGCGCGGCTCGCGCACGGCCAGCGGCGCAGGCGCCGGGCTGCCGGCCGGATGGCCGCCGCTCGCACCGGCCGTGCCGTCGGGAGTGTGAAGGCGCCAGCGGTAGACGGGCCCCAGGCGACGCGAGAGGTCCAGCAGGGCGCGACTCGCCTCGGCCGGAGCCTGCCCGCCGGCCAGTGCCTCGAGATCCGGCAACGCGCGGCCCACCTCCGCCGCCCATCGCTCCGCCCCCGATACCGCCTCGGCCATGACCATCGACCGCACCGTCTGCCCGGCGAGAAGCACGGCCGCCCCCAGCAGCGAGCCGACCAGGGCCAGCGTCGCGAGCGTGCGGGCCCGGGCACGGCCGGGCATGGGCATGTCGTGGACGGACTGCATCAGGCAAGCACTATCGTCGGCTTCGCGAGGCGGCTCGACGCGCGGCCGACCAACGCCCCCCCGAGGTCGATCGGTGGCAATATCCCGCGATGATTCCGCTTGCGAGCGATACCGAGACCCGCCCGAGCGCCGCCATGCGCGCCGCGATCGCCGCCGCCGAAGTCGGGGACGAGCAGCGCGGGAGCGATCCCACGGTCAACCGCCTGCTCGAGCGCTGCGCGGCCCTGCTGGGCAAGGAGGCCGCGCTGTTCCTGCCCAGCGGGACGATGTGCAACCTGGTCGCCACCAAGCTGCACACCGAGCCCGGGGACGTCCTGCTCGCCGAGGGCGCCTCCCATGTCCTGCGGGTCGAATCGGGCGGCGCCGGCATGGTGTCCGGGGTCATGACCGAACCGATCACGGGAAGCCCGGGCGTGCCGCCCGGGACGTTCACCGTGGACGACCTGGACGCCACCCTCGACCGGCTCGCCCACCTGCCCTTCCCCTATGCACCGCCGGCGAGGCTTGTCTGCATCGAGCAGACCCACAACATGGGTGGCGGCACGGTCTGGCCCTGGGAAACGTTCGCGGCGGTCACGGCGAGGGCGCGCGAGCGCGGCCTCGCGATCCACATGGACGGGGCGCGGCTGATGAACGCGGTGGTCGCCTCGGGCGTGGCGGCGGATCGCTGGGGCGCGCTCGTGGACACCGTCTGGATCGACTTCACGAAGGGCCTGGGCGCGCCGATCGGGGCGGTCCTCGCGGGCAGCGAGGCGCACATCGCCCGCGCCCGCCGGCTCAAGCATGCCTTCGGCGGGGCCATGCGCCAGGCCGGCATCGCCGCCGCCGCCTGCCTGTACGCCCTCGACGAGCACATCGAGCGGCTCGCGAGCGACCATGCCAATGCCCGGCGGCTCGCCGCGGGACTCGCGCGCATTCCCGGCATCCGGCGGCCGGCGCGGGAACCGCAGACCAACATCGTGTTCTTCGAGCCCGCTCCCGGCGGCCCCTCGGCGGCACAGCTCGTCGAGCGCTGCGCGCGGCGCGGCCTCGGCCTGGGGGCGATCGGCCCGCGCATTCGCGCGGTCACCCACCTGGACGTCAGTGCCGGGGACATCGACCAGGCGCTGGCCATCATCGCCGAGGCGATCGCGGAAGGCTGAAGCAGGCCGGGGCCGCGCCGCGCCAACGGCCCCGGGAAGGACCGTCCCGGCCCTCCCGCGCGGTGTCGCGCGACCTAGCGCACCACCATGTTGGAACGGTGGATCAGCTCCGGCTCCTCGACGAAGCCGAGGATCTCCCGGATCTCGGCCGAGCGCCGGCGCATGATCCGGCGGGTCTGGCTCGCGGAGTAGTTGGCCAGCCCCCGCGCGACTTCGCGTCCCTGCGGATCGAGGCAGGCGACCAGGTCACCGCGGCCGAAGTTGCCGCTCACCGCCACCACCCCGATCGGCAGCAGGCTGCGCCCGTTGTGCACGACCGCGCGCACGGCGCCCTCGTCCAGGGTGAGGGAGCCGGCGAGCTGCAGCTGGCCGGCGAGCCACTGCTTGCGCGCGGCGAGCCGGTGGGTGCCCGCGATGAACTGGGTGCCGATCGTCTCCCCGGCCGCCAGCCGCGGCAGCAGGTCCGGTTCGCGCCCGGAGGCGATCAGGGTATCGGCGCCGCTGGCGGACGCGCGCCTCGCGGCCGCTACCTTGGTCGCCATGCCGCCGGTGCCGAAGCTCGTGCCCGCGCCGCCCGCCATGCTCGCCAGGGCCGGATCATCGGCGGAGACCGCGACCAGCAGCCGCGCCTCGGGATCACGCCGCGGATCGGCGGTGTACAGGCCCTGCTGGTCGGTGAGGATGACCAGCACGTCGGCCTCGAGCAGGTTGGTGACCAGCGCGGCGAGCGTGTCGTTGTCGCCCACCTTGATCTCGTCGGTCACGACCGTGTCGTTCTCGTTGATGATCGGCACCACGCCCAGGCGCAACAGCGTCTGCAGCGCGGTCCGGGCATTGAGGTAGCGCTTGCGGTCGGACAGGTCGTCGTGCGTGAGCAGGATCTGCGCGGTCGGCAGGCCCACCTTGCGGAACGCCGATTCGTAGATCTGCGCGAGGCCCATCTGGCCGACGGCGGCGGCGGCCTGCAGCGCCGGTACCTCGCTCGGCCGCACCGTCCAGCCCAGCCGGAGCATGCCCTCGGCCACCGCGCCCGAGGAGACCATCACGACCTCCTTGCCCTGCTGGCGCAGCACCGCGACCTGGCGCGCCCACTCGCCCACCGCCTCCTCGTCCACACCGGCGCCGTCGTTCGTGACGAGGCTCGAGCCCACCTTCACGACGATGCGCTTGGCCTCCTGGACGAGGGGCCGCGGCGCGAGCTCGGGCGCCGTCGAAGCGGCGCCGAAATCCCCTTGCACCTCGGTCGGGCTCATTGGCCGGACTCCGCCGGCGCATCGCGATCGAAGCGCACGTCCGGCTCGGGGTTCTCCGCATCGCGCACCGCTTCGAGCCAGGACCAGATCGCCCGGCACAGGCGATCGCAGCCCTCGCGCGTGAGCGCGGAGATCGGGAAGACCCGGTCGTCGTCGATCGGCAGCGCCTTGCGCCCGCGGCCCCGCAGCGCGGTGACAAAGGCCTCGATACGAGCCGCCCTCTCGGCCTCGGGAATCATGTCGATCTTGTTGAGGACCAGCCAGCGCGGTTTCGCGTAAAGCTCCGGATCGTACTTGCGCAACTCCGCGAGGATGGCCCGGGCGTCCGCGACCGGATCGACGCTCTCGTCGAGCGGGGCGATATCCACGATGTGCAGGAGCAGCCGCGTGCGCGAAAGATGGCGCAGGAAGCGGTGGCCGAGCCCGGCCCCCTCGGCCGCGCCCTCGATCAGCCCGGGGATGTCGGCGACCACGAAGCTCTGTCCCACGCCGATGCGCACCACCCCGAGCTGCGGGTGGAGCGTGGTGAAGGGATAGTCGGCGATCTTGGGCCGCGCATTGCTGACCGCGGCGATGAAGGTGGACTTGCCGGCGTTGGGCATCCCGAGAAGGCCGACGTCGGCCAGCACCTTCAGCTCGAGCCTCAGGCTGCGCGACTCGCCCTCCTCGCCCGGGGTGGATTGCCGCGGGGCCCGGTTGACGCTCGACTTGAAATGGATGTTGCCGAGCCCACCCGCGCCCCCGCGCGCGAGCAACACCTGCATGCCGTGCTCGGTCAGGTCGAACAGGAGCTCGTCGGTCTCGGCATCGAAGATCTGCGTGCCGACGGGCATGCGCAGCACGATGTCCTCGCCGCTCGCCCCGTACTGGTCCGAGCCGCGACCGTGCTCGCCGTTGCGGGCCTGGTGACGGCGCGCGTAGCGGTAGTCGATCAGCGTGTTGATGTTGCGGTCGGCGACGGCATACACGCTGCCGCCGCGCCCGCCGTCGCCCCCGTTGGGCCCGCCCTTGGGGATGAACTTCTCGCGCCGGAACGACACGATGCCGTTGCCACCCCGGCCGGCCAGGACTTCGATTCGGGCTTCGTCGACGAACTTCATCAGTGGTTTTCCTCGGCCCCGCCGCGACGGGGCGCGCGGGACGCTAGATTAGCCGTTAATCGGTGCAACCGGTGGTCGCCCCCCGCGGTCGCGTCCTCGCGACGCCCGGCGGGCGGGACGGGCCCCGGACTTGCTGGCGCCCGCCTACAATCGCACGAGGCGGCCACCCGGGCCGCCCTGCTCAGCGGAGAACGACAATGAAGCGACTCAAGCGCATCATCGCCATGGTGCTGGTGGCGTCGGTGGCCAGCACCGGTTTCCTCCAGACGGCCCAGGCCACCCTCATCGGGACCGAGCAGGTCGCGCGCGCCGCCTCGGGTGCATCCGACGACCGGGCGCGGATCGACGAAGCACTCGCGCGGGCCGACATCCGCGACCAGCTCCAGGCGCTCGGCGTCGATCCCCGGCACGCCGCCGATCGCATCGCCGCCCTCACGGACGAGGAAGTCGCCCGGCTCGCCGAGGCCCTCGACAGCGCGCCGGCCGGCGGCAGCCTCATCGGCGCCGTCGTGTTCGTCTTCGTGCTCCTGTTGATCACCGACATCCTCGGCCTGACCAAGGTCTTTCCGTTCACCCGCTCGGTACGCTGAGGCTCGTGCGGGCGGTCAGCCGGCTGGTGCCGCGTCGACCGCCCGGGCTCGCCCGGGCGCTCCTGCTGGGCCTCGCGTTCGCCTCGCTGCTGCTCGCGGGCTGCGCCACCCAGACCCGCGGCCTGCTCGCCTCGCCCCCGGCGGACCTGCCGCCCCGGATCGAACTGGCGCACACCCCCTTCGTCGAGCAGGCCGACTTCCAGTGCGGGCCGGCGTCGCTCTCCATGGCCCTCGGGGCCGCGGGCTTCGACACCCGCCCCGAGGACCTGATCGGCCGGGTCTTCCTGCCGGGCCGCCAGGGTAGCCTCCAGATCGAGATGATGGCCGCGGCGCGAGCCGAGGGCGCCGTCGCCGTGAGGATCCCGGGCCGGCTCGATGCGCTGCTGCGCGAGCTCGCGGCGGGACATCCGGTCGTCATCCTGCAGAACCTGTCGCTCGCCATCAGCCCGGTCTGGCACTACGCCGTCGCCATCGGCTACGACCTGGGGCGCCGGGAGCTGGTCCTGCGCTCGGGCCCGAATCGCCGCGAGACGATGGCGCTCTCGACCTTCGAGCACACCTGGGCGCGCGGCGGGCACTGGGCCTTCGTCGCCCTGCCCCCGGGCCGCCTGCCCGCCACCGCGACCGAGAACGCCGTGGTCGAGGCGCTGGTGGCGTTCGAACGCGGCGCCCGCCCCGAGGCGGCGCGGCGCGCCTATGCCGGCGCCCTCGAGCGCTGGCCGGGCAGCCATGTGCTGGCGATCGGACTGGGCAATGCCGCCTATGCGGCGGGAGACCGTGCCGCCGCGGCCGATGCCTTCCGCGCCGCGGCGCAGCGGCATGGCGACGGTGCGGCGTGGCATAACCTGGCGGTCGTCCTGCGCGAGATGGGCGATCTCGGGCAGGCGGAACATGCGGCGAGGCAGGCGGTGGCCGCGGACGGCCCCTGGGGCGCCCAGGCGCGCGAGGAACTCGACCGGATCCGGTCGCTGCGCGAACGAGAGACGACGCCTCGCCGCGGGGGCGGGGCGGGCGCGCGCTGAGCACGCGGCCCCACCCTGGCCCCGATTACTGCTGCTGGCGGGGCTCGACGCTGACGACGTTCTTGCGCAGCGGGCCTCGCACGGCGAAGCGGACCTCGCCGTCGACGAGTGCATACAGCGTGTGGTCCTTGCCCAGGCCGACGTTCTCGCCGGCATGGAAGCGCGTGCCGCGCTGGCGCACGATGATCGAGCCCGCGGGGACCGTCTGGCCGCCGTAGACCTTCACACCGAGCATCTTCGGGTTGGAATCGCGGCCGTTGCGCGAGGAACCGCCGCCCTTCTTGTGTGCCATGTTCGTGACTCCCTGGATTGCGGGGAAGTAGTGGCCGGGAACTCAGGCGCGCTTGCCGCCGACGAGTTCCGCCTTGAGCTTGTCGAGGGCCTCGAAGTCGCCCCTGGCCGCCAGCGCCGCCTGCTCCGGCCACGTGGCCGGGTCATGCGCGGCGAAGCGCGGGCCCGCCTCGGAGAGCAACTCCCGCAGGCGCTCGACCGGCGTGGCGGCCAGCGCCTCGAAGCTGCGGATGCCGTTCTTGCCGAGCACTTCCTCGGCGATCTTCGGGCCGATGCCCTCGATCTTCGTCAGGTCGTCGCCCGCGGGCGCGGCCGACGGCACGGGCGCGGCGACATCGGCCTGGGCCGTGCCGAGCGCCGAGGCGATCTTCGAGATGAAGATCTCGGTGTACGGCTGGCGATGCCCCTGGGTCTTGCGATAGTGCTTGCGCCGGCGCATCTTGAAGATGCGGATCTTGTCGTGACGACCCTGCGCAATCACCGTTGCCGAAACCGTCGCCCCGTCCACGAGAGGCGCGCCGACCGCGAACTGGTCGCCGTTGCCGACCGCGAGGACCTGGTCGATCGTGATTTCCGCCCCGATGTCCGCCGGTATCTGTTCTATTTTCAGTTTCTCGCCGGCGGCGACACGATACTGCTTGCCGCCGGTTTTTATGACCGCGTACATGGTTCGAACCTCTTGAATTGCCGCCGCACGGAAAACGCGGCGACCGCCTTCGACCGGCACCCGCCCATGGGCGCCGCGACGAACCCGCTATGATAACCGCCTGTCGGGAGCTGGGCAAGATGGTGCGATGCTCGATCCACACCGCGACGCCCGCGCGGGACGGCCGGCGGGTCGGGACGGGCTTGCCGCTACAATGCCCACGCGCATGAAACCCGCCGAACTCTTCCCCGTGCTGGCGAGCGACCTCGCCGATGTCGATGCCGTGATCCGGGCGCGGCTGCGCTCGGACGTCCCGCTCATCAACACCATCTCGGAATACATCATCGGGGCCGGCGGCAAGCGCATGCGGCCGGTGATGGTGCTGCTCACGGCGCGGGCGCTCGGCTACCAGGGGCGCGACCACCACCTGCTCGCCGCGGTGGTGGAGTTCATCCACACGGCCACCCTGCTGCATGACGACGTCGTCGACGAATCGTCGCTGCGCCGCGGGCGGGACACCGCCAACGCGGCCTTCGGCAACGCGGCCTCGGTGCTCGTGGGCGACTTCCTCTATTCGCGCGCGTTCCAGATGATGGTCGAGACGGGCCGGATGCAGGTCATGTCCGTGCTGGCCGACGCGACCAACACCATTGCCGAGGGCGAGGTCCTGCAGCTCATCAACTGCAACGATCCCGACGTGGACGAGGACCGCTACCTCCAGGTCATCCGGTACAAGACGGCCCGCCTGTTCGAGGCGGCGGCCCAGCTCGGCGCGATCCTCGCCGACGCCCCGCCGCCGGTGGAGGAGGCGGCCGCCGCGTACGGGCGCCACCTGGGCACGGCCTTCCAGCTGATCGACGACGTGCTCGACTACAGCGGGGTGACCGGGGACATCGGGAAGAACGTGGGGGACGACCTGCGCGAGGGCAAGGCCACGCTCCCGCTCATCCACGTGCTGGCCCACGGCACGGCCGAGGAGCGCGGGCTCGTGCGCGAGGCGATCGAGCGAGGGCATACCGACAGCTTCGACCCGATCCTGGCGGCCATCCGGCGCACCGGGGCGCTCGACTATGCGCGCAACCTGGCGGAGAAGGAGGCGAGCCTCGCGCGGGATGCGGCCGCCCGTCTCTGCGAGGGAACGGCCACTTCCGCCTACCGGGACGCGCTGCTATACTTTACGACTTACTCGGTTTCGCGCGACCGCTAGGCTTTCGGCGAATTCCGGGTGCGCAGGGTCCGCCGGCAGGCGGGCTCTTGCATGTCGGGGTGTAGCTTAGCCTGGTAGAGCGCTACGTTCGGGACGTAGAGGCCGGAGGTTCGAATCCTCTCACCCCGACCAGAACCTTCCCTGGGACCTTCTGGAACCGAAGACAAGGCACTGGCGATGCGCCCGCGCCCGCCCGGCTTTGGTCGCGGCCCCGGGGCGGGCCGGGCCGGAACCAGGGGCGCGGCGCCGCCCCGGCCTTGAGGAAACGACGGCCGGGCCCATATGAAGACCCGAAGGGTCGTTCCCGGTGGTCGCCCGAGAACACGCGGCACCGGGGCCGCGCCTCGTCGAACCTTGCCGAACCTGTGATTGCCATGATTCGTCGCACATCGATCGCGTCCATGCTCCCGACCGCCGTTCCCGCGGTGGCGGCTGCATGCGCGCTTGCGCGACGACACCAGTCGCAGGCAGCCGGCGCGAATCGCCCCGAGGCCGGTTCGCGGTACGAGCCCGACGCGGCACCCTGACGGAATCCGTTCTGGTTCCGTCCGGCCGGCGGGACCAGGAGACAGCGATTCCGAACCCGAGCCCTGTTCTTCGCAGGGCGGAATCCCGAAGACCTGACCCGTCGGCATGGCGAGAGCCAGCCGTTCAGGCGCCCGTGGCGGAACGGGTAGACGCGCCAGCTTGAGGGGCTGGTGTCCACGTGACGTGCAGGTTCGACTCCTGCCGGGCGCACCACGAATGGCTGTTTCCATCAACCCCGCTACGCAACGACTCTCCGGGGTTTGTTGCCGGCGGACTGTCTGCATCAAGGAGGATTCCATGACGCAAACGATCCAGGCGCGCCATGCCCTGGCGCAGGCAAACCGGGCCCGGCAGCTCTCGAAGTTCACGCCCCTGGCGGAAGCGGCACGGCTGCAGCTCGATACGCTGCTTCGGCACGGGGCCCGTGTGGTCCATGTCGGACCGGAGCGGGTCGTGCTCGAACGCGCGGGCAAGCGTGTGACCTTGGACCAGCACGGCCGGGTCGAGTGGAGCTCGGCACGGCCGCCGGTCCCGTCGGGCCGCCATCGCGCAAGCGAACGCCGGAGCGTCGCCCGGACGTAGCGCCCGCTCACCGCGGGCGCGGCCGGGCGATGCCCGCCTCAGGGCTTGCCGGAGCGCGTACTCGTATTCGTGTCCGGGCCCTGTCCCGGGTCGGCGGCGGGACCGGCCTCGTGCACCGAGCCGGTCGGGTCCTCGATCTGGATCACCCTGTCGCGCTGCCATGCATCGGCGCCGGGATCGATCGGCGGTGACTCGATGTCCTGGCGATCGGCGCGCTTGCGCGCGCTGTCGATGCCGAAGCGGCGATCGCGCTCGGCGACCATCTCCGGATCGGCCTGGCCGTCGGCCGTAAAGCCCATCATCAGCTGCGGGACGCCCAGGGGCAGCGTCTTGTCGAGGTCGCTGTGCCAGGTGTGCCAGGTCTTGCCGTAGGTGCCGACCAGTTTCTCCATGAGCTCGTGCTCGGCCATGTCCGGCAGGCCCGGCGCAACGAGCTGGCCCGACTTCACCTCGTGGACATGGCTGTGCCACATCGCCTTCTCTTCCTCCGCCAGTTGCGCGAAGACGCGGGCGCTGACGATGTACTCGACCCCCATGATCCGCGCGTCGGCCACGTTGCCGTCGTAGATCACGCACTGGATCACGTCCTCGTCGAGGACCGAGCAGAAATGGTGCGCCTCCATCTGGAGGTCGGGCCGTCCGTTGTAGAAGTGGAAGCCGTCGAGATAGGCGCTGAGCGCCCTTATCGGGGGACGATCCTGCATCAGGGCGGCGCCCGCCTCGAGCACCCGCGTCGAAGCGCTCTTGTCGGCCCCGACCTGCGGCGCGGGGGACTTCGTGTCGTCGTCGCCGCAACCGGCGGCGCCGAAGCCCAGCAGGGCGGCAGCGGCCAGGGCGAGCGACCGGTCGATGCTCGGCTTGCGCATGACCGGCCGCAGCAAGGATTGCTCCCAGGCGAGCGCAGGCCGCCCGATTCCGGGGCCGAGCGAGGACGCGACGCGTTCGACCCGGATCGAGACGGGCCCGCTACAGCGAACGCGTGGAGCGCAGCGACTCGAGCCGCAGCGCGATCACCTGCTCGAGCTCCGTGAGGCGCGCGGAAAGCTCCTCGCGCTCGGCATCCGAGGCGCTGGCCTCGAGCTGCTGGCGCAGCGCCGCGCGGCGATGGAAGAGTTCCACCTCCGGCGGCACGACGCCCGCGTTCTTGAGGATGCGGAACGGCAGGCGCAGCTCGCCCGGCGTCTCGGCCCAGCCCTCGATCTCCGGAAGCGGCTTGCCGTAGCCCGGAAGGCTGCGCAGCTCGCCGGAGCGGCGCATGGCCTCCAGCTGTTCCCCGATGCGCTGGTCGAAGGAACGCAGCTCCGCCTCGCGGCGTCGCCGCCGTTCCTCGTCGGCCGCCCGCACCCGATCGTGCGGGCCCGGCATGCCCGCCGCGTGCTCATGGAAGGCCCGGAACGGCATGCCCGTCGCCGTCAGCGCAGCACGAAGGGATTGGCGGGCGTGCCCTCGGCGTAGGAGATCATCGTGCTCTTGGTCTCCAGGTAGTGGCGGATCGACTCGATGCCGCTCTCGCGCCCGATGCCGGAGTGCTTCCGCCCGCCGAAGGGCATCATGTAGCTGATCGAGCGGTACGTGTTGACCCAGACCGTGCCCGCCTTGATGGCCTTCGACACGCGCATCGCCCGGCCGATGTCCTCGGTCCAGATCCCCGCCGCCAGGCCGTAGATGGTGTCGTTGGCGATCCGGATCGCCTCTTCCTCGTCCTCGAAGCCGATGACCGACAGCACCGGGCCGAAGACCTCCTCGCGCGCGATCCGCATGTCCGGGCGGACATCCACGAAGATCGTCGGCTCGACGAACTGGCCACCGGGCTGGTCGGTGGCGGGACCGCCCCCGAGGATGCAGCGGGCGCCTTCCTGGCGCGCGATGTCGATGTAGTCGAGGATCTTGCGGTACTGCGGTGGCGTGGTGACCGGGCCGATGTTGGTGTCGGGCTTCATGGGGTCGCCCTTGCGCGCCGTCGCACCCAGTTTGGCCACGCGGTCGACGAACTCGTCCCTTATGGAGTTCTGCACGAGCAGCCGGGAGCCGGCGATGCAGGTCTGGCCGGTCGCGGCGAAGATGCCGGAGATCGCCCCGGCCGCGGCCTTGTCCAGGTTGCAGTCCTCGAACACGATGTTCGGCGACTTGCCGCCGAGCTCCAGCGTCACCCGCTTCATCGTCTTCGCGGCCTGCGCATAGATGCGGGCGCCGGTCGCGTCCGAGCCGGTGAAGGTGATCTTGGCCACGTCGGGGTGGTCCACCAGCGCCGAACCGGCCGTCGCCCCGAGCCCCGTGACGACGTTGAACACGCCGGGCGGGAATCCCGCCTCGCGGGTGAGCTCGGCGAATTCGAGGGTGGAAGCGGAGGCGTATTCGGACGGCTTGACCACGACCGAGCAGCCGGCGGCGATCGCCGGGGCGCACTTCCACGCGACGAAGAGCAGCGGCGAATTCCAGGCCGTCAGGGCGCCGACGACACCGACCGGCTCCCAGGTGGTGAAGGCGAAGTGGTCCGGCTTGTCGATCGGCAGGACCGATCCCTCGAGCTTGTCGGCCAGCCCGCCGTAGTAGCGCCACCACTCGGGGTGGTAGTCGAGCTGGCCCTTCATCTCGGTGTACAGCTTGCCGTTGTCCCGGACCTCGATCTCGGCCAGGCGCTCGGCGTTGGCCGCCACGAGCTCGGCCAGCCTCAGCATCATCTTGCCGCGCTGGGTCGGCGTCATGGTCGCGTAGGGCCCCTCCGTCATCGCGCGCCTCGCGGCCGCCACCGCGCGATCGATGTCGCGTGCGCAGCCGTTCGGGATGCGCGCCCACGGTTCGCCGCTGTAGGGATTGACGGTGTCGATCCATTCCCCGCCAATGGGATCGACGTATTCACCGTCGATGAAATGCCTGTACGTCTTCATGCGTCCTCCAGCGATGCGATGGTATTGGGGTCGCGGCGGCCATGGCGCGGCGACACTCCTGCTATTGGACACCCGTTCCGCCCGCGGTGTCGCGGGTCCGGGTGCCGGGCGCGCAAGATACTTCGTCGGCGGGCGGCACGCAAACTTTCATGGCCGCGCCGTGACCGCCCTCGGCGTAGGCGGCGGTTGCCGCCGGGCCCGCGGGGCGGCCTGGCGCCCGGAGTCGCGCCGGGTCCGCGGTGGGCCCCCGTCAGCGCGGCGCCATGCGGATCGCCCCGTCGAGGCGCACGCAGTGGCCGTTGAAGTACGTGTTGCGCGCGATCTCGAGGGCCAGGCTGCCGAACTCTTCCGGCTTGCCGAGGCGCTTCGGGAAGGGCACCGAGGCGGCGAGGCTCTCGAGCACCTTGGGCGCCGCGCCCAGCATCAGCGGCGTCGCGAAGATGCCCGGCATGATCGAGTTGACCCGGATGCCGAGGTCGGACAGGTCGCGCGCCATGGGCAGCACGAGGCCATTGACCCCGGCCTTGGCCGAGCCGTAGATGACCTGCCCGATCTGCGCGTCCTGCGCGGCCACGGACGCGGTCAGGATGATGACGCCGCGCTCGTCGTCCTCGAGCGGATCGAGCGTGGCCATGCCTTCGGCCGCATGCGAGGCGAGCCGGTAGCTGGCGACCTGGATGCCCTTGACGCCCTCCAGGTAATCCTCCGTGGAGAGGCGCCTGAGCCGGTTCGAGGCCTTGTCCCAGGCGAGCGTCTTGCCGCGGCGGGTCGTCATCGCGCAATGCACGAGGACGCGCTCCTGGCCCTGGGCCGCGCGAGCCTTCGCGTAGCCGTCGACGACGCTCTGCTCGTCGTTGATGTCGACCCGGCAGAAGATTCCGCCGATCTCCCTGGCGACTTCCGTCCCGCCTTCCTCGTTGATGTCGAAGATCGCCACCCGGGCGCCCGCACCCGCCAGCGCCTGCGCGGCGGCCCGTCCCAGGCCGGAGGCGCCGCCGGTGACGACTGCGCTGATGCTCGAATCGATTTTCATTCCCTGATACTCCTGCCCTTTCGGCCGTGTTCGAAGACTCGTTCGCATGAACGGCCGAAGTATGGCAGGCGTCAGCCCGGACCGGCCCGTCGCATCACCACGCGCCGGGCGGCGAGCGCCTCGATCTGCTCGGGGCTGTAGCCGAGCTCGGCCAGCACCTCGTCGGTGTGCTCGCCGAGCAGCGGCGCGCGCCGGCGCAGGGGTGACGATTCGCCCGACATCCGTATCGGTGTGCGAAAGGTTTCGACCTCGCCGATGTCGGGATGCTCCGTGCGCTCCAGCATGCCGCGTTCGGCGACATACGGCTCGTCGAGTATCTCCGCCACGGTGCGGACCTTCCCGCAGGAAACGCCCGCCTCCAGCAGCCTCGCCTCCAGTTCGAGGCCCGCATGCCGGCGCGTTGCCCGCTCGACCATTGCGACCAGCTCGGCCGCATGCTCGAGGCGCGCGGCGCGCGTCGCGAACCGGGGATCCTCGGCGGCATGGTCGAGTTCCAGCACACGGCACAGGTTCTTCCACATCTGGTCGCTCGTCGCGGCGATGCAGATGAACCCGTCCCGCGTGGCGAAGTTCTGGTTCGGTACGGTGGCGGGATGGGCCGAGCCCGTGCGCGGGAAGAGTTCCCCGCGCCTGCGATACCAGGTGACGTACGGCCCCATGGCGTAGAGCGCGACATCGAGCAGCGCGATGTCGATGTGCTCGCCCTGCCCGGTGCGCTCACGGCGCAACAGGGCGGCGGCGATCGCGAACGCCATGCTCGTGCCGGTGCAGTAGTCGATCATCGCCGGCCGCACCCGCACCGGCGCCCGGTCCGAGTATCCGGTGGCGTCCATGATCCCGGAGATCGCCTGCAGGATCGGCTCGACGGCCGGCCTGTTCCTCATCGACTCCGACTGCCCGAACCCGGATATGGAGCCGTACACGATGCGCGGATTGGCGCGTCGCACGGCGTCGTAGCCGAGGCCGAGCCTGTCGAGGGCGCCCGGCAGGAAGTTCTCGACCAGCACATCGGACCGGCGGGCCAGTTCGAGCGCAATCTCGAGGCCCTCCGGCGACTTGAGGTCAAGGGCGATCGCGCGCTTGTTGCGGTTGAAGTTCCGGAAGTTGGCCCCTTCGAGCGGCTGGCGGAACAGGTCGCCCGCGAACGACTCGATCTTGATGACCTCCGCCCCCATGTCGGCGAGCATCATGCCGCAGATCGGCCCGGCCTGGACGTGGCTGACGTCGAGAACCCGGACCCCTTCCAGCGGACTCGGGAAGCCGGACGATGAATGCACGACGGTACCTCCGCTTGTGGAACTGCCCTGGTCGCTAGCCCATCATCGTGGACGGCAGCCAGGTGGACAGGGCGGGGAAGGCGAGCAGGATCGCGAGGGCAAGGAAGTCCAGGGCGATCAGGACGCCGGCTCCGCGGAACACCTCGTCGAGCGGAACCCGCGTGGTGGCGCTGACCACGTAGGCGTTCATGCCCACGGGCGGGGTCGCCATGCCGATCTCGGCCGTCTTGGTGCAGACGACACCGAACCAGATCGGATCGAAGCCGAGGCTCATGACCAGCGGGAACACGAGGGGCAGCGTCACGAGAATGATCGCGACCTGGTCCATGATGCAGCCCAGAACGAGGTACATCGCCACGATGGCCAGCATGATTACCCAGCGGTTGACCTCCAGGGCGGCGATGTAGTCGATCAGGCGCTGGGTCGATTCCGTGATCGTCAGGAAGTACCCGAAGATCATCGCGCCGATGATGATTGCGAAGATCATGGTGGTCGACTTCATCGTGAGCACCACCGCCGTCCTGAACGACGCGAAGCTCATCCGGCCCATCGCGAGCGGGATGACCAGGGAGCCGAAGGCACCGAAGGCGGCGGCCTCGGTCGGCGTGGCGAGGCCGCCGTACATCGACCCGATCACGATCGACGCGAGGATCATGAAGGGCCACAGGTTGCGCAGCGACGCAACCTTCTGCCGGAACGTGAATCGGGCCGTCGAGGCCGGCATGCTGCCCGGCGAGATCCTGCTCCACAGCATGATGCCGATGCAGTAGACCGCCGCGGTGAGGATCCCCGGGATGATGCCCGCGATGAGCAGCCGGCCGATCGATGTCTCGGTGATGATCCCGTAGAGCACGAAGGCGATGCTCGGCGGAATCATGATCGCCAGCGTCCCAGCCACCGTCACCACGCCGGTCGCGACGCGCGGCGAATAGCCGTGCTTGACCATCTGCGGGACGGCCATCGTCGAAAGCGTAGCCGCGGAAGCGGTGCTGGAGCCCGACATGGCCGCCATCCCGGCGGCCGCAAATATCGTGGTGATGGCGAGGCCGCCGGGCAGGCGCTGCAGCCAGCGCTGGGCGGCAGTGAAGACGTCGTCCACGATCCCCGAAACGGAGACGAACTGCGCCATGAGGATGAACATCGGCAGCGTGGACAGCGTGTAGTGCGCGGCCGAGCGATAGGGCACAGTGCCGAGGATGCCGGAGACTGTGTCGAAGCCGCCGTACGCGTACAGGCCGATGGCACCGGCGACGCCGAGGGCGAACGCGACCGGCATTCCGAGGAACAGGAACACCAGCATCAGGACGACGAGGGATAGGCCGAGCATGCGCCTATTCCCGGATCGCGCCGCGGCGAGCCGCCTGCGGGCGTTCAGTCGAACCCGGCAGCATCGTGCGACTCCTCCTGCGGCGCCCTGCCCACAATCGACTGGAGGATGCGCAGGCAGAGCATCGCGCTGCCGATCGGCACCATCGCCAGAGCCGGGGCGAGCGGATAGGCGAGCAGGCTGTTGGACATCTCGTTGAAGCGCCACGCGTCGACCGCCGCCTCCCAGCCCTTGACGCCGATCACGGCGAACAGGACGAAGGCCATGGCCTTGTGGGCGAGGCCCCAGATCGCGTTCAGCCAGGAGGGGATCAGGCCCTCGAAGAGGGTCACCCGAATGTGACCGCCTATCGCGTAGACGTAGCTCAGGGTCAGGAAGACGAGGCTCACCATGAGGTAGTCCTCGGTGAACTCGTAGAGGCTGGGAATGGAGAAATCGAGGAACTTGCGCGAGAGGAGGTCGAAGGTCGTGAGCACCATCATCAGGATCAGGCTCACGCCGGCCACGAATACGAAGGCTCGTTCGATGGCCGAAAGCACCCTGTCGAGGAATCTCATGGGCCGTCTCCTTCCGCGCGTGGTGAAGTTCGGGACGGGGCCTCGCGCGCTCTTGTGATCGGCGAATTATTGACAGCCCACGCGGATCACGCCACGCTAGGATTTCGAAATTCGAAATTCCTGGGGGACCGCTGGCAGCGGTGGATCGTCATGGACAGGACGACCGCACGAGGCACCTCGTCGAGACTGCGCACACAGGCGACCGGCCGGTTCATCCGGGACACGCCGGGCAGCCAGTCGCTCGAGCGTGGCCTGACGATCCTGCGGGCGTTCCGCCAGGGAGGCCCGGTCCTGACCAATGCCGAGCTCGCGGAGCGCGTCGGGCTACCGCGCCCGACCGTCAGCCGACTGACCCGTTCGCTGGTGGAGGGCGGCTTCCTCTCGTACGACTTCGAGCAGCGCGCGTATCGACTGACCCCGGTGTACCTGAGCCTGGCGCTCGTCTATCGCGACGACCTGCCCGAGCTCGACCTGGCGCTGCCGGCGATGCGGGCCGTGGCCGAGGGGGAGGAGATCAATGTCGGGCTCGCCGTGCCCGACCAGTCCGACATGGTCTACCTGGCGTCCGTGCGCCGCGGACGGCGCGGCCTCTTCCGGCGTATCGTGCCGGGTTCGCGCCGTCCGGTGGAGACGACCTCGCTCGGCCTGTGCTACCTGGATGCGCTCGACGACGCCTCGCGTGACGCCCTCATGCGGCACATCGCCGCGAGGTACGCCGACGCCTCGCCGGTCATGGCGCGGGTCGCCCGGGCCCGCGCCCAGATCGCGGCCACCGGATACTGCCTCGCGGACTGGCACGATGGCATGGTCGCCATGGCCACCGCACTCAGGGCGCCCGACCGCTCCATCTACGCGCTGAACGTGAGCTTCTCGTCGCCCGACCCTGCTTCGACCGCCCGGCAGGCGCGGCGATACGGCCCACTGCTCATGGACCTGGCGCGTCGGATCACGGAGTCCTGGACGGCGCGCGAGAGAGAGCGGCTCGTCGGCTGAAGCTCCCCCGCAATTTCGAAGTTCGAAATCCCGTCGTGACGAGTGCCGCGACCGGGATGAATAATCGATCGCGGCGGCCCGGCCGCCCGAGGCAACGACAGAGAGGAGACAGACCCATGCGTGTTCGCGACACGTTCATCGCCCTGGCGATGGCCATGGTCCTCGCAGGGACCGGTCCGGTGCAGGCCGACGGCGAGATCCGGCTCAAGTTCGCCAGTCCCTACCCTGCCGGCCACCCGTCCGACCTGATGGCGAAGCAGTACATCGCCGAGATCGAAAAGCTGTCCGGGAACAAGGTGAAGATCTCGTACTTTCCCTCCGAGCAGCTCGGCAAGGCGAAGGACATGCTGTCCGTGTGCGGCAAGGGAGTGGCCGACTTCTGCCAGGTCCACATCACGTACTTCGCCGGACAGCTGCCGTACAGCAATGTCGTGGTGCTGCCGTACTGGACGACCGCCACCGAAGGGTCGGCCATCCTCCAGTCAATGCTCGAGAACAGTCCCGAACTGCAGGAGGAGTTCGCCAAGTACGGCGTCAGGGCGCTCGAGGGCCATACGACGCCGAGCTATGACGTTGCCACCGTGGACAAGCCGGTGCGCTCGCTCGAGGACCTCAAGGGACTGAAGCTCAAGACCGCCGGCGGCCTGTACGACAACATCGCGAAGCGTTACGGCATCGTCCCGGTGAGCATTCCCGCTGCCGAAACGTACGAATCGCTGCAGCGCGGCCTCGTCCAGGGCGTGGTGTTCAACTACCCGAGCATCCGCTCCTACCACCTCAACGACCTGGTCAAGTACATCACGAACGGCATGCGCATGGGGGGCTATCCCGGTGCCACCGTGATTAGCCTCAGGACCTGGCGCAAGCTGCCGAAGGACGTGCAGGACGCCATCATGGAGGCTTCGCGGATCATCGCCGCCAGCGAAGGCAAGCGCTGGGACGACCTGCACCAGGTCGTGCGCGAGGAGTTCCGCGCCCAGGGGATCGAGGTCTACGACCTGACGCCGGAACAGCGCAACGAATGGGCGAAGGCGCTCGAGGGCCTCGGCGACGAGTACGTGGCGGAAATGGAGCGCCGCGGCTTCGACAAGATCCGCAAGGTGTTCGACGACTACAAGGCCACGGCCGAGCGCATCGCCAGGTAGTGCGGCGGGCGGCGCCGGACCGTGCCGGCTGACGCCCGCCCCCGCGGGACGACGGGCGCCCCGCGGGCGTCGCGCCGCCCGCGACGAGTCCTACTTCCCGCCGGTGCGCGGCGCGGTCAACGCCACCACGACGGCGTTCAGCAGGAAGAAGGCCTGCAGCTCCAGCGCCCATCCCCCGCTGCGGGTGAGCTTGAAGAAGTCCCCGGTGTGTGCGAGACCGATCGCGAACAGCATCTGGATGACGATGATGAGCGCGGCCGGCACGACGAAGCGGTTGATCAGCAGCAGGATGGGGGCAACGACCTCCCCGATGTAGGTGCCCCAGGCAATGAACGCCGGCAGCCCCACCTTGGCCAGCATGCCCTCGATTCCGCTGATGCCGTTCAAGATCTTCGCCACGCCATGGAAGAGCAGCAGGATGGCAAGTGTCCATCGCAGGAGGGCGAGGCCGGCGGGCGGATTGTGGAAGGCGTCGAAGAACTTCATGGCAGTGGTTTCTCCCTTCTTGTGGTTCCGGCGGATGCCGGTGGTTCAAACACGCTGCTCGCCGCCGCGCACGGGGCCGGCGCGACGCGCGATTTCTTCCTCGAGGGGCTTGCGCCATCCGAGCAGGAAGGCGGCCTCCGCCACGACGAACAGGGGGCCGATGACCAGCTGCAGGATGTCGTCGACGAAGGCCGGCTTGCGGCCCTCCCAGGCATGGCCGACGAACTGGATGATCCAGCCGACCACGAAGAGGCCGATGCCGGTCGACAGCCATACCGCCGTCGCTTGTGCCGCGCACCATGCGCCGAAAACAAGCGCCAGCACGTAACCGACGATCGTCGCCAGGCCGAGCGGGATGTCGAGGCGCAGGTAGTAGGGCGTCAGGGCGAGGACCACCAGCAGCGCCGGGCTCATTGAAACCCCGGCAAGCTCGAATGCCGGACGCGACAGGAGCGTCGCGATCGCCACGACGATGAGGGGAATGCCGATGAAGTGGGTGGCGATGTTGCGCCGGTCCCGGTGGTAGGCGGCATAGGTCGACAGCTGTTCGGTGAGTGATTTCATCGTCGTCCTCCGGCGTGCCGCATCCCGGCGGCGGCGCGGCACGGCGCCAGCATACCCCGTGACACGTTCCAGGGCAGCAGCCCGGAAGCGACAGCCGGACCGCCTCGATCCGCCGCATCCTCGGGGCGCCTCCTCGCCGCCGCACGGGGAGGCCCGTCCGCCGCGGGATGACCGTCGCCGGCGGATCGGTTAGTCTTTGCGCAACGAGCGCGTCCACCCACACCCCCTTGGAACACCTGCCGATCTGGGCCCAGCTGCTGGCCCTGCTGGTCCTGATGCTCCTCTCCGCATTCTTCTCGATCTCGGAGACGAGCATGATGGCGCTGAACCGCTACCGGCTCGCGCACCTGGTACGCAAGGGCCGCCGGAGCGCGCGGATCGCGGCGGCGCTCCTCGCCCGCACCGACCGCCTGCTCTCGTCGGTGCTGATCGGCAACAACATTGCGAACGTCGCGCTCACCGCCATCGCCACCGCGCTGGCCATCCGCTACTTCGGCAACAACGACACCGCGCTGCTGATCGCCACGGCCGCGGTGGCCGTCGTCATCATCCTCTTCTGCGAGATCACGCCGAAGGTGATCGGGGCGCGATTTCCGGAACGGGTGGCGCTGCCGGCGAGCTACCCGCTCACGCTGCTGACCCGGCTGCTGCACCCCCTCGTTTGGGTCATCAACGAACTGGTCAGCCGCTCGCTCGCGCTGCTCGGCCTGCGGCTGGAGGCCGACGAGGAGGCGGGCGCGCTTTCGCCCGAGGAGCTGCGCTCGGCGGTGCTCGAGTCCGGCAGCTTCCTGCCGCAGAAGCATCGATCGATCCTGCTGAACTTCTTCGACCTCGAGAACATCACGGTGGACGACGTCATGGTGCCGCGCCAGCGCATCGAGGCGCTCGACCTCACGGCGAGCGAGGCGGTCTGGCGCGACCAGCTCACCACCTGCTTCCACAACAAGCTGCCGGTGTACGAGGGCGAGATCAACCGGGTGGTGGGCATTTTGCACGTGCGCCGCGGGCTCTCGCTGCTCCAGCGCGAGACGATCACCGCCGATGACCTGCGGGCCGAGCTCGCCGAGCCCTATTTCGTGCCAAGCGGAACGCCGGTCTTCCGCCAGCTGCAGTTCTTCCAGGAGAGCCGGCGCCGGTTCGCGCTGGTGGTCGACGAGTACGGCGAGCTGCAAGGCCTGCTGACGCTCGCCGACATCGTCGAGGAGCTCGTGGGCGAGTTCACCAGCTCCTCGCCCTCGCGCGACGCGGGGCTGCGCTGGAACGAGCGCGGCGAGGTGCAGGTGGAAGGCAGCGTCGCCCTGCGCGACCTGAACCGCCAGCTCGACACGAACTTTCCGCTGGACGGTCCGCGCACCCTCAACGGCCTGATCCTCGAGACCCTGCGCGAGCTGCCGGAGGCCGATGTCGGACTGCGCTTCGGCAACATCGGCGTGGTGGTCACCCACATCGAGGACCGGACGATCCGCAGCGCGCGGCTCCAGCGGCTCGATCTCCCCGCCGGACCCGGCGACGAAGGCGGCGGCCCGGGCGACTGAACCGCAGGCGACGCGCCGCCGGATCCCCTCCGGCCGGCCGCTTCCGCGCGCTCCGGCGCCACGGGGCGCGCCGTCCGTCCTGCCGCCATGCGCCACTCGTCAACCGGTTCGCGCCCGGACTGTCCCAAGGGGGCCGGCATGGCTCATGATCGGGCGCAAACCGCCCAGCGCGAGGCTCTGGCCCACATCCAGGCAGGAACGACGAACATGTCCGCGACGATGGCTTCCGCCCCATCCTCCGAGCAGACCCTGCTCGGGGGACTTGGCCGCGCGCTCGTCCAGCACCGGGTCCTGCGCCCGGACCAGGCCGTGCAGATCCAGAAGCACGCCAACGACAACCACGTCCCGTTCATCGACGAGCTGATCGACAGCAAGCACCTGTCGCCGCGCGACCTGGCCCGCTTCGCCGCCGAGTCCTTCGGCCATCCGATGTTCGACTTGAGCGGACTCGATCCGGCGGCCATCGACCTGGGCCTGCTCGACCGCAAGCTCGCGGTCGAGGCCCGCGTCCTGCCGCTCGGCAAGCGCGGCAACAGGCTGTCGGTCGCGATCTCCGACCCGACCGACTACCAGACCCTCGACCGGATCAAGTTCTCGGCGCAGGCCACCGTCGACCCGATCGTGGTCGAGCACGACAAGCTGGTGCGCCTGATCGAGCGCGCGACGCGAGGAACCGCCGACCAGCTCTCGGAGCTGGTGGACGAATCGATCGATGTCGACGTCACCAGCGACGAGCAGGCCTCCCAGGTCGACACGAGCGACGTGGACGACGCCCCCGTCGTCAAGTTCCTGCAGAAGGTCCTGCTCGACGCGATCCAGTCCGGGGCGTCGGACATCCACTTCGAGCCCTACGAGAAGTTCTACCGCATCCGCTTCCGCATCGACGGCGAACTGAGCGAGGTCGCCCAGCCCCCGCTCGCGATCAAGGAGAAGCTGGCCTCCCGGATCAAGGTGATCTCGCGGCTCGACATCTCCGAGAAGCGCGTCCCGCAGGACGGCCGGATGAAGCTGGTGATGTCGAACCAGCGCGCCATCGACTTCCGGGTCTCGACCCTGCCGACGCTCTTCGGCGAGAAGATCGTGATGCGGATCCTCGATCCGTCGTCGGCCAAGCTCGGGATCGACGCCCTCGGCTACGACCCGGAGCAGAAGGAGAAGCTGCTCGAGGCAATTCATCGCCCCTACGGCATGGTCCTGGTGACGGGGCCGACCGGCTCGGGCAAGACCGTCTCGCTCTACACCTGCCTGAACATCCTCAACGGCCCCGGCGTCAACATCTCCACCGCGGAGGACCCGGCCGAGATCAACCTGCCCGGCATCAACCAAGTCAACGTCAACGACAAGGCCGGCCTGACCTTCGCGGCGGCCCTGAAGTCCTTCCTGCGCCAGGACCCGGACGTGATCATGGTCGGCGAGATCCGGGACCTCGAGACGGCCGACATCGCGATCAAGGCGGCCCAGACCGGCCACATGGTGATGTCGACCCTGCACACCAACGACGCGCCCACGACGCTCACGCGATTGATGAACATGGGCGTCGCCCCCTTCAACGTCGCCTCGTCGGTCATCCTGATCACTGCCCAGCGACTGGCGCGGCGGCTGTGCACCTGCAAGCAGCCGGCCGACCTGGACGACGAGGCCCTGCTCAAGGCCGGCTTTCGCGAGGATGACCTCGACGGCAGCTGGACCCCCTTCCGGCCGGTGGGCTGCGATCGCTGCGGCGGCTCCGGCTACAAGGGCCGCGTCGGCATCTACCAGGTGATGCCGATCAGCGAGGAGATCCAGAAGATCATCCTCGCCAACGGGAACGCCATGCAGATCGCCGAGCAGGCGAGAGCCGAAGGCGTCAACGACCTGCGCCGCTCGGGCCTGATCAAGGTCATGCAGGGCCACACCTCGATCGAGGAGGTGATGGGCGTGACCAACGAGTAGCGCGCGAACGACGAGGACATCCGATGGCCACTTCAAGCTCCGCCACCAGGGCATCCCCTTCCGCGCGTGCCCGCAATGCGGCACGCAAGCCCCGCGAGTTCACCTACCTCTGGGAGGGGCGCGACCGCGGCGGCAAGCAGGTCCGCGGCGAGATGCGCGCCAGCGGCGAGGCGATCATCCAGAGCGCGCTGCGGCGCCAGGGCATCATCGTCACCAAGGTGCGCAAGCAGCGCTACAAGCGCGGCAAGAAGATCACCGACCGCGACATCACGATGTTCACGCGCCAGCTCGCGACGATGATGAAGTCCGGCGTTCCCCTGCTCCAGTCCTTCGACATCGTCGCCAAGGGCACCGACAACGGTTCGGTGGCCAAGCTCTTCACCGACATCAAGAACGACGTGGAGACGGGAACCGCGCTCTCGCAGGCCTTCCGCAAGTACCCGCTCTACTTCGACGCGCTGTTCTGCAACCTCGTGGGCGCCGGCGAGGCGGCCGGTATCCTCGACGACCTGCTCGACCGGCTCGCCACCTACAAGGAAAAGATCGAGGCGATCAAGAGCAAGATCAAGAGCGCCCTCTTCTACCCGGTCGCGGTGCTGGTGGTCGCCTTCGTCGTGGTGGCCGTAATCATGCTGTTCGTCGTGCCGGCGTTCAAGCAGGTGTTCGAGAGCTTCGGCGCCGACCTGCCCGGCCCCACGCTCATGGTGATCGCCATATCGGACATCTTCACCGAGTACTGGTACCTGATCTTCGGCGGCATCGGCGGGGCCATCTACTTCTTCCTGCAGGCATGGAAGCGGTCGCCGAAGGTCCAGATGTTCATGGACCGGCTGCTGCTGCGCCTGCCGATCTTCGGCCCGGTCGTCGAGAAGGCGACCATCGCGCGCTGGCTTCGCACGCTCTCGACGATGTTCGCGGCCGGCGTGCCGCTCGTGGAGGCGCTCGACTCCGTGGGTGGCGCCTCGGGCAACGTGGTCTTCCTCCATGCGACCAAGAAGATCCAGCAGGAGGTCTCGACCGGCACGAGCCTGACCGTCGCGATGCAGAACTCCGGCGTCTTCCCGAACATGGTCCTGCAGATGGCCTCCATCGGCGAGGAGTCGGGCTCGCTCGACTCGATGCTCGGCAAGTCGGCCGACATCTACGAACGGGAGGTCGACGACGCGGTCGAGAGCCTGTCGAGCCTGCTCGAGCCGATCATCATGGTGGTGCTCGGCACCCTGATCGGTGGGCTCGTCGTGGCCATGTACCTGCCGATCTTCAAGCTCGGCCAGGTGGTCTGAGGAGGCCGACCCGCCCCATGTCGCCCGCGCCGGCGGATCGGATGCGCCCGCCGGGGCGGACCGGGGAATCGCACCGGGCGCGAGGCCGCGACGAGCCGCCGGTCGCCGCGACATGGACATTCCCCGGCGATCGGGCCAACCTCGCGCATCGCCCCGGGAAAGGGGCCCAACCCGGCTAGACGCCCCCCCATCGCGCACGATGCTCGACCTTCTCGCCCAGTCCCCCGCCTTCGCGACCGTGGCGGCCGCCGTGATCGGCCTGCTCGTCGGCAGCTTCCTCAATGTCGTGATCCATCGGGTGCCGATCATGATGGAACGCGAATGGGCGAACCAGGCCGCGGAGCTGCGCGGCGAGCCGCCACCCCACACCGATCGCTTCAACCTGCTGGTTCCGCGCTCGCGCTGCCCGTCCTGCGGGCATCGCATCGGCGCTGCCGAGAACATCCCCGTCGTCTCCTGGCTCCTGCAGCGCGGCAAGTGCCGAGGCTGCGGCACGGCCATCCCGGCGCGCTATCCCGTCGTCGAGATCCTGACCGCGGCCCTCTCCGCGCTCGCCATCGGCGTCTTCGGCCCGACCTCCGCCGGCCTGGGCGCGACGGCGTTCTCCTGCGTGATGGTAGCGCTCGCCTTCATCGACCTCGACACGCAGCTCCTGCCCGACAGCATGACCCTGCCGCTGCTCTGGCTGGGACTGCTCTTCAACCTGTGGGGCGTGTTCGCCCCCCTGCCGGAGGCCGTCGTCGGCGCGATGGCCGGCTACCTCGCCCTCTGGTCCGTGTACTGGCTCTTCCGGCTCGTGACGGGCAAGGAGGGCATGGGCTTCGGGGACTTCAAGCTCCTCGCGGCCATCGGCGCCTGGTTCGGCTGGACGGCCCTGCCCGCGGTGATCCTGCTCGCCTCGGTGGTCGGCGCGGTTGTCGGCATCGGCCTCATGGTCTTTGCGCGCCACGGCCGCGAGACGCCCATTCCGTTCGGCCCCTATCTCGCGGGCGCGGGGCTGCTCGCGCTCTACCTCCGCGAGCCCCTGGCCTCGCTCTACGGGTTCTGAACCCGCCCGGCGGTCGCCCCGCCGGAGGCTGCTAGACTCCGGCGATGGTGCATCGGAACCCTTCGGCGGCCGCGGGCCGCCCCTTCATCGTCGGCCTCACGGGTGGCATCGGCAGTGGCAAGTCCACCGTCGAGCGCCGGTTCGCGGCGCTCGGCGTGGACATCGTCGATACCGACCGCATCGCGCACGAGCTCACGGCGCCCGGCGGCGCCGCGATCGAGCCGATCCGCGCCGAATTCGGGGACGAGGTGATCGCCCCGGACGGGCGGCTCGACCGCGATGCGATGCGCGCGCGCGTCTTCGCCGACGAAACGGCGCGCGCCCGGCTCGAGGCCATCCTCCATCCGCTGATCGGCGAGCTTTCGCGCGAGCGCCTCGCCGCGGCGCGTGGGCCCTATGCAATGCTCGTCGTGCCGCTGCTGGTGGAGAAGGGCAACTGGAAGGGACGCGTCGATCGCGTGCTGGTGGTCGACTGTCCGCGCGAGACCCAGATCGAGCGCGTCATGGCGCGCAACGGCTTCGGGCGCGAACAGGTCGAGGCCATTCTCGCGGCGCAGGCGAGCCGCGAGGAACGTCTCGCAGTCGCCGACGACGTGATCGACAACAGTGGCGACGAATCGGCGCTCGACGCGGCCGTCGAGGAGCTCCATCGCCGGTACCTCGAGCTCGCGGCGGCGCGTTTGTCATGAGAAATCCTTTGGTCCAAAATCGCAACGGCTGCCCGACATACCAGCAGGTCGACAGGACGCCGGTTTGATCCTCTACGAGTACCCGCTCAACGAACGAGTCCGGACGCTGCTGCGCCTGGAAGACTTGTTCGAGCGCTTCGGGCACTTCTCGGACAGCGACGACCCTCTGCACCACCACGTGGCGCTGGTCACCCTGTTCGACATCCTCGACGTGGCCTCGCGCGCGGACCTCAAGTCGGACCTCATGCAGGAACTGGAGCGCCAGCGCCAGGCGCTCGCGCGCTTCCGTGACAACCCCGCGGTCTCGGCCGAGGCGCTCGAGTCGATCCTTGCCCGGATAGACGCGAGCTGGAACGGCCTCAATGCCATGACCGGGAAGACCGGCCAGCACCTGCGCGACAACGAGTGGCTGATGAGCATCCGCAGCCGCACGATCATCGCGGGCGGCTCCTGCGAATTCGACCTGCCGTCCTACTGGGCCTGGCAGAACCGCCCTGCCGCGGAACGGCGAGCGCACATCATGGAGTGGATTGCGCCCTTCCAGCCCATCGGCGAGAGCATGCAGATCGTGCTGAAGCTGCTGCGCGAGAGCGCGCAGTGGGTGAGCCTGCGCGCCGAGCAGGGCAGCATCCAGCAGACGCTGGGCGGAAAGAGCTACCAGCTCGTGCAGCTGCGCGTCGCCGCCGAACTGGGGGCGATTCCGGAGATCAGCGCGAACAAGTACCTGCTGTGGATTCGCTTCACCTCGCAGGACGGCAACATGCGCCCCAGGCCCTACGAGGGCCCGGTGGATTTCCGGCTCGCGCTGTGCAACCTCTGAGCGCGCCATGAGCATCACCGTCAGTTGCCCGATCTGCCGCCGCCCGACCGTCTACGGGCCGGAGAACGAATGGCGTCCGTTCTGCTCGCAGCGATGCAAGCTGATCGATCTCGGCGCCTGGGCCTCCGATGCGTATCGCATCGACAGCGCCCCGGTCGACGACGACGAGGAAGGGGTCGGTGGCGCCGAGCGGCCGGAGGACGACCGCTAGGCGCGGCGCCAGCGACCCGTCGCGATCCCTTGCAGGCCGGCGGGCCTCGACCCCGGACCGAGCCCTCCGCCCGCGGCCAGGTAAACCGGCATGGCGGTCAGGGCGAGCGCCTCCCCGAACGCGCGCAAGTGTCCGCTCACATCAGCAACGACGACGGCGAAGTCAGCGCCCACTTTCGACAGAAGTTCCAGCTGCTGGATGTCGTCGATCCGCAAGCCGAGCAGACCCGTGCCCTCCGTGCGCGCCGACAGGCGATCCGGCGGAAGCACGAGCCCGTCGAGCCCGAGCGCCCGGGCAGTCGCGAGGTCGGGCGCGAGGCCCTCGCCGGCGCAGACGATGGCGCCCGGCACGGCGCGCAGCCGCCGCAGCCGGCGTTCCAGGGCGCCCGGGCATTCCGCCCCCGCGGCCCGGCGGCCCGGGTCGTCCTCGAGGCGATCGGCCACGAGCAGCACGCGCGGCGCGACGGGTGTCGACCGAGTCCCGGCCGAGCCGTCCGCGCGCGATCCTCCGTGCCCGGAGCGGTCGGCGAGCCGGTCGAGCGAAATCCCGACGACGCGCCCGGGCAGCGCCAGCATGGCGAGGATCGGCACGGTCGCGGGCAGGAGCGGCGCGCGGCCGATGGCATCGGGGCGGGTCCAGCCGAAGGCCTGGCCCTCGCGGGACACGGGCTCGCCATCCCAGTCGAATACCCGGCGGAAATGCAGGCGGACGCGGGCATGCGGGTACGAGTGTTCGCGGACGATCCACGGGCGAGACGAACGCACATGGATGCCCAGCTCCTCGTGCAATTCGCGCGCCAGCGCGGCGGCGACCGACTCGCCGGGTTCCAGCTTGCCGCCGGGAAACTCCCACCAGCCGGCGTAGGGCTTGCCCTGCGGGCGCTGCCCGAGAAGGACCCGGCCCGCGCGATCGAACACCAGCCCGACGGCCACCTCGGTGAGAGGCCGCTCGTCCGGCATGCGGCCTCAGGCGCCCTTGCGCGCCTTGGCGCCGGCCTTGCGCGAGCGGCGCAGGCGCTGCTGGCCCGACCAGTCGCGCGCGAACTGCCATGCGACCCGGCCCGAGCGTGAGCCGCGCTCGAGCGCGAAGCGAAGCGCATCGCCGCGCGCGGCTTCGACCTGCTTCGGACTGCAGCCGAAGTGGGCGAGCCAGTGATCGACGACCGCGAGATAGTCGTCCTGCCGGAAGGGATAGAACGCCACCCACAGGCCGAAGCGCTCCGACAGCGAGATCTTCTCCTCGGTCGTTTCGCCGGGATGGATCTCGCCGTCCTCCTGGTAGCGCGCCTGCAGGTTCTCGTGCATGTACTCCGGCATCAGGTGGCGCCGGTTGGAGGTGGCATACACGATGACGTTGTCCGACTGCGCCGCGACCGAACCGTCCAGGATGGTCTTCAGCGCCTTGTAGCCGGGCTCGCCCTCCTCGAAGGAGAGGTCGTCGCAGAAGACGATGAACCGCTCGGGACGATCGGCGACGAGCGCGACGATGTCGGGCAGGTCGACCAGGTCGTCCTTGTCCACCTCGATGAGGCGCAGTCCGAGCGGATGGTACTCGTTGAGGCAGGCCTTGATGAGCGAGGACTTCCCGGTTCCGCGCGAACCGGTGAGCAGCACGTTGTTGGCCGGCAGCCCCTCGACGAACTGGCGGGTGTTGCGTTCCACCGCCGCCTTCTGCTCGTCGATGTTGTGCAGGTCGTCGAGCCGGATGCCCGAGAGCGTACGCACCGGCTCGAGAATGCCGAGCGAACCGAAGACCTGGCGGCTGCGCCGCCAGCGGAACGCGACCGCCCCGTCCCAGTCCGGCGGCCCCGGGGGCGCAGGCAGCAGGGCCTCGACGCGCTCGACCAGGGACTGGGCACGGACGAGCAGTTCGGCGAGGGCGTTCTCAGGAGCGGTAGTCGGCATTGATCGAAACGTAGTCGTGCGAGAGGTCGCAGGTCCAGACGGTGGTGGAGAAGCCGCCGCGCCCGAGCGCGACGCGTATGGTGATCTCGGCCTGCTTCATGACGCGCTGGCCGTCGGCCTCGCGGTAAGCCGGGTGCACGCCGCCTGCCGTGGCGACGTGGACGTCGTCGAGCCAGACGTCCACCCGTTCGACGTCGAGATCCTCGATGCCGGCGTAGCCGATGGCGCAGAGCAGGCGGCCGAGGTTGGGATCGGAAGCGAAGAAGGCGGTCTTGACGAGCGGCGAATGGGCGATGGCGTAGGCGACCGCGGCGGCTTCGTCGGCGTGGCCGGCGCCCTCGACCTGGATCGTGATGAACTTGGTGGCGCCCTCGCCGTCGCGCACGATCGCCTGCGCGAGCGTGGTCGCGACCTCGAAGATGGCGTCGCGCAGCTCGCCCGCGCCCGGGCTCGACTCGTCGGCGAGCACGAGCTCGCCCGCGCCGGTGGCGGCCAGCACCAGGCTGTCGTTCGTGGAAGTGTCGCCATCGACGGTGATGCGGTTGAAGCTGGCATCGGCCGCCTCGCGCACCCATTTCGCGAGCAGCGCCGGCGGTACCGCGGCATCGGTGGCGATGAACCCGAGCATGGTGGCCATGTTGGGGCGGATCATGCCCGCGCCTTTCGAGATGCCGGTCACGGCGAAGCCGCCCGCCTCGGTGCGGCCGGTACGCGAGGCCGCCTTGGGCACCGTGTCGGTCGTCATGATGGCCTCGGCCGCCCTCGCCCAGTTGTCCGGCGCGAGGTTCGCGATGGCCGGCACGAGCGCGGCCTCGAGGCGCTCGACCGGGAGCGGCTCGAGGATGACGCCCGTCGAGAACGGGAGGACCTCGGCCACGTCCACGCCGAGTTCGGCGGCGAGCCGCTCGCAGGTCCGCCGCGCATCCGCCAGGCCCCGTGCCCCGGTGCCGGCATTGGCATTGCCGGTATTGACCACGAGGGCGCGCAGCCGGCCCCCGGTGGCCGCGAGATGCTCGCGGCAGACGCGCACCGGCGCGGCGCAGAAGCGGTTGCGCGTGAAGACGCCCGCGGCGGTGGTGTCGGGGGCGAAGCGCATCACGAGGGTATCGGTGCGCCCGGCCTTGCGGATGCCGGCCTGGGCGACACCGAGTTCGACTCCGGCAATCGGCGCGAGCGCCGACGCATCGGGCGCAATGAGGTTCACCGGCATCGAGCTCTCCGTCAGGATCGCCAGGCGTGCGCTCAGGTGAGCTTGCCGTGGCAGTGCTTGTACTTCTTGCCCGAGCCGCAGGGACACGGATCGTTGCGGCCGATCTTCTGGCCACGGCGAATCGGCTGGGGCGCGGAGGCGGCCTCGTCCGTGGCCGGGCGCTGCAGCGCGAGCGCGACATCCTCCGCGCCGCCCTCGGCCGCACCGGCGACTTCGTCGAAGTCGGCATGCGTGTAGCTGACGTTGCGCATGGCGGGCGGCGCGATCTCCTCGACTCGCTCGGCGGCCTCCGGGCTCTCGATGCGCACGGTCATGAGCACCCGGGTCGCATCGTGGCGGATGCGCTCCTGCATCAGGCGGAACAGCTCGAAGGCCTCGAGCTTGTACTCCTGCTTGGGGTTCTTCTGCGCGTAGCCGCGAAGGTGGATGCCCTGGCGCAGGTGCTCGAGTGCGGACAGGTGCTCGCGCCAGTGCTGGTCCATCATCTGGAGCAGCACCGAGCGCTCGAAGCCGGCGAAGGCTTCGGCGCCGACCAGCGCCACCTTGGCGTTGTACCGCTCGTCCGCGGCGGCCACGACGTACTCGACGATCTCCTCGGTGTCGATGTTCGAGGCCGATTCGATCTTTTCCCGCAGCGGGAGGTCAAGCTGCCATTCGGAGGCGAGCACCGCCTGCAGCCCGTCGATGTCCCACTGTTCCTCGACGGATTCCGGCGGGATGTACTGGTGGACGAGATCGGTGAACACCGCCTGGCGCAGCTCCGTCACCCGCTCGGAGATGTTGTCGGCCTCCAGGATCGCGTTGCGGTCCGCATAGAGGATCTTGCGCTGTTCGTTGGCGACATCGTCGTACTCGAGCAGCTGCTTGCGGATGTCGAAGTTGCGCGCCTCGACCTTGC
>CAZDYQ010000014.1:0-49131 GCA_964509685.1 uncultured Burkholderiaceae bacterium
CGAGATCGGCGATGGTGCGGGCGACGCGCAGCACGCGATGCATGCCGCGCCCGGACAGCCGCAGGCGCCGGGCCGCGTCCGCCAGCAGTTTGCGGGCGTCGGCGGCGAGCGGCGCGTGGCGCGCGATGCCGGCGGCATCGAGCCGGCCGTTGGGCATGCCCTGGCGCTCCAGCTGGCGCTGCCAGGCGGCGGCCACCCGGCGCGCGATCGCGGCGCTCGGCTCGGCGGCGGTGGCGGCGAGCAGGGCGGCCTGGTCCGTGGGCGCGACCCTGAGCTGAAGGTCGACGCGGTCGAGGATCGGGCCGGAGACCCGCTGCTGGTAGCGCTGCACCCGGTCCGGCGTGCAATGGCAGTGGTCGGACCCGAACTGGCCGCAGGGGCAGGGATTCATGGCGGCGACCAGCTGGAAGTCGGCCGGCAGCGAGACGGCGTGGCCGGCGCGCGCAATCTCGACCCGCCCCGTCTCGAGCGGTTCGCGCAGCGCATCGAGCGCAACCCGCCCGAACTCGGGGAGCTCGTCCAGGAAGAGCACGCCGAGGTGGGCGAGGCTCGCCTCGCCGGGGCGCGGCGGATTGCCGCCCCCCACGAGCGCCGCCGTGGAGGCGGTGTGGTGCGGGCTGCGGAAGGGCCGTCGATGCAGGCGACGGGGGTCGAACAGTCCCCGCAGCGCGGCGATGGCGCCGGTCTCGAGCGCCTCGTCCTGCGTGAGCGGCGGCAGGATGGAGGCGAGCCGGACGGCGACCATCGACTTGCCGGCACCGGGCGGACCGACGAGCAGCAGGCTGTGGCGTCCCGCCGCCGCGATCTCGGCGGCGCGCCGGGCGGCCGGCTGGCCGAGCACATCCGCAAAATCGGGCTGGGGCGGCTCGGCCCCGAGGCTGGACGGCCCGGGCTCCGCGAGCGGCGCCAGCGGCGCGACCCCCTTGAAGTGGGCGCAAACCTCGGCCAGCGAGCTCGCCGGGAGGATGCAGCTGCCTGGCACGACGGCGGCCTCGGCCGCGCCGTGGGCGGGCACCACGAGGCGGCGGCCGGGGTCGTCCGCCCGAAGGCCCAGCGCAATGGCGAGAAGCCCGGGCGAGGGCCGCAGGGCGCCGGTGAGCGAGAGCTCGCCGACGAGCTCGTGGCCGGCGACCCGCTCGGCCGGCAACTGGCCGGTGGCGACCAGGATCCCGATCGCGATCGGGAGGTCGAAGCGGCCGGAGTCCTTGGGAAGGTCCGCCGGGGCCAGGTTGACCGTGAGCCGCCGGCTGGGGAAACCGAAGCCGCAGTGAAGGAGCGCGGCCCGCACGCGCTCGCGGCTCTCGCGCACTGCCGCCGCGGGCAGCCCGACGATGTGGAAGGCCGGCAGGCCGTTGGCGACATGAACCTCGACCGCGACGGCGGGCGCCCGGGCACCGAGCAGGGCGCGGCTATGGACGAGGGCGAGCGACATG
The DNA here is from genome assembly GCA_964509685.1 of uncultured Burkholderiaceae bacterium. GTDB lineage: Bacteria > Pseudomonadota > Gammaproteobacteria > Burkholderiales > Burkholderiaceae_E > JAMLIN01. The sequence continues at coordinate 1,434 of CAZDYQ010000014.1, forward strand.
GCCCACGTGCCGTCCGCGGTGTGGAGGGCTCGGCGCCGGGCCGCGTCAGCGCGGGCCCGCGGGATCCTCCCCGCGGGCTGGATCCGGGGAAGGCTCGGCGGTCGGCGCGAAGGGCTCCCGCGGCGCGGCGGCGGGTGCGTCCGCCGCAGGCTGGGCATCGAGCGCCCGCTCGAGCTCCGCCACCCGGGCTTCGAGCGCGTCGATCACGGCCCGATGCGCCTCCAGCTCGTCGCGAGTGACGAGGTCGAAGCGGTCGAAGGCCTGCGCCACCAGCGCCTTGAGGTTGCGCTCGAGGTCGGCCGCCGGGCTCGACCGCAGCAGCTCGCCGATGCGCTGCTGGATGTCGGCCAGCAGGGAAGGACGGGTGGTTTCCGGGCGTTCCATGCGACCGAGTCTACACCCGGGCCCCCGCCGCGCCAGCCCCGGATGGGCGATGCAGGCGGAGGAGGTCGAGCGGGCACACGCACCCCCGGCGGGCTCGATCCCCATGGTCGGCACCGCTGCACCGCATCGGTGCGCGCCCCGGACGGGCCGATCCGCGGACGCGCGAGCGACTCGCGCTGGCGCACCACCGTGGTGCAGGCCATGCCCGGAAACCCCTGCCCCTGCCGCGTTTCGGCACTTGGCACGGCTCATGCGTAAGGCAATCCCCGCCGGGGGCATCCCGGCTTCCCGAACGAATGCACGGGCCTTTACTGGAGATATCGATGAAACGTGCCCTCATTGCCGCCGCCGTGGCCGCAGCGGTCACCGCCGCCTCGGGGCCTGCGGCCGCCGCCGAAGAATCGCCCTTCTCGGCGAACGTCTCGATCGTCAGCGACTACAAGTTCCGCGGGCTGTCACAGACCAACGCCGAGCCGGCGCTGCAGGGCGGCTTCGACTACGCCCATCCGAGCGGCTTCTACCTGGGGACCTGGGCCTCGAGCATCAGCTGGCTCTCGGACGGCGCGCCCGACGTCAGCAGCAGCATGGAGTGGGATTTCTACGGGGGCTACTCCGGCACCGTGGGCGACTTCGGCTACGACGTCGGCCTCCTCTATTACTACTACCCCGGCAGTTACCCGGGCGGCTTCAACAGCCCCGACACCCTCGAGGCCTACATCAAGGGAAGCTGGAAGTTCCTCAGCCTGAAGTACTCGCATTCGCTCACCGACCTGTTCGGGGCGGACGACAGCAAGAACTCCGGCTACCTCGACCTGGGCGCCGAGTTCCCGCTCTCCAACGGCTTCACCGTGGCGGCGCACGTCGGCCACCAGGAGATCAAGGGGATGGCGGGCCCCTGCGACAAGTACGTCGACTACAGCCTCGGCGTCTCGAAGAACTTCGGCGGGTTCGACTTCGGCCTGACCTATGTCGATACCGACTACGAGGACCAGTGCATGACCAACGCCTTCAACGAGAAGCTCGGCAAGGGCACCGTCGTGCTGTCCATCGGCAAGTCCTTCTGAGCGAGCCGGCATGAGCGGCGGGCGCGCCCGCCGCTCCCAGGAGAGAAACCATGAAACTCATCACCGCCATCATCAAGCCGTTCAAGCTCGACGAGGTCCGCGAGGCCCTTTCGGGGATCGGGGTCCAGGGCGTCACCGTCACCGAAGTGAAGGGGTTCGGTCGCCAGAAGGGCCATACCGAGCTCTACCGTGGCGCCGAGTACGTCGTCGACTTCCTTCCCAAGGTCAAGGTCGAGGCGGCCGTCGTCGACGAGCTCGTCGACCAGGCCGTCGAGGCGATCGAGAACGCCGCCCGCACCGGCAAGATCGGCGACGGCAAGATCTTCGTCTTCGACCTCGAGCAGGTCGTCCGCATCCGCACCGGCGAGACCGGCGCGACCGCAATCTGAGCGCACCGTGCGCGAGGAATCACTGAAAATGTCCAAACTGATCCGCAAGTCCTGCCTGCCGGCGGCCCTGCTGCTGTCGCCGGTGCTCTCCTTCGCCCAGGCGGCCCCGGGGGTCGAGGCCGCCGTGCACAAGGGCGACGTCGCCTGGATGATGACGGCGACGTTGCTCGTCCTCTTCATGGCGATGCCCGGGCTCGGGCTGTTCTACGGCGGCATGGTTCGCGCGAAGAACGTGCTCTCGGTCCTGATGCAGGTCACGATCGTGTTCTGCCTCATCGCGCTGCTGTGGGCGTTCTACGGGTACTCGGTCGCGTTCACCGAGTCCACGGCGTATTTCGGTTCGCTCTCGAAGCTGTTCCTGTCGGGCGTGACGATCGACTCGCTCGCCGACACGTTCAGCGACGACGTGAAGCTGCCCGAGTTCGTGTTCGTCGCCTTCCAGTGCACCTTCGCCGGGCTGACCACGGCCCTGATCGTCGGCTCGCTCGCCGAGCGTGTCCGCTTCAGCGCCCTGCTGGTCTTCTCGGTGCTCTGGTTCACGTTCAGCTACCTGCCGATCGCCCACATGGTGTGGGGACCGGGCGGCATGCTGCTCGAGGACGGCGCGCTCGACTTCGCCGGCGGCACGGTGGTGCACATCAACGCGGGCGTGGCCGGCCTGGTCGGCGCCTGGATGCTCGGCAAGCGCACGGGCTATGGCCGCGACATCCTCGCGCCCCATTCGGTGCCGCTGACCCTGGTCGGTGCCGCGATGCTGTGGGTGGGCTGGTTCGGCTTCAACGCGGGTTCGAACCTCGAGGCCACCAGCGGCGCCGCGCTCGCCCTGATCAACACGCTCTTCGCGACCGCCGCGGCGACCGTGGCCTGGACCTTCGGCGAATGGCTGTTCAAGGGCAAGCCGTCCATGCTCGGTGCGGCCTCGGGCGCCATCGCGGGCCTCGTCGCGATCACCCCGGCCTGCGGATCGGTCGGCGTGATGGGCGGGATCGTGATCGGCGCGGCCGGCGGCCTGGTCTGCCTGTGGGGCGTCAACGGCCTGAAGAAGATGCTGGGGGCCGACGACTCGCTCGACGTGTTCGGGGTCCACGGCCTCGGCGGCATCGTCGGCGCGATCCTGACCGGCGTGTTCACCGCCCCCGGACTCGGCGGCACCGGCGATGCCGATTTCGCGATCGGCAGCCAGGTCTGGATCCAGACCTTCGGTGTCCTGGTGACGATCGTGTGGAGCGGCGTGGTTTCCTTCATCGCCTTCAAGATCGCCGACCTGGTGCTCGGGCTGCGGGTATCCGAGGAAGAGGAACGAGAGGGCCTGGACATCACCGCGCACGGGGAGACCGCCTACCGTCGTTGACCGGTTTCATCCGGGGCGCGGGCCCCGGAAGGTCCCGGGGGTTTCCGGGCGCGAGGGGGCGGCCACTGGCCGCCCCCTCCCGTTTCGGGCGACGCGGACCGAGGCGCCGCGGGGGGCCACCGCCGGGCTCCGGTTGGGGGCGCGGGCGCGGGCACGCGATAGAATCGACGATCGGTCACCCCGGATATCCAGATGGTTCCGCATCTCATCACCGCGCTGAAGGGGCCGCTGCTCGACCTCGAGCGTCGCATCCTCGATGCGACGCCCCAGATCGAGCGCTGGTTCCGTCTCGAATGGCAGGAGCACACCCCGCCGTTCTACTGTTCCGTGGACCTGCGCAATGCCGGCTTCAAGCTCGCGCCGGTGGACACGAACCTCTTCCCGGGCGGGTTCAACAACCTGTCGCAGGAAATGCTGCCCCTGGCGGTGCAGGCGGCCATGGCGGCCATCGAGAAGTACTGCCCCGATGCCCGCAACCTGCTGCTGATCCCGGAGAACCACACGCGCAACATGTTCTATCTCGAGAACGTGTCGCGCCTGCAGCAGATCCTGCGCCAGACCGGGCTGAACGTGCGCCTGGGCACGCTCATCCCGGAAATCAGGGCCCCGCACACGATCGAGCTGCCGAGCGGCCAGTCGCTGAGGCTGGAGCCGCTGGTCCGCCGCGGGCGCCGGCTCGGTCTCGCCGATTTCGATCCCTGCACCATCCTCCTGAACAACGACCTGTCGGCGGGCGCGCCGGCGATTCTCCAGGATCTCCACGAGCAGGTCGTGCTGCCGCCCCTGCACGCCGGCTGGGCCGTGCGCCGCAAGTCGAACCACTTCCAGGCCTATGCCGAGGTCGCCAAGCGTTTCGCCAAGCTGATCGACATCGATCCCTGGCTGATCAACCCGCTGTTCGCGATGTGCGGCGAGGTCGATTTCCATGCGCGCACCGGCGAGGAGTGCCTGGCCACCAATGTCGACATGCTGCTGCGCCAGCTCCGCAGCAAGTACCGCGAGTACAAGATCGCCGAGACCCCGTTCATCGTCGTCAAGGCCGACGCCGGCACCTACGGGATGGGCGTCATGACGGTGCGCGACGCCTCCGAGGTCCAGGGCCTCAACCGCAAGCAGCGCAACAAGATGGCCGTCGGCAAGGAGGGGCGCGAGGTCCACGAGGTCCTCATCCAGGAGGGCGTCCATACCTTCGAGACGGTCGATGGCGCGGTGGCCGAACCGGTCGTCTACATGGTGGACCGCTTCGTGGTGGGCGGCTTCTACCGCATCCATGCGGAGCGGGGACGCGACGAGAACCTCAATGCGGCGGGCATGCAGTTCAGGCCGCTGCCCTTCGATGCGAGCTGCGTGCTGCCCGAGGCCGATTCGCCGCCCGACCACGCGCCCAATCGCTTCTACGCCTACGGCGTGGTGGCGCGGCTCGCCCTGCTCGCCGCATCGATCGAGCTCGAGCGCACCGATCCCGACCCCTCGCTGTACGGCTAGGCCGGCGCGCATGAGAATCCTGTTCATCCTCGATCCGCTGCCCGAGCTCAAGGCCTACAAGGACTCGAGCGTGGCGATGATGCAGGCTGCCGTCGCGCGCGGGCACCGCCTCTTCGCCTGCGAGCCGGCCGATATCTGGATGCGCGACGGAATCGTCTCGGTTCGCGCCCACGCGCTCGAGCTCACGCCCGGGGCGAGCGACTGGTACCGGGTGGGCGACGAGACGTCCGAGCCGCTGCCCGCCTTCGACGCGGTCCTGATGCGCAAGGACCCGCCGTTCGACGCCGAGTATCTCTACGCGACCCACCTGCTTGAGCGGGCGCAGGCCCAGGGCGCGCGCGTGTTCAACGACGCCCGCGCCATCCGCGACCACAACGAGAAGCTCGCGATCACCGAGTTCGCGCATTTCACGGCGCCCACCCTCGTGACGCGCGATCCCGTGCGCCTGCGCGAGTTCGTCGCCGAGCAGGGGCGGGCGGTGCTCAAGCTGCTCGACGGCATGGGCGGGGCTTCGATCTTCCAGGCACGCATCGACGACCCGAACCTGTCCGTCATCATCGAGACCATGAACCAGTTCGGCGCCCGCTCGGTCATGGCGCAACGCTACCTGCCGGAGATCGCGCAAGGCGACAAGCGCATCCTGCTCATCGACGGCGTCCCGGTGCCCTATGCCCTGGCGCGGATCCCGAAGGCGGGCGAGGCCCGCGGCAACCTGGCCGCGGGCGGCACCGGGCGGGCCCAGCCGCTGTCGGAGCGCGATCGCGAGATCGCGGAGGCACTGGGGCCGCGGCTCGCCGGGCGCGGCCTCCTGCTCGTGGGGCTCGACGTCATCGGGGACTTCCTCACCGAGGTCAACGTGACCAGCCCCACCTGCTTCCGGGAGATCATGGACCAGACCGGACATGACGTCGCCGGCGACTTCGTCGCCGCGCTCGAGCGCCATGTGGGCGCCGCGCCAGCACGATGATCGGTGTCCTCGTGATCTCGCATGAGCCGCTGGGCACGGCGATGATCCAGTGCACCCGGCACATCTTCGGGCGCATGCCGCCGCAGCTCGCCGCGCTCGACGTGATTCCCGACGAGGATCCGGGCCGCGCGCTCGAGGCCGCCCGCGCCCTGGTGAGCCGGATCAACGACGGCAGCGGCGTGATCGTGATGACCGACCTCTTCGGCGCCACGCCGTCGCGCATCGCGGCCCAGCTCGGCGATCCCGGTCGGGTGGCGGTGGTGGCGGGCGTCAACCTGCCGCTGCTCGTTCGCGCGCTCACGAGGCGCAAGGGGCGCGAACTCGGCGCGCTGGTTGACGAGCTCATGCCGGCCGCGCGCGACGCCATCATGCAGGTGCCGAGCGACATGGTGGACGACCTGCATCCGGCTCGCCAGGGCGACGACATGGCCGCGCGCCTGCGCCACGGCGCACGGCCGCGCGACGACGACGGGCTGCCCGATGCGTAGGGCGGAGGTGACGGTCGTCAACAAGCTGGGGATCCATGCCAGGCCATCGGCCCGCATCACCCAGGTGGCCACCGGTTTCTCGTCGGAAGTCTGGATGTCCCGCAAGGGGCGGCGGATCAACGCCAAGAGCATCATGGGTGTCATGATGCTGGCCGCCGGCAAGGGCAGCACGCTGGTCATCGAGACCGAGGGCGAGGACGAGGAAGAGGCCCTTGCCGCCCTCGTGGAGCTCATCGAGTCGGGCTTCGGCGAGGAAACCGACTAGGGCGGCCGACGGGGCGCAAACGGACATGTTCAGCCTGCACGGTACCGGACTCGGAGGGGGCATCGCGATCGCCAGGGCAAGGCGCCTGGTGATGGCGATGCGCGACGTCGTGCGCTACCAGGTCGAGCCGCACCGGGTCGAAGCGGAGATGAGTCGTCTCGAGGCGGCCATGAGCGACGTGCGCGTCGACCTCGAGGCCATCTCCGAGCAGCTGCCCGAGGATGCCCCGCCCGAAGGACGCGCGCTGCTCGACATCCACCTGATGATCCTCGAGGATCCCGCGCTGCTGCAGGGCGCGCGGGCCAACATCGGCGAGCGCGGCTGGAACGCCGAGTGGTCGATCGCGGCGCAGGCCGAGCGGCTCGCGGAGCAGTTCGCGGCGTTCGAGGATCCCTACCTGCGCGAGCGCGGCCGCGACGTGATCCAGGTGGCCGAGCGCATCCTCAAGGCGCTCGCCGGCAGCCGCAGCGGGGCGCTCGGCGACGGCGGCGAGCCCGCGATCTACGTGGCCGAGGATATCGCCCCGGCGGACATGCTGAGCCTGCGCAACGCCCGGGGATTCGCGCTCGACACCGGCGGCAGCAACTCGCATTCGGCCATCCTCGCGCGGTCGATGAACGTGCCCGCGGTCGTCGGCCTGGGCGGTGCCACCGAGCTGATCCGCGACGACGACTGGGTGATCCTCGACGGCGACCGGGGCCTGCTGATCGTCGCCCCGGACGACTCGGTGCTGTCGGAGTACCGCTATCGCCAGGAGGCCGAGCGTCTCGAGCGCGAGAAGCTCAAGCGACTGGCGAAGGTGCCCTGCCGCACCCTCGATCGCGTCGAGGTCCGGTTGCTCGCGAACATCGAGATGCCCGAGGAGGCCGAGCAGGCGCGGTCCGAGGGCGCGGAGGGCATCGGTCTGTATCGCAGCGAGTTCCTCTTCATGAACCGCCGCGAACTGCCGGGCGAGGACGAGCAGTTCGAAGCCTATCGCGCCGCGGTGCTCGCGATGGACGGCCTGCCGGTGACGATCCGCACGCTCGACGTCGGCGCCGACAAGACGATCGATCCCTGGGCGCCGGCGAGCGGGCCGAACCCGGCGCTCGGACTGCGCGCGATCCGCTACAGCCTGGCCCGCCAGGACATGTTCCTCGTGCAGCTTCGCGCGATGCTGCGCGCCTCCGCGAGCGGTCCCCTGCGCATCCTGCTGCCGATGCTCACCCACGGGCACGAGATCGACACGACGAACGTCCTGCTCGCGCGCGCGATGCAGGAGTTGCGCGAGGAGGGGCAGCCCTTCGACGAGGGCATCCAGGTCGGCGGCATGGTCGAGGTGCCGGCCGCGGCGCTGTCGGCGACGTACTTCGCCCGCCGGCTGGATTTCCTCTCCATCGGCACCAACGACCTGATCCAGTACACCCTCGCGATCGACCGGTCGGACCATACCGTGGCCTCGCTCTACGACACGTTCCATCCCGCCGTGCTGCGGCTGGTGGCGATGACCATCCGCGCGGCCGACCGCGCCGGCAAGCCGGTGTCGGTCTGCGGCGAGATGGCGGGCAACCCGCTGGCGACCCGGCTGCTGCTGGGGATGGGCCTGCGGGAGTTCTCCATGCACACGGCCAACCTGCTGCGGGTCAAGCGGGAGGTCCTGCTGTCCGACGTCGGCAGGCTCGCGGCGCGCGTGACGCGGCTGCTCGCATCGGACGACCCGGCGCGGGTGCGGGCGCAGCTCGAGAAGCTGGCGGCGGAGGCCTGAATGAAGACGCCGGGATCCGTCGGGCCCGTGGTCGCGAAGGCCATGCATTTCGACACGCCGCTGGTGCTGGCGAGCGGCGCCTCCCTGTCCAACTACTCGCTGGTCTACGAGACCTACGGCGAGCTGAACGAACGGCGCGACAACGCGGTGCTGGTGTGCCACGCGCTCAACGCCTCGCACCATGTGGCCGGCTACTATGCCGACAGGCCGGACGAGGTCGGCTGGTGGGACAACATGGTCGGCCCGGGCAAGCCGGTGGATACCGACCGCTTCTTCGTCATCGGCGTCAACAACATCGGCAGCTGCTTCGGCTCGACCGGACCGAGCTCGATCGATCCTGCCACCGGCGAGCCGTACGGGCCGGACTTCCCGGTGGTGACCGTCGAGGACTGGGTGCACGCCCAGGCCAGGCTGGCGGACAGGCTCGGCATCGAGCGCTTCGCGGCGGTGATGGGCGGAAGCCTGGGCGGCATGCAGGCGCTCGCCTGGGCGCAGCTCTATCCGGCGCGCGTCGCCCATGCCGTGGTCATCGCATCGGCCGCCAAGCTCACGACGCAGAACATCGCGTTCAACGAGGTGGCACGGCGCGCGATCATCAACGACCCGGATTTCCATGGCGGGCGCTTCTACCGCTACGGGGTCGTGCCGCGCCGGGGGCTCGAGGTGGCCCGCATGATCGGGCACATCACCTACCTGTCGGACGATGCGATGGCCGCCAAGTTCGGCCGCACCCTGCGCAACGACGACTACAGCTTCAGCTATGGGGTCGATTTCGAGATCGAGTCCTACCTTCGTTACCAGGGCGAGAAGTTCGCCCGGTACTTCGACGCGAACACCTACCTGCTGATCACGCGCGCGCTGGACTACTTCGACCCTGCGCGGGCGACGGGCGGACGGCTCGACGAGGCGCTCGCGCCGGCGACCGCCGACTTCCTCGTGATCTCCTTCACCACCGACTGGCGCTTCTCGCCGGCCCGCAGCCGCGAGATCGTCGAGGCGCTCCTCTCGACCAAGCGCCATGTGAGCTACGCCGAGATCCAGGCGCCGCACGGCCACGACGCGTTCCTGCTGGCCGATCCGCAGTACCACGGGATCGTGCGCGCCTACTTCGAGCGGATCGCGCGGCGTATCGGGGGCGCATCGTGAGCAACGGCAACGCGAATGGCCTGAGGCCCGACCTCGCCCTGATCGCCGACTGGATCCCGCCGGGCTCGAGCGTGCTCGACCTGGGCTGCGGCGACGGCGCCCTGCTCGACTGGCTGCAGCGCCACAAGGGCTGCCTGTCCTACGGCGTCGAGATCGACGACGAGCAGGTGCTGCGCTGCGTGCAGCGCGGCGTCGACGTCATCCAGCGCGACATCGAGGCTGGCCTCGGGATGTTCAAGAAGACGCACTTCGACGTGGTGGTCTCGTCGATGGCGATCCAGTCGACGCACCGCACCGAATACGTCCTGCGCGAGATGGGCGAGGTCGGTACCGAGGGCATCGTGTCCTTTCCCAACTTCGGCCACTGGTACCACGTCTGGTCGATCCTGCGCGGCCGCATGCCGGTTTCGCGCGAGATGCCCTACCAGTGGTACAACACGCCGAACCTGCACCTCGCGACGCTGCGCGACTTCGAGGACCTGATGGAGACGCTCGAGTACGAGATCGTCGATGCGGCCTTCCTCGCCGATGGCCGGCCGGTGTCCGCCTTCGCGATCCTGCGCGCGACCCAGGCCATCTACCGCTTCAGGCGCCGGGCCCAGGCGAAGTCGAAGCCGAAGCCGGAACCCGGTTCGGGCTAGCGACCCCGGCCCGGCGGCAGCAGGCGCAGCAGACGCCCCTTCGACTCGTCGAGCAGGTAGATCGCGCCGTCCGGCCCCTGCCGGACGTCCCGGATCCGCGCCCGGATCTCGTCGAGCAGGCGCTCGGCCTCCGTCATGCCGCTGGCGTCGCCCTCCAGGCGGACCAGCCGCTCGCCGGCGAGCGAGCCCGAGAGGAGGTCGCCGCGCCACTCGCCCCACGCCTCGCCCGTCACGAAGGCCATGCCCGAGGGCGCGATCGAGGGCGTCCACTGCCACAGCGGCGGCTCGACATCGGGCGCGCTGGTCCCTTCGCCGATCCGGGCGCCGCTGGCGTACTCGCGCCCGAAGGTGATCCTCGGCCAGCCGTAGTTGCGGCCCGGCAGGATGCGGTTGACCTCGTCGCCTCCGCGCGGGCCGTGCTCGTGGATCCAGAGCTCCCCCGTCTGCGGATGCAGCGTGGCGCCCTGGATGTTGCGGTGTCCGTAGGACCAGATCTCGGGGAGGGCGCCGGCGCGCGTCCTGAACGGGTTGTCGCTGGGCACGCTGCCGTCCGGGCGCAGCCGCACGATCTTGCCGATGTGGGTCGACAGGTCGAGCGCCTGGTCGCGCAGGTCGTAGCGATCGCCCAGGGTCACGAAGAGCATGCCGTCGCGACCGAACACCAGGCGCGAGCCCCAGTGGTTGTTGCCCCGGTGCGCCGGATGCTGCGCGAAGATCCGCTCGGCCGATTCGAGCCGCAGCCCGTCGAGGTCGAGCCGGGCGCGCATCACCGCGGTGCGCGCCTTGTCGTCCACCGGCTCGGCATAGCTGAAGTAGATGATGCCGCTGGTGGCGAAGTCCGGCGCCAGGGCGACATCGAGCAGGCCGCCCTGGCCACGCGCATGCACCTTGGGAAGCCCCGCGATCGGTTCGGAGAGGCGCCCGTCGGCCTCGATCACGCGCATCCGCCCGGGGCGCTCGGTCACGAGGTATCGTCCGTCCGGCAGGAAGGCCACCGACCAGGGGGTCACCAGGCCCTCGGCCACCGTCTCGAGCGCGAGGGGCCCGAGGCTCGAATCGACGCGGATCGACTGCGGCGCCGACGCGACGTCGTCCGCCCGGCAGCCTAGGAAGCCGAGGACCGCGAGGAGCAGCACCAGCGCGCCGGCGCCGGCCGCCCGGCGCCTGCCGGAGCGAAGGCTCATCGGGACAGCCGCGCCGCGAGGCGGCGGCGCAATTCTTCCGAATCGCGGCTCTCGACATGGGCGCGCGCCATCTCGTCGAGCACCGCGGCGACTTCCGCGCGGCTGCCGCCCGCGAGCAGGTCGAGCAGGTTCGCCTTCATGCGGGCGACCGTCGCCGGATCGGTCTGGGCGACGGCGTCGAGGATCTCGCCCATTCGCGCATGGAAATCCTCGGCGGGGACGCATTCGGTGAGGAACCCGATGCGAAGCATTTCCGCGGACTCGATCGTCATGCCGGTGAGCATCAGCTTGGCGGTCGCGCCCAGGCCGAGCCGGTCGAGGTAGCGACGCAGGCCGCCGGGGTAGTAGTGCAGGCCGAAGCGGGCCGCCGGCATGAACATCCGCAGCCCGTCGCGGCCGATCCGCAGGTCGCAGGCGAGCGCCATGTCGGTGGCGCCGCCATACACCGAGCCCGTGAGCGCCGCGATGGTGAGGCAGGGCAACCGTTCCAGCGCATCGAGCATGTCCTCGAGCCGGTGGTCGAGCTCGGTACCGATCGCGCCCAGGGTGTAGCCCGAGCTGAACGTGCGCTCGCCGGTGCCGATGATCGCGAGCGCGCGCAGCGCCTGCGGCTCGTCCCTCGCGCGCTGCGCGAAGAATGCGCCGAGGGCGTCGACATCGGCCGGGTCGAGCCGGTTGTGCTCGGCGGGGCGGTCGAGCCGAAGCAGCCAGAAGCCGTCCACGTGGCGCAGCTTGGGCGAGCCGGGGTGCTCCGCCAGCGGGGTCTCGGGCGCGGCGAGCAGCCGGGCCCACGGATCGGTGGCGGTGTCGGGGGCGTGGGGGTTCATCGCTCGCTCGGGTGCCCGGGAACGCCGTCCAGGAAACGGGCGACGACGGGATTCGCGCGCAGCTCCGCCAGCTGTCGCTCGTCGGGCAGCTGCGGGCGGTCCCGGTCCGACGCGACGAGGCACAGGAAGCCGAGGGCATCGTCGGGGGCGGCGCGAAACTGGTGCCAGGTCATCGGTCCGATCTCCACGAGATCGTGCGCCCGGATGGCATGCACCTCGTCGCCGACCAGCACGCGCCCGCGGCCCCGCAGGACCAGCACGGCATGGGTGTGCTCGTGGCGCTCGAGGGTGGAATGACCGCCGGGGGCGACCTCGAAGTAGCGCCACTGGGTGCCCGCGGGCGCTTCGTCGAACAGCACCTGGCGGGTCACGTCCCGAAAGGGCGCGACGCCTTCCTCCTTGTAGCGCAGCAACTCCACGCCTTCCCAGCGAAAACCGTCGCGGGCGCGTCGGACGATCGGCCTGCTCATGCGCGGATTCTACCGGCCGCGCCGCCCGCCTCGCGAACCCGCGTGGCGAAGTCGGCCGCCCTCGCCTCGAGCGCGTCGCCCGCCTCGAGCAGGTTGCCCCCGATGAGCAGCATGGTGTCGGGCCCGAACAGGTCCAGCATCTCGTCGATCCGGTCCACCCGCATGCCGCCGGCGGGCACGGGCATGGCGGGCCGCATGCCGCCCAGCGGTCCCCGCGCCGCGTCGGCGATGGCCTCGCAGGTCGTCCGGGAATAGCCGAAGCGGCCCCCGTAATTGGGAAAGATTGTCGCATCGGCGCCAAAGGCCCGGAACAGCCTGCCGAGGAGGAGGGCGGGATCGATCGCGGTGCCCGCGAGCGCCGGATGCGCGATCAGCGGCACGCCGGCCTGGGCGCGCAGGAGCTCGACGAACACCGGGACGCCGAGGATCATCGGGCAGGCGAGCAGGGCGCCGACGCCGGCCTCGCGGGCGATCCGCAGCTGCCGCGCGAGGCTCGAAGGTCCGCCGGACAGGTTGGGCGCATAGATCGTGCGACCGCCCGTGGCCCTGTTGGCGGCATCGATCGCCCGCTGCACCTCCGGCACCCGCTGCTCGAACGGCGCCACCGCCTGCCCGGCGATCCCATGGTCGTCCTTGATGACATCGATGCCCGCCCGGGCGAAGCGCCCCGCGAGCTCGGCGAGCGCCCGCGGCGCCAGGCCCTGCGGCTTGAGCGCGGTGCAGGACAGCGGTCGCGCGTCGGCGCCGCACGCAGCGCGCAACCCGTCGATGCCGAAGGCGGGGCCCGGCAGCACGGCCAGGAGCGAATCCGGAAGGCGGGCGTCGACGAGGTGCACGTCGTCCTGCAGCGAGCAGTTGCCGAACAGCATGTTGAGCAGCTGGCCCGGCTCGCCCCCGACGGTGTCGGCGGCAAGCGAGATCTCGACCTCGAAGAGCCCGTCGTCGCCGGATGCGGTGGCGGGCCGGCCGGCCTCGGGTCCGGTCGACCGCGACAGGGCCTCGATCCGCTCCACGCGGCCGGGCACGGTCGCGCGGATCGCGCCATCGGCGATCGCCTCGGCCGGCATCTCGACGCTCTGCTCGAGCGCGAGCGCGGCGGCGCGCGCCTCGATGCGGGCGGCATCGCACCGGATACGGTAGCGCGCGAGCAGTCGATCGGCGGAAGGGAGGGGAGGGGCTTCGGGGCGGTCCATGTCCAGATGGCGAGGGGAGGCGGGCGACCCACGGTCGCGCCCGACGCAGTTTAGCAATGCACCGTAGGATGCGGGTTGCGACGGGCGGCACGGCGCCGACGGCTCGAGTCCTCCCGCGCCCCGACAGTCTCACCCTGCAGCCGACAATGACCAGCGCGACGAGCATCGACCGGATCCGGCACGGCCCCATCCTTCCCACCTTGCTGCGGCTGTCGGCGCCCAACGTCGTCGCCATGGCCCTCGCCGTGCTGGTGGCCATCGCCGAGACCTTCTACGTGGGACTGCTCGGTACCACGCCGCTCGCCGCGCTGGGGCTCGTCTTTCCGTTCGCGATGCTGACGGGGACGCTGTCGGCGGGCGCCATGGGTGGGGGCGTGTCCTCGGCGATCGCGCGCGCGATCGGCGCGAACGACATGGACCGGGCGCACACCCTCGCCATGCACGCGATCCTGATCGGCGGCGCGATGGGGATCGCCTATTCGCTCTTCTTCGTGCTGGGCGGTCCCGCCCTGTTTCGCTGGCTCGGCGGGCGCGGCGGGGTGCTCGACGAGGCGGTCCGCTACGCCGGGGTGCTGTTCTCCGGTGCGATCTTCGTCTGGATGAGCAACACGCTCGCCTCGGTGGTGCGCGGCACCGGCAACATGCGTGTGCCCTCGATCGGACTGGTGCTGGTCGGCCTGGCCCAGATCGCCACGGGCGGCGTGCTCGCCTTCGGGCTCGGCCCTTTCCCCGCCCTCGGCATGGTCGGGGTCGCGCTCGGCAACATCGTCGCCTACGCGAGCGGCACCTGCTTCTTCGCCTGGTACCTGTCGAGCGGCATCGGCCGGCTCAGGCTCCGGCCGCGCGCGTTTCCGCTGCGGCTCGAGCTGCTCGTCGACATCCTGCGGGTGGGCGCCCTGTCCTGCCTGTCGCCGCTGCAGACGATGCTGACGATGCTCGTCTTCACTTCGCTGCTCGCCCGGCTCGGGGAGGTTCCCCTGGCGGGCTACTCGATCGGCCTGCGCCTGGAATTCCTCGTCACCTCGATCTCGTTCGGCGTCGGGGTCGCCTCGGTTCCGATGGTGGGCATGGCGATCGGGGCGGGCGACGTCGCGCGGGCGCGTCGTGTGGCCTGGACCGCTGCCGGCGTGAGCGGCGCGATCGTCGCCGTGGTGGGATTCCTCGTGGCGATCTGGCCGCAGCTCTGGGCGAACATGTTCAGCGAGGAGGAGCGCGTGCTGGACTACGCCTACCAGTACCTGCGGATCGCCGGCCCGATGTTCGCCCTGCTGTGCGCCGCGCTGACGCTCTACTTCTCGTCGCAGGGCGCCGGCAAGATGCTGGGGCCCGTCGTCGCGGGCACGGTGCGGCTGGGCGTTGCGCTCGGCGTCGGACTGGTGCTGGCGGCGCAGGGGTCGCCCGCCTGGCACTACTTCGTGCTGACGGCGTCCGTGATGCTGTTCTACGGCATCACCATGGCCGGGCTCGTGCATCTCACGCCGTGGGGACCGAAGGCGCCTCAGCCGGTCCCGGCGACGCGATAGCGCAGCTCCGCGAAGCCGCGGCCCAGGCGGCGAGCCGACACGAGTTCGAGCGACGAGCTCGGGAGCCGGCGGGGGAACAGCGGCTTGCCCCCGCCGAGCGTCACCGAGCCGAGCTGGATGAAGCCGTCGAGGCTGGCGGCGGTGTAGCAGCGCGTCCTCATCGGCTCGGCGCCGGCGGCGCGAATCGTTCGATCACCTGTCGCTCCGTGAGCGTTTCGGTCTCGTTGGCGAAGGCGTAGTAGGGCGGCTTGCGGTCGATGTAGATCTGCGTCCTCATCTCGAAGGCGTCGGTATCGAACGTGCCCGCGGGAATGAAGTACTCGCCGGTCAGCAGGTACTTGTAGTACAGGTGGCTGCCACAGCGCTTGCAGAAGGCCCGCTCCGCCCAGTCCGAGGAGGCATAGGTGGCGATCTGGTCCACGCCTTCGAAGGCGACGTCGGGACCGCAATGGACGGCGAGCAGGGGCCCGCCACCCCAGCGGCGACAGAAGCCGCAGTGGCAGGCGCCGATCTCCCGGCGGTCCCGGCAGCTGAACCGGACCGCGCCGCAGAGGCAATGGCCTTTCATGTCGTTCCTCCTCATGCGCGCAGCAGCCCGCGGAATCCCCGTGCGGCGTAGTACGACTGCGCGCCGTTGTGGTAGGTGAACACCCGCCCGTAGCGCCGGTCGCAGAAGAGGGCGCCACCGAGCTTGCGGACCTCGGGCGGGGTGAGGATCCAGCTCGAGGTCCTGAGGTCGAACTCGCCCAGCGCCTGCAGGCGACGATACTGCGCTTCGTCCAGCAGCTCGATGCCCATCGCGGCGGCCATGTCTACGGCGCCGTCCCTCGGCTTGTGCTCCTTGCGGGCATCGAGCGCGGCGCGGTCGTAGCAGAGGCTGCGCCGACCGGCCGGGCTCTCGGGTGAACAGTCGCAGAAGACGAAGCGCCCGTCCTCCTCGCGGCCGATCACGTCGGGCTCGCCACCGGTGGCCTCCATCGCGCCGAGCGACGCCAGCACGGCGTCGTCGTTCTCGATGCGCGCCCGCACGTCGTTCCAGCGGATGCCTTCGTGGCGGTGCCCGTTCGCCTCGAAGCGGGCCGCGAGCGTCGCGAGCAGTTCCTCCTTGTCCTTCCGGTTCATGGGCGCTGGCCGCCGCGATCAGGCGGCGATCTCGGGCTCGACGAGCGACGCGAGCTGCACCAGGGATTCCTGCCAGCCGAGGTAGCACATCTCGAGCGGAATGGCCGCCGGGATATTGTCCTGCACGATCGAGAGCTCGGTACCGCAGCTCACCTCGACCAGCGCGACATCGACCTCGATCACGCCGGGCAGGTCGGGATCGTCGAACTCGTCGGTGTAGCGGATCCGCCTGCCCGGCACCAGCTCGAGGTACTCGCCGCCGAACGAATGGCTCTCGCCGGTCGAGAAGTTCCGGAACGACATGCGAAAGCGCCCGCCTTCCCGCGCGTCGATCTCGTGGACGGTGCAGGTGAAGCCATACGGCGGGAGCCACCTGGCGATCGCATCGGGTTCGACGAAGGCGCGATAGACCTTCGCCGGCGGCGATCGCAGGACGCGGTGCAGTCGAACGGTTCGGGAGGACATGGGAGGGACTCCTTCTGTCGTGCGCGCGGGCACGTCGCCCGGCCGAACGAGCCATTCTCCGGGGTTCGCGCCTTGCCCGCGCCGAGCAACCAGTGCGCCGGCAGGGTCGAATCCGGCCGGGTCGTCGATCGTCCGCAAGCAGGCGATCCGTCCCGGGCGGACGGTGCAGTGCCCCGTCCTAGGCCGACGGTGCAATTGTTCCCGCGCATCGCGGGCCCTACCGTGGACCGGCATGAACCCGTCGATCCGCATGCCATCGCCGTCGTCCCGGGCACGTCGGCGCGCGCCGTGTACCCGATGGCTGGTCGCCCTGCTCCTCCTTCTCGGCGCGCTGCCCGCGGTGCTCCTTGCCCAGCCGTGCCCGCCCGCGGACGGAGCCCCCGGCGCCGCCGGCGAACTCGCTTCCTGCGCCCGGTCGGAGCCCGCCAGCCTGCCGCCCGACGGCCCCGCGCTCGGCATCGGCAACCCGGTCGACCTGGCCACGGGCGCGAAGTACGAGCGGCGCGTGGACATCGTGCTGCCCGGCATCGCCTCCCTGCCGGCAGCGAGCGGCGACCTCGCCCGCATCCTGGCAATGCAGCCGGGCCTGCCCTTCGTGTTCAGCCGCCATTTCGTCGGCGGCCCCGACGACCGTGGCCTCGGGCCGGGATGGCGCCACGGGTTCGATACCCGCCTCGCCTTTCGCGGCGGCCCGGCACCCCGGCTCCAGGTCCTGCAGGCCGATGGCCGGCGGATCCGCTTCCGGCATGCGGGGGAAGGCCGCTTCGTCGCCGCCCGCGCCGCCGACGGCATGGTGCTTGCGCTCGCCGGCGGCGGCTGGCAGTGGCGCTGGCCGAACGCACGCCGGCTCGACTTCGATGGACAGGGCCGGCTGGTCGCCATCGCGGCGGCCAACGGCGACCGGCTGCGCCTGCGCTGGCGCGCGGGCCGGTTCGTGGAAGTGGTCGATCGCGGCGGTCGCGGGATGGTGCTGCGGTGGCGCGGCGGACGCCTCGTCGCGGTCGAGGCCCCGGGCTTCGCGCGCCTGGCGCTGGGCTTCGATGACGAGGGGCGGCTCGTGTCGGCCCGCACGCCGGGCGGCCTCGAGCGCTACTGGTACGAGGACCCGCGGGCCGCGCACCGGCTCACCGGGGCGGGGCCCGACGCGCGGGCGCGAAGTCGGTTCGCCTACGACGACGCGGGCCGGGTCGTCCGCTCGCGGGCGGCGGGCGCGCCGGCATCGGACGAGCTGCTCCTGGCGTACGAGGTCGCGGCCGACGGCCGGGAGGGGCGCACCCTCGTCCGCGGTCCCCGCGGTCAGGCCGCCTATGCCTGGCGGCGCGTGGGGCCCGACCGCATCGCCCGCCTGGTCGCGGCCGAGGGGGCTGCCTGCCGGCGCTGTCCGCCCGTCGGCCGATGGCTATGGGACGACCGGGGCCAGCTGGAGCGCACGGATCGGTTGCGCTTCCGGCGCGACGACACGGGGCGGATCCTCGCGATCGAGCCGCTCGTCCCGCGGGCGACGGGCGCGTCGCCCGATGCGGTCGAGACTCGCCGGTACCGCGACTTCGACCACGAGGGGGCCGGCATTCCGCTCGAGGTGACGCAGCCGAGCGTGGCGCCCGGCCGTCAGCGCCGCGCCCGGATCGAGCTCGATGCCCGCGGCCGCATCGTCGCGCTCGAGGAGTCCGGATTCACGCCCGGCGGCAACGCCGTCGCGCGACGTGTGCGCCTGCGCTACCACCCGGACGGGCGGGCCGACGATCCCGCCGGCGGGCGGCTTGCCGTCCTCGAGAGGCTCGATCCGGGCGGCACGGGCCGGGTCGTCGCGAGCATTCGCCTGCGGTACGACAGCCGGGGCTGGCTCGTCGGCACCGATGGGCCGGGGGGCGCCGCGTACCGGCTTCGCCGCGATGCGACGGGGGCGCCGGCGCCCGGTTCCGCCGGTCATGTCGCGGCCGCGCCGACCGTGGCCGAACCCGGCCCGCCATCGTCGGCTCACGCCGGTCGCATCGCGCCGGAGTGGGCGGCGACCCCGCCGCCATTCCGCCTGGTCCTGTCCGGTCGGGGCGAGCGCGTGCGCATCGACGCCGCCGGCCGAGTCCGGCGCGAGCGCTACGACGACCTGGGTCGCCTCGTGCAGAGCGAGGACCCGAGGATCGGGACCATCCGCTACGAACACGACGAGAGCGACCGGCTGGCCGGCATCGCATGGGAGGACGGCACCCGCTGGCGCTTCCGGCGCGATGCGGCCGGGCGGCCGGTGGAAATCGTCAGGACGCGAGGGCGGGAGCGCATCGTGAGCCGGATCCGGTGGCAAGGCGAGCACGCGATCGCCATCGAACATCCCGCGCAGACGAGCCGGGCCGAATACGACGCCGCCGGCCGCCTGGCCGTGCTCGAGCACCGCCTGCTCGGCCGACGGCACCGCCAGTCCTTCGTGCATGACGAGGAGGGTCGCCTGCGGGTTCGGCGGCTCCCGGACGGGAGCCTGCTGCGCCACGAATACGACGCGCGGGGTCGCCCCGTCGCCCTGTACTGGACGCCGCCCGGAGGGGCGACGCAGGTGGTGGTGGACCGGGTGCGCTACGAGGCGGGCCGCATCGTGGCGCTCCGGCTCGGCGGGCGCATCGAGCAGCGCCGCGTGTTCGGCGCCGACGGTCGCCTCGCGGTCCTCGCCTGGACGGGGCGCGCGGACTATCCACGCTGGCGCTTCCACTGGCGCGGCGATGGCCGGCTCGCGGGCATCGACTCGGCGACCGAGAGCAGGCGCTTCGCCTGGGACCGTCGCGGCCGGCTGCTGGTCGACCAGCGCCAGGTGGCGGGCGCCGGGCCGAGCCTGGAGTACTTCGCCTGGGGGCCGGCCGGGGATCCGGTCGGGCATCGCGATCCCGCGGGCCGCACACGCCGCATCGACCCGGCCGGTTCGGCCGCCCGCTCCGGCCTGCCGTCGCGGCACCGGGGCATGGAGCTTCGCTACGGCGCCGAGCGCCGCATCCGCAGCGTCGTCATGGACGGGCGCATCGTCGGCCGCTATCGGTACAACGCCCTCGGCGAGCGGATCGTCCGGGA
Source organism: uncultured Burkholderiaceae bacterium (assembly GCA_964509685.1). Taxonomy (GTDB): domain Bacteria; phylum Pseudomonadota; class Gammaproteobacteria; order Burkholderiales; family Burkholderiaceae_E; genus JAMLIN01. The sequence continues at coordinate 21,193 of CAZDYQ010000014.1, forward strand.
GGCGGGCGGCGAGCGTCACGGCTACCTCTATCACCGGCGGCAGCTGCTCGCCGAGACCGATGGCGAGGGCCGCCTTCGCAGGACGTGGCTGCACTGGCAGGGCCGGGTCGTCGGTTTCCTCGAGCATGCCGCGGATGCCGCGCCGCGCCTGTACCTGGTCCTGGGCGACCACCTGGGCACGCCCGCCATGGTGACCGACGCCGCGGGGCGCCCGGTATGGTCGGGACGGGCGAGCGCATTCGGCCGGCTGCTCGGCCAGGAAGGCACCCTGCACCAGCCGCTTCGCCTCCCGGGACAGGTGGCAGATCCCGAGACGGGACTGCACGACAACTACCAGCGCACCTACGACCCGGCGAGTGCTCGCTACCTCGAACCCGATCCACTGGGCATCGCCGGGGGGCCGGAGGCCTATGCCTACGCCGGTGGCGACCCGGTCACGGGCGCCGACCCGCTCGGGCTCGTGCTGTTCGCGTTCGACGGCACGGGCAACACGCCGGCCTCGCTCACCAACGTCTGGCTGATGTCTCAGCAGTACGACAGCTACGACGAGTACGACCGCCACGCCCAGATCGGCGAGACGAGCTTCTACGTGCAGGGTGTCGGCACGACGGGAGGCCTGCGCGACAACATCGTCACGGGCGGCGCGCTCGCGCTGGAACTGGAGGCGCGGATCGACCTGCAGCTCGAGCGCCTCGATGCCTACGTGCGCGACCGCTTCGCCTACTACGTCGACGCCGGCGCCACCATCGGCCCCGAGTCGCCGCTTCGCTTCGACATCGACATCGTGGGATTCTCCCGCGGCGCCGCGGCCGCCCGTCACTTCGCCAACCGGGTCCTGCGACGCCGGGACAACGGCTACTACCGGGAACTCGTCGACGGTGGCTGCGTCTCGATCGAGATCCGCTTCCTCGGCCTGTTCGACACGGTCCTCAGTACGCATGTCGGCGACCTGGAGCTCGGCATTCCCGAGGCGGTCGGGTACGTCGCGAGCCTGGTCGCGGCGAACGAGCATCGGAGGGCCTTCCCGCTCGAGTCGATCTTCGCGTCGGCGGACGAGCGCGGGTTCGCGAGCAATCGCGTCGAGGTCTCGCTGCTGGGCGCCCATGCCGACATCGGCGGCGGCTACGCCTGTATCGACCTTGCCGCGTGCGACGGAGGCGACCTGTCCGACATCGCGCTCGCGTGGATGCGCGAACAGGCGGCCGCGCAGGGCGTGTCCTTCGCGCCGCTGCCGCCCGAACATCGCCGAATCGACGTTCCCGTGCTGCACGACGAATCGGCATCGTTTCCCTTCTTCGATTCCGACCCGGTGGCGGACCGCGAGGTCCGCTACCACGCCGCCTCGCGAACGCATCCGCTGGCCGAGGACCTGCCACGTGCGGAAACGGCGCCACCCCAGCCCAGTCGCGAATCGCTCGCCGAAGGCCTGGGCGCCGAGCGCGCGCTCGAGTTCGTCAGGCCCGACACGGTGGCGAGGCCGGGCCGCGTGGGCGAGGTCGACCTCGTTGCCTATGCCCGATGGCTTCGCGAGGAACTCGGCCTCGTCATCGAGACCGGTGGCAACACCACGCCCGTCACGAGCCCCGGCGAAGACTCGCCCGGCCTCGACGACGTGTCGCCGCCCGCCGAGGCCATCTTCATTCCTTGAGCCGACCATGCGCCGTCACTCCCGGAACATGCCGCTCCATGCGATCGCGGGCCCCGTGATTGTCCATGCCTGCCTGGGCGGGGTCCCGGCCGCCGCGGCCGGCGCAGCCCCGGACGCCGCCGCGCGCGAACCACCGTGCTCCGTCGTCGCCGAACCACCGTGCGCACCGCGGGACGGCCCGGGGCCGCCGGTCGGGGACAGGGCCTCCTACGCCACCTGGAATGCCGACGGCGATCGCTGGGTGTATGGCGTGGAGCTGCGCGACGTCGCGACGGGCCGCCTGCTCGCCACGTCCGCGCGCATACCCCCCTGGACGCCGGGGGCACCCGGCTGGCGCGGCCACGGCGCGGCGTACCTCCCGAGCGACGGCGTCCGGATTCCCGACCGCGTGAGCATCCGCTGGTGGCACGACCTGGATGCGGCCCGTCGCCGCGACCCGGCGAGCCGGCAGGGCCCCCACGTCATCGAGCTGCGCGGCCGGATCGGCGAGCGGGCACTGGCCGCGGTGGCAGGCGGCGCGCCGCGGTTCATGCTGGAGATCGGCGTGGGCGCCGGAAGGGTCCCGCCGGTGCTGCGCTGGCACCTGCTCGATCGCCTCGCCGATCCTCCGGGCAGCGTGACCGAGCGCGGGGGCGACGAGATCGACTGGCGACCCACCTCCTGGCGCTGAGGTCGTCGCCAGCGGCCCGGCCGGCTCGGTGCTATCCTCGGCCGGCCCGAGGGTCGCGCCATGAGCGCGGAGCCACGGGCACGAGACATCCCGGTAGCGCCCCGCCCATGCCCTATTCCGTCCTGCGGCTGCTCGCCGCCGTTGGCCTGATGACGATCGGGTCCGGCGCGATGTACATCGTCGTCGTCGTCCTGCCGATGGTGCAGCAGGAGTTCGGCGTGAACCGGGCCGATGCGTCCTTGCCCTACACGCTGACCATGCTGGGCTTCGGCTTCGGCGGCATCCTGATGGGTCGGCTCGCGGACCGGGTGGGCGTATTCTGGCCGGTGGTGATCGGCATCCTCGGGCTGTCCTCCGGCTACTGGATCTCGGCGATGGCCGGAAGCCTCACCGGCTTCGCGATCGCGCACGGCGTGCTGCTCGGCCTGGCCGGGAGCTCGGCCACGTTCGCGCCGCTCGTCGCGGACATCTCCCTTTGGTTCCATCGCCGCCGCGGCATCGCCGTCGCCATCGTCGCCAGCGGCAACTACATCGCCGGCGCGATCTGGCCGCCGATCATGCAGCACTTCTCGGCCACCTACGGCTGGCGGGCAACCTATTCCGGCTTCGCGCTGTTCACGCTGCTCACCATGCTGCCGCTCGCCGTGCTGATGTTGCGTCGCGCGCCGGCGGATGCCGAGGCGGTTGCCGCGAACGCTGCGGCCGCGGCGCCTTCCGCGGCCGGCATGGCCTCGCCGGTGTTCAGGCCGCAGGGCCGGTCGCCGCAGGAGCTGCTCGGCATCTCGAGCGCCAGCCTGCAGGGCCTGCTGCTGGTCGCCGGCGTCGCCTGCTGCGTGGCGATGTCCATGCCGCAGGTGCATATCGTCGCCTACTGCGGCGACCTTGGCTACGGCGCGGCGGCAGGCGCGCGGATGCTTGCGCTGATGCTCGCCTGCGGCATCGTCAGTCGGCTGGTTTCGGGCGTCATCTGCGACCGCATCGGCGGGCTGCGCACGCTGCTGCTCGGCTCGGTGCTGCAGGGACTGTCGCTCATGCTGTTCCTGCCCTTCGACTCGCTGGCCTCGCTCTACATCATCTCGGCGCTGTTCGGCCTGGTGCAGGGCGGCATCGTGCCCGCCTATGCGATCATCGTGCGCGAGTTCTTCGACGTGCGCGAAGCCGGCGTAAGGGTCGGCCTCACGCTCACCGCGACGCTGGTCGGCATGGCCCTGGGCGGATGGCTGTCCGGCGCGATCTTCGACTGGACGGGCAGCTACGAAGCGGCCTTCGTCAACGGCATCGGCTGGAATCTCCTCAACGGCTCGATCGTCCTCTTCCTGCTGCTGCGCCAGCGACGCTGGCGTGGCCTGCAGGCCGCGGGCCATCCGGCCTGACGGAGAGGCCGGGCCCCAACCGGAACATGCAATCGTGACTACCGAGGAAGCCGCCCGGCGGGCGGCACTGTGGGGAATCCTGCTGCCGGCGGCGGCAATCATGGTCCTGACGATGGGCACCCGGCAGGTGACCGGACTGTTCCTGTCGCCCATCAACACCGCGACCGGCATCGGCGTGGTGGGCATCAGCTTCGCCATGGCCGTGGGGCAGTTCGTCTGGGGGGCTTCGCAGCCGGTGTTCGGCGCCCTCGCGGATCGCTGGGGCCCGGTCTGGGTGATGATCGCCGGCGGCGTGATGCTGGCGCTCGGCTTCGCGCTCACGCCCTTCATGAAGAGCGAATGGGGCCTCGTCTTCACGCTGGGCCTGCTGATGTCGGCGGGCGCGGGGGCGGGCAGCTTCTCCATCCTGATCGGCGCGGCCTCGCAGCGCCTGCCTGCCGAGCAGCGCTCGTGGGCATCCGGCTTCATCAATGCCGGTGGCTCGTTCGGCCAGTTCCTGTTCGCGCCGCTCACCGAGCGGGCCATCGCGCTCGCGGGCTGGATCAACGCGATGTACATGCTGGCCGTGGCCGCATTGCTCACCCTGCCGCTGGCGCTGCGCCTGCGCACCCGTCCGAAGGCGGCGGGAGCGGGCGGCCCGGCGCCGGCCGTCGAAGCGGGGAGCATGGTCCAGGGTAGCCTGCGACAGCAGCTCAAGACCGCGCTTCGCGACCGCAGCTATCTCTGCCTGCATGCCGGCTTCTTCACCTGCGGATTCCACATCTCCTTCCTGCTGACCCACCTGCCCGGCGAGGTCGCCCTGTGCAACCTGCCGACGGCCGTGTCGGGTATCTCGATCGCGATCATCGGACTGGCGAACATCGTCGGCAGCCTCGGCGTGGGCGCGCTCGGCGGTCACTTCCGGATGAAGTACCTGCTGTTCTGGATGTACCTTTCGCGCACGGTGATCATCCTGCTCTACATGGCGTCGCCCAAGACCGAGTTCGCGTTCTACGTGTTCGCGGCCGGCCTGGGCCTGACGTGGCTCGCCACCGTTCCGCCCACGGCGGGGCTGGTGGGCAAGCTCTTCGGGGTGCGCTATCTCGCGACACTGTTCGGCCTGACGCTGCTTACGCACCAGGTGGGGGGCTTCCTCGGCGCCTGGCTCGGCGGGATCGCGATCGACAGCACCGGCAGCTACAACCTGATGTGGATCGCCGACGCGACGCTCGCCACGATCGCCGCGCTCTTCAACCTGCCGATCCGCGAGCAGAAGCTGGCGCCGCGCGCCGCCTGATTCCCGCCGCTGCTCGCGCCAGGCGCGGACCGGGCCCTCAGCGATCGGGCGCGTCGAGGACGCCGTCGCCCGACCCCGGCGTTTCGTCGCCAGGAGCCTCCGTCGCCGCGCGGTTCGGGCCCGGCATCTCGACGAGCAGGCGAACCAGGTCGGACTGCCGATTGATGCCGGTCTTCTCGAACACCGCGCGAATCTGGGCGCGAATCGTCTGCATCGATACCCGGCGGGCCGCCGCGATCTCCATCGGGGACAGGCCGCGGGCGAGCTGGGCCGCGACCTGGGCTTCGGCGGGCGTCAGTCCGAAGGCCTCGGCAACCAGGGCGGGATCGGGCTCGGCATCGCGCTGCAGGGGGTAGCAGCGCACCACCGCGAGCGCCGGCGAATGCTCGTCCCGGCGTGGGCGGTCCGTCAGCAGCACCGCATGGGCGCCCGGTTCCATGCCGCCCACGCGCAGCACCGCACGCCGGGGCGCCGCTTCGGCCGGCGCCCGGCGCCGTCCCAGTTCGAGCCGCACCAGGGCGCACGTCAGTTCCGTGTCCTCCCGCGGGTCCACGCAGTGCAGGCGACCGTCGATCTCGACGAGGCGATCGGCCCGTTCGCGAAGGGCCTCGGCGGCGGCATTGCGAAGATGGACTCGACGGTGGGTATCGACCAGCCACAGCGGATGGCGGTCGCTCGCCATCGAGTCGAGGCCCGGGGCCTCGTCGAACCCGGCGGAGGACCGTGCCGCCTCGATCGCGAGGGCGGCGTCGAAGTGGAAGGCGATGCGTTCGAGGACCTCGCGATGCGATTCCCCCAGCGGCTGGCGACGTCGCCCTCTCGCGAGCGAGAGCACCACCGCAAGGCGACCGCCTCCTTCGAGCCGGACGCCGCCCGCGAAGCCGAGGCCGTCCGGGGCGAGCGCGCGCGTGCGGCGCGGCGGATCGCCCGCCACCCCTGCCTCGTCCTCGAGCAGCCAGCGACCCGTCGGCGCGAGCAGCAGGCGCGCGAGCACGGGGTCGTCGGCATGGTCGCTGCGCACGGCGTCGCAGATCGACTTCGCATCGCACCGCCCACCCTCGTCGCGAAAGCTCGGGCGCAGGGTATCGGGCATGAGGCCCGTGAGGATGGCGCGGGGAACGTCCAGTGCACTGGCGAACGCATCGAGCGGTTCGCGCCAGGGCGCGCGGCCCGCGGCGGCCCGATAGACCGACGCGACCAGTGCGTCGAAGCACTCTTCGTTCATGGGCCTATCCCGAACAGGGTAGGGGGCGCGCGGGCGCGCCGATCTCGCCTACTTTAGCGAAGTAGACGCACGCCGGGCCGTCGCCCGGCGCGATGAAGCGCGCGACAATCGACGAGCTTGTCCGGGTGCGCCGGGGCGCACGTCCGGTCGATGGCGACGCCGGCGCTGACCACCGTGGAGGGGGCGACGATCCAGCCGATGCTCTCCGACAGGCAGTACGACCGCTTCGTTGCCTTGACCTACCAGTCGGCCCACGGCGGGCAGGATCGCTGGCAGGCATGGATCGACGAGCTGGCGCGCGCCTTCGACCTGTGGAGCGCGCACCTCGTCGCGTTCGGCCATCACAGCCAGCAGGTCGAGTTCTTCGTGCTGGGGGGCCGGATCTCCACCGAGGCGCACGTCGACTACATGCGCTTCTACCGGTCGGCGAATCCGCAGCTCCCGCTGGTGATGGCGGCCGAGCCGGGTCGATGGATCCGCTGCCACGAGCATTTCGACGATGCGTACGTCGAGTCGAGCCCCTTCTACCGGGACTACCTGATTCCGCACGGTGGCCGCTATCTCGCCTCGACCAAGCTGATCGACGATGCGCGCTCCTTCGTCCACTTCGGGACCGTGAGGGGCGTCGGCCAGCCGCCGCTCGACGACGAGGAAATCGCCTGTCTCGCGCGCATCTGCCGGCATCTCTGGCACGCCTTCATGATCCATCGCGGCCTCGTGTCGCGGCCCTCCGAGATCCGCCTGGGGGTGGAGCTGCTGGATCGGCTCGCGCAGCCCGTCGCGCTGGTCGGGCGCGAACGCGAATTGCGCTATGCCAATCCGGCCTGCGAGCGGCTGTTTGCCGAACTGGGCGAGCCGCTCGCCGTGGATGGGCCCCTGCCGCTCTTCGCGCCCGGCGAGCCCGCCCTGCTCGGCACCGTGCTCGCGGAACTGCTCGGGCCGAGGTCCGTGGCGGGCGTCACGGGCCGTGCCCGGCGGGTCCTGCGCCTGGCGCCGGCCGACGGCCAGCCCCTGGTCGCGATCTGCTCCGTGCTCGAGCCGGCGGCGGTCATGTCGGCCTTCGGTGGGGATCCGCTCGCGCTCCTGATGTTTCACCGCCCGGGCCGGGCGCGCCACATCGATCCGGTCGTGGTCGCCGAGGCCTTCGGCCTGACACCCGCCGAGGCGCGCGTCGCGGTGCTGCTCGCCAACGGGCTGAACGCCGAGCAGATCGCCGCGCAACGCAATGCGTCCCTGCTCACGGTGCGGACCCAGATTCGTTCGATCCTCGCCAAGACCGGGGCGAGGCGCCAGCCCGAGCTGGTCAGGATGCTCGTCGACATGCCCGAGCTCGGCGAGCCGGCCCGCCCGGCGCCCGGCTGACGGCCGGCCTCGCGGCCCGTGGCCTCCCGGATGGATGACCGGGGTCGTCGTCCCGACCGATGGTGCCGGCATCCTTGGCTCGCAGGCGGCACTCGGGTTATCGTTGTACTCAATATTGCCTACCTCGATCATCCGGTCGAGGGAAATCGCTCCCGGTCACACCCATCGCGTCCGACCCATGGCTGCCGCCCACCCGATTCCCAGCTTCCTGCAGCTGCCCATCGAAGGGCTGGCCGAGCAGGAGGCCGAGCCCGCGGAGCAGGTGCGCTCGCGAAGCGCCGGCCTCGCCCGTGGCGGCGGCCTGCGCCTGACGCAGCCGGTGAAGCTCGTGCCGGAGCCTCCGGACGACATCCGTTCCGACACCGGGACGCCGGTGCCCGCCGCGCCCGCGCCGGTGGCGGGCCTGGCCTCGGGCCGGCGCGAACGTCCCGCTCCCTTCGACCGGGAGGCGACGATCGCCGTCTGGCGCGAGTGGCTGCGGAGCTGGGAGATCGAGAGCGATCCGGCTCCCGCGATCGACGCGCTGGTCGAGCGCCTCGGCGACCCGCGCCGCCACTTCCACAATCTCGACCGCGTGGCCTCGGAGCTGCGCTGGCTCGACACCTGGCGCGGCCACGCCCAGGATCCCGTGGCGATCGGCTTCGCGATCTGGTGCCGCTACGCCGTCCGCGATGCCTCGCGCTGCGACAACGAGGCGCGCAGCGCCGAGTTCGCGCGCATTGCACTGGCGGGGCTGGGGGTGGACACCCAACGGATCCGGCGGGTGCGCGAGCTCGTCATCGCCACCCGGGAGGGCGCGGTCGTCGGCACACCCGACGCCCGGCTGCTGGTCGACATCGGGCGGGCCTGGCTGGCCGAGCTGCCCGGGGACTTCGACGCGCACGAGGAGGACCTGCGCGCCGAGTCGGTGCATGTGGTCGATGCGATCTACTGGCGACGTCGCATCGCCGCGATCCGCGCGATGCTGATCAAGCCGCGAATCTACCTGAGCGACATCGGGCGCTCCCGCCTCGAGGCCGCCGCGCGCGGCAACCTCTCCCGTCGCCTCGAAGGGCGTTGAGCCCTCCGCGGGCGGATCCGCCTCCGGTCCCTGGCCTCCGGTTTCCCCTTCCGCGGGCGACCGTCCGCGTTCGTTCGCGTCAGCCCGCGACGGAGCTGGCCGTGCCCGGCGCGTCCCGGCCGGCCGCCCGGATCTGCCGCTCGAACATGCGCAGCCGCTTGTACACCGACATCAGCTCCACGATCGTCGACCAGCTGTTGACCAGGTACTGGAAGGACTCCTCCACCTTGCCGAAGGCGCGCACGATCTGCTGCATCACGCCCAGGGTGATCGCGCCGGCCACGAGCGTCGGTCCGAGCGCGATGTAGGGGAACAGCACGCTGAACTGCAGGTACGACCACTTCGCCACATCGAAGTAGAGATAGTGGAAGAAGAGCCGGAAGTAGTTCCGGCGCACCGCGCCATATAGCCGCTGGACGCTTGCGGAATCGGCGCGCTCGGCATGGTCTTCGCCGTAGACGAGCTCCTTGCGGTAGGCCGCCTCCACCTTCTGGTTCTCGAACTCCAGCCCCGGCAGCTTGATGCCCACGGTCGCCAGCAGCACTGTCCCGAAGATCGCCGACATCAGCGCCACGAAGACGAGCGAGTGCTCGACGGGGCCGATCCACGGCAGCTCGGTCACGTGTCCCGACAGTGTCCAGAGGATCGGCAGGAAGGCGGCCAGCGTCATGAGGCTGCGCATCAGGCTCACGCCCAGGCCCTCCATGATGCGTGCGAAGCGCATGGTGTCTTCCTGCACCCGTTGGGCGGCGCCCTCGATATGGCGGACCTTGTGCCAGTTGGCCATGTAGTAGTCGTTCATCGCGGTGCGCCAGCGGAAGATGTAGTGCTTGATGAAGAAATCGAGCACGACCGCGATGAGGATGTAGAGCCCGGCGATCCGCCCGAAGGTGAAGAGCTTCTCGCCGTACTCGGCCATTGTGACGCTGTGGGCCTGGCCCAGCGCCTTCTGGATCAGGTTGTAGAAATCGCCGAACCACTCGTTGATCGCCACGTCCAGCTCGACCTTGTACCAGGTGGCGAAGAGGATCAGGCCGGTGCCGGCGATCGACCATGCGAACCATCGTCGGTTCAGGAAGAATGCGCGAAACAAGGGGCTCTCCGCTGGGTGGCGACGGGATGCGACGGCAGTGTGCCGACGCGGACAGCGAAGAATAACGGAAGGCCGATGGACGGAAGCCGGGACGGCGCCCGCGGCTATCGGCGCCTGTCGGCGGGCGCCTCGCCGGTGTCGAAGGACGGCATCTCGAGCAGCATGCGCACGAGGTCGGCGCGCGATCGTACGTCCGTCTTGTTGTAGACCGCCCGGATCTGCGCCCTGACCGTCTCGAGCGTGACGCCGCGGGCGGCGGCGATCTCCTCGATCGACAGGCCCTCCGCGAGGCCGGTCGCGACCTCGGCTTCCGCGCGCGTCAGCTGGAAGACTTCCCCGATGACGGCCGGATCGATCTGCCGTCGCCGGGCGGTCTCGTGCAGGAGCAGCATCACGCGGGCTCGGCCCGGCGAGTCGGGCGTCGCGTGCGAAGACCCGGCGACCGCCTCGCCGGCCTCCCGCACGTCGTCGCCCAGTCCCGTCGCCAGCACCATCACCGGATGGATGAAGCCGCTGCCGATGACCCGGATGACCGCGCTGCCGGCGGGCCGGCCGGGGGCGGCCCGGGACTCGAGCGACAGTGCGCGGACCGCGTTGCGCAGGCGGGCGTCGTCGTCCCTGTTGCGGCACACCAGGTGGCCGTTGCGTTCGCTGAAGGCGTTGGCCCGCGCGAGCAGCCGTTGCGCAGCCGGATTGCGGTACACGATGCGCAGCTCGGCATCGGTAAGGACGAGTGCCTGGCGCATCCGGCTGAAGATGCGGCAGGCGATCCCGGCCCCGCCGGCGAGACGGCCGCGCCACTCCATGTGCAGCCGCGCCGCCGAGGCCAGGTGGGGTCGCAGCCGGTCGAAGAGCGCGAGCTCCGCACCGGACAGCGGGGGCTTGCCCTGCGCCCGCTGCAGCCGGAGCAGGACGGCCGTGTCCTCGTCCTCGAGCAGCTTCGCGCAGGACGTATGGCGTCCGCCGCGCGGCAGCAGGAACTCCTGGAAGAACGGATCGCGGGCGACGAAGTCGTCGTCGAAGCGGTCGTGCCCGTGCAGCCACTCGTGGCGCTGGCACGGGAGGCCGAGCGCGAGCCCGACATGGGGGTCGATGCGGTGATAGACGCGCAAGTACTCCAGCGCGAACTCCGGTCCGGAGAGCCCGCCCTCATGCACGAAGAGGGCGTTCCGGCTGCCCCGGGCGACCCCGAACAGGGCAAGCGACCAGAGTTCGAAGCGCCGGGCGAGGGGCTCGAGGGCGGCCCGCCAGTCGATCCGCCCGGCGCCGGCATCGTAGATGCGGGCGACGGCGAGGTCGTAGTCGTCGGCGTCGAAGTTCACCGGCAGTCTTGTTCTCGGGCTGGCAAGGGACGCAGTTCGAAATTAGGGGGGCGCCGCGGTCCGGGCAATCCCCGAATTGCGGTAACCAACCGCCCAACGACGGGCGCGGACCTTGCATTTCGGCCTCGTCCGCCGCGCCGCACGGCGCATATCGGACCCCAGTCGTACTGAATTGTGCCGATGACGGTGGCGTCGCCCCTGGCTAGATTGGCGATGAGCCGTCGGAGTGAGCCGAAACGATGCAAGCCGCGCTTCTCTCGAAACCGGTCGTCCGCCAGGAAGCCGTCGAGTCGATCGACCGCCTGCCGGTCGGCTGGAACCAGCCAGGGTTGCCCGAAGGCCCAGCGCACTTCGCCGTCACCGTCGGCCTTTCGCGGGGTGAAGGCAAAGCCACCGGGGGAAGCGCGGCGCATCGCGAGATCCTCATGCGCATCGACCTCCCCGGCGACGCCAGCGTCCACGGCGCCGGCATCGACGTCCTGGCGCGACAGGTCTGGGTGGACGAGCTGCAGGGGGGCGCCTTCGAGCACATCACCTGCCGGGTCCGGCATCGCAGCGCCACGCGCGAGATCGACCTGGGCTGGGTGTTGCGTTCCTTGCGGGACCAGGGGCTCGTTGCCGACGGCGACCTGCTCGAGTCCATCGAGGTCACTGCCTGAACAGGACGCCGGGTTCGCGCTCGCGAACCCGAACGGGCCCGCGGGCGGCAAGGCCCGCATGACACCCGTGCTCGGCACGGGCTGCGGCGACCACCCGAGCCGGGTCGGTCGCCGCGACTTTATTCCGGCGCCGGGCCTCGTGGCCCGGTACTGCGCTACTTCAGCTTGTCGAGTGTGTTGGTCGCTTCCGCCAGCAGGTAGTAGAAGGTCACGCGCGACTTGGAGCGGTCGCCCTTCATCTTCTCGCAGACCTGCTGGATCCCGGCTTCGGCCGCCTCGGGGGCGAGCCCCAGCTTCTTCGCCGCAAAGCCGTCCCGAATCCGGTCGAGTTCGGCCTTGTCCGTGGCCGACACCATCGAGGAGTCGCGATTGCGCAGCGCGATGCCGCAGTACTTGACGATGGCGTCGACGACCGCCTGGTCGACCGGGCTGGTGAACTTGGCAACGTCTTCGGCGTAGTTGCTCATCGGTGCTACCCCCTTCCCCTGTGTCTGTTCGTCGGGCGATGCCCGTCCAGCGACGAGGCATCGCCGCTACGCTAGCACAAGCGTGCGCCCGGGGTATCCATCCGCAGCGCGAGCCACGGCCGCCGTTTCGGCCCGGCGCCAGCCGGCCGGGGGGATCGGTCCGACGAGGGGTGGTCGTGCCCGCTGGTCCGCGGCCGGGATTGGCCGGATCATATCGGGCGGTCCACCGCAGATGTCCGTCATTCCCGAGAGATCGTGAAAAAGTCAGTTCGTGCGCCGTCCGTACCCGCGCGGCGTCGTGGTATCACGCGCCTGTTGTGCATCGGCGCGGGAGTCTCGCTTGTCGTCGTGATCGCGCTCTCGGCTGCCGGCGTCTCGTGGCTGCGCGCGAAGAACGCCGTCGAAGGTTTCGACCAGCGTGCCGTCGCGCGCGAGATGAGCGCCCACCCCATCGAGGAGGTTCGGCGGGCCTTCGCCGGGGGCGAGGATGCGGCCGGCCTGGGCCGGGCGCCCTATGACCGGGTCGCCGGCCACCTTCTCGAAGGCTTTCTCGCCTACCGGGGCGACCACGGCTCGAAGGTCTATTACCCGGGCGAGCCGTCCTGGCACGGCCGGGAAGTCGATGCGATCGAGGGCTTCGCGCGGATGCTGCCGTTCGCGGCCGCCTGGCTCGCGGCCGGGGGGGAGGACCGTGTCCCGACGGCGGACGGGCCGGTCTCGCTGTCCGATGCGCTGCGCGACGGCCTGGTGAACGGCACGGATCCGGGGCATCCCGGCTACTGGGGGTTGCCGGGCCGCTTCGACCAGCGGATCGTCGAGGCGAGCGATATCGCGCTCGGCATCTGGCTTGGACGCGACACGATCTGGTCGAAGCTCGACGCGGGCGAACGCGTCAGGGTCCTCGACTGGCTGCGCGCCGCCGCGGACCAGCATGTCTTCGAGGGCACGTGGCAGTTGTTCCCGGTGCTGACCGAAAGAGTGATCGACCACTTCGAGGCATCGACCGAACAGCTTTCCGCGCGCGCCCGGACGGGCTACGAGCGCTTCCTCGGCCTTTACGAGGGAGACGGCTGGTACCGCGACGTGCCGAAGGGCATCGACTACTACAACGCCTGGGCGATGCACTATGCCCTCTTCTGGATCAACCAGATCGATCCCGACTGGGACCGGGACCGGATCCGCTCGCGGCTCGCGCAGTTCGCCGGGTTCTTCCGCCATCTTTTCGGGCCCCACGGCGTGCCGATCATGGGGCGCAGCCTCTGCTACCGGCTCGCCCTGCCCGCGCCGCTGGTCGCCGCCGCGTTCGTCGCGCCCGAGCGGATTCCGCCCGGCGAGGCGATGCGGGCGCTCGATGCCACCTGGTCGCACTTCGTGCCGCGCGGGGCGGTCGACGAGGGACGCATCACCCAGGGCATCTGCGCCGACGACCCGGCGCTGCTCGACGGCTATTCGGGGCCGGGCAGCTGCCTCTGGTCGCTGCGCTCGCTCGTCGTGGCGTACTACGCCCAGGCGAGCGGGGGGATGCTCGAGGCGCCACGCCTGCCCCTGCCCGTCGAGCGGGGGGATTTCGTCGCGCGCGCCCCGGTGCCGGGATGGACCGTGGAGGGCACACGGGCCGATGGCCACGTCCGGTTGCGCATCGAGGCGAATGCCGATGCCGCTCCCGCTCCGATCCGCGCGCATGGCACCGCCAACGCGATCCGCGAATGGGTCGCGAAGGCGCCGCGCCGGCCGAACAACGCCGCCGCCCTCTACGGACGCCCCGAATATTCCACCGCGGAGCCGCTGTCGGCCTGCGAGGCGAGGCGCTAGTCGCGCACGACGCAGGCCGCCTTTCGTGGGGCCCGCATCCCTGCCGCCCGGCGCCGTCAGCGCGGCGTATCGCCCCCGGGTTCGACCGGACCGTTCGGCTCCACCAGGATCTTGCCCTCGCGCGCCCCTTCGCCGGCGTGCGCGACCGCGCGCGCGATCTCCTCGATGGGATACACCGCCCGGATCGGCACCGTGATCCGCCGGTCGGCCAGGGCGCCGGCCAGCTCCGCATACATCGCGCGCACCTGCGCCGGCGTGCGCAGCGCGAGGCGTCGGCCCAGCATGCAGCCGGTCACGTGGATGCCGCGATAGATGAGCTCGCCCCTGGGAATGACGGGATCCTCGCCGCTCATCGAGCCGTAGGTGACCAGCGTGCCGTCGTCCGCGAGGCAGCCCGCGAGCCGACCGGTCCCGGTGCCGCCCAGGGCATCGATGCCGAAGCGGACCGGCGCCGCCCCGGTGGCGTCCGCCACGCGGGCCGCGAGATCGGGGCCATCGACGACGCAGGCGTCGGCGCCGAGCGCGCGCAGGGCATCGGCCGACTCCGGCCGTCGAACGATGTTCACGGTGCGCAGGCCGCGCTGCGCCGCGAGCCACACGACCCAGCGGCCGACCGAGGAGTTGGCCGTGTTCTGGACCACCCAGTCGCCCGGCGCGAGGGTCGCGAAGTCCTCGAGCAGCACGGCGGCCGTCGGCGGGTTGATCCGCAGCATTGCCGCCTGCAGCGGATCGATGCCCGGCGGCACCTTGACCAGCTCGCTCGCGGGCACGAGGCGCTGCTGCACCCAGTTCTCGCGCAGCAGGTTGATCACGTGGTCGCCTACCGCGAAATCGGTGACCCCCTCACCCACGGCGACGACGCGGCCGAGACACTCGGCGCCCGGCGTCGCCGGCAGGGGCGGGCGCAGCCGATAGGTTCCGCGGCAGAACCAGAGGTCGGCCGGATTGATCGGGAAGGCGAGCACATCGAACAGGACTTCGCCCGGGCCGGGCGGTCCGGGCGGCGGGACTTCGGCGCAGCGCACGACCTCGGCGGGCTCGCCGTAGCGATCGATCAGGACGGCTTTCAAGCGACTCCTCCTTTCCGGGGACGGCCGCGCCGGGAAAAACGTGAGCGAATGCGCGGCCGATCCACGATTCTCGCTCGCGCGCGTCGGCGCGTCGAATTCGTCACGCTCGCGCGCCATGCCGGTCGATATATTCCGCCAGCGCCCTCCCGCGTACTTCGCAAGGCCTGGCTCACATGCTCCGACCCAAATCGACCTCGCTCCTGATCGCTTCCCTGCTCGCCGCCTGCGGGGGCGGTGGCGGCGGTGACACCGTGGGGGTGTGCACGCCCTCGGCAACGCCTGCCCCGGGCGCCGCGACCGCGAGCGGGCCGACGCTCAAGGAGATCACCGAGAACGTCGGCTCGATCGGCGCGCCGGCCGTCTATGCCGACACGAACTCGGTCGTTCCGGGCGGGACGATCGGCTTTCATGCCGCCGTCATCGGCGACAGCGCGGCGGATGTCTACATGGAGATCCGTCGGGTCGAGGAATCCTCGCCGCTGTTCATGCGCGACCTGGAGGACGTGACCCCCCAGGACATCCCGGACAACGGCTGGCAGGACTGCTGCAACTGGCCCCTCACGTACGGCTTCCAGGTGCCGGACGACTGGGAGAGCGGCCTGTACGTGGCTCGGTTCACCACCGGCTTCGGCGCGAGCGAGGTGTTCTTCGTCGTTCGCGCCAAGGAGCCCGGCTCGACATCGAGGATCGTGGTCTCGGTCCCGATGACCACGGCCTATGCCTACAACAACTGGGGCGGCAAGAGCGTCTACGACTATAACTCCACCGGCACGAGCGAGGAAGGAGGCGAAGGCGAGAGGGCGACCATGCTCTCGATGTCGCGACCGTTCGCCGGCAACAGCCGCGACAAGTTCACTGCCTGGATGCCTCTCTTCATCGACTGGGCGAAGAAGCAAGACGACCCCATCCGGCTCGAGTTCATCGCCAACACCGACCTCCACAAGCACCCAGGCATCCTCGATCCATACCACCTCTTCGTGACGGTCGGCCACGACGAGTACTGGTCGGCCGAGATGAGGGCCGAGCTCGAACGGCACCTCGATGCCGGCGGCAACGCCGCCCTGTTCTCGGGCAACAACATGTGGTGGAAGATCCGGTTCGGGGAGCCGGACTCGCTGGCGCCTCTCGGCCGGATGCTCGTGGACAAGGATGACGACTTCAAAGAGGGCGTCGACGATCCGGAGCTGCACGAGGGGCACTGGTTCATGGTCGATCCGGAATCGCGGCTGCTGGGTGCGAGCTATGCGCGCGGCGGCTACCGCTACGATGACGCCGGCGACACGCCCGGCTTCAAGGTCCAGGACCCGAACGACTGGGTGTTCGCCGGCACCGGCCTCGGCAAGGACGACGAATTCGGCAGCGGGAATTACATCATCAGCTTCGAATCCGACGGCGCCGACTTCCGCTGGGAGAACACGGCGAGCGGGAAGGTCGCGGTGCCCACGCACACGGACGGCACGCCGCCCGGCCTGAAGATCCTCGCGCTCGCAGAGCTCGGCCACGGCTGGCAGAACGACTACTACGCGCCGGGAGACAGCACGTACGAGGCCGGGAAGAACCTGTACACCGGAGAACCCGGCGCCTGGACGACGATGGTGAGGTACAAGCACGCCGGCGGCGGGGATGTCTTCAATGCCGCCACGGTGGACTGGTCCTACGGCCTCTACGACTGCAAAGGCTCGCCTACCCCCGAGTGCGTGATCACGCGCAACGTGATCGACCGGCTCAGCGAGTCCCCGAAATCGCTGCCCGGCGAGGCGCCCGCCCCCGCCCCGGAGCCCGCTCCCGCTCCCGCCCCGGAGCCCGCCCCGGCGCCTGCGCCCGAACCGGCTCCCGCCCCGGCACCGAGCCCGGCGCCATCGCCGGCACCGAGCCCCGCACCGTCGCCGAGCCCGGCTCCGACGCCCGCTCCGGCGCCCACGCCGGCCCCGGCCCCCTCGCCGGTGCCGACGCCCAACCAGCCGGACTGCTGATCGCACCGATCCGCCGGGCCGTCGCCCGGCGGGCTGGGGCGGGTTGCCGGGGCCGCGCTCGCCTGGCGCCCGGGCCCGCCGCTCAGTGCGACATCAGCACCGGGATGGTCATGGACTGGAGCACGGTCCGGGTCACGCCGCCCAGGACGAACTCGACGGCGCGCGAGTGACCATAGCCGCCCATGACCAGCATGTCGGAATGGCGGTCGGCGGCCAGCGACAGCAGCATCTCGGCGATCGAGGCATCGACCGACGCCGGCGCGATGATGCGCTCGGTGATCGACGGGCTCGGACCCGTATGCTGGGATGCGGTCGCCTGGATGCCGTGCGCGTCGAGCAGCTCGAGGACCGAATCGAGCGAGGCGTCCATGTCCACGTCGGCGGGCCGGAACGCGGCGACCTCGACGGATTCCGCGCCCTTGAGCCAGGGCAGGGCATCGTGCAGCGCCCGCGCGCTTTCGCGCGTGTCCGACCACGCCACGAGGATCCGCCTGCCGCATTCCTGGATCTCGCTCGCATAAGGCCGGAAGAGCAGCGGACGGCCCGCCATCAGCAGCAGCCGGGTGGACACGCTGGTGCGCGGCCTGGGATGCTCGTTCGGGTCGCGCTGGCTGACGACGACCAGGTCCGCGTAGCGGCAGCGCTGGATCACGTCGACCTGGGGAATGGCGGTGGGATCGACGAGGTCGATCCGCCTGCCCGTTTCGCGCGAGACCTCCTCCACCAGCTGGCGGGCGCGCTCGCACCCGGCCGCGAACTGCTCGCGCGCGATCTCGACGACCGCCGTGGAGATCTCCGGCGTGAGGTAGGTGCCGGTGAAGGGATCGGCGACGTACAGGGCGGTGAGCCGTGCATCGAAACGGGCGGCCGTCAGGGCCGCGAGCTCGATCGTGCCGCGCGCATGGGCGCTGTCGTCGATGAGCACGAGGATCCGGGCGATTCGGTACATCGGTGGTCCCTCCTCAGTGGCGGAAGCCGGGATCGATGCGATCGAGCTCGCGCAACATCGCTGGCCATTCCAGTTCGCCGAAGGCGCGCCGGGTGTTCCGGTCGTAGAGATGGGCGGTCTTCTCGCGGATCGCCTCGGACGGCAGGTTCAGCCGCGCGCCGCCGGCCATCGCGTCAACCTGCGCCCTGCAGGCCATCTCGAGCCAGTACATGGTGTTGAAGGCCTGGGCCGCGCTGGGGCCGACCGCGAGCAGGCCGTGGTTGCGCAGGATCATCGCGTCGTGATGGCCGAGGTCCGCGACCAGGCGGTCCTGTTCGTCGAGGTCGATCGCGACGCTCTCGTACTCGTGATAGCCGATCCGTCCATGAAAGCGCATCGCGGTCTGAGTGAGCGGCAGCAGGCCATCGGCCATCGCGGAGACGGCCATGCCGGCGCGCGTGTGCGTGTGGATCACGCAGTGGACGTCGGGGCGGGCGCGATGGATCGCGGAATGGATCACGTAGCCCGCCACATTGACCCCGTAGCCGTTGGGATCCTCGGGCGCGAGCACCACGCGACCCTCCAGGTCGATCTTGAGGAGGTTCGATGCGCAGACCTCGTTGTAGAGATAGCCGTAGGCATTGATCAGGATGTGGTCGCTGCCCGGCACGCGCAGGGTCGCATGGTTGTAGATGAGGTCGGTCATGCCGTAGCGATGCAGCAGGCGGTAGACCGCGGCGAGCTGCACGCGCGCCGACCACTCGGCCTCGCCGACATGCTCGCGAATCCGTTCCGGTGCGATGGTGTGCAGGGCATCGTTCATGTCGGACCCCTCGATGGCCGTCGGAGACTGTCGCTGCGGGCCATGATAGATCGCTTCGGGCGCCCGGGGCGCCGGGGCGCTACACTCCGGCACGGACTTTCAGGCAATGGCGCGCGCGCGGGCCGCCCCTGGCGGACCGGGGTCGCGCAACTTCGGGAGTGAACGATGGTTTCGGGCGACGCACGCCTGGTCAGGCTGGAATTCGAGCAGAGGGGCGAGGGGGGACGCGTCGCGCGCGTGACGATCGACAACGAGCGGCGCCTGAATACCATGAACGCCGCGGTGATGGACGCCTTCGTGGCGGTATTCGAGCAGCTCGCCGCCGACGAGGCGCTGCGCGCCGTCGTTCTCACCGGCGCCGGCCCGAAGGCCTTCGTGGGCGGCGCCGACATCGACGAGATGGGTGCGATCACCGACCCGGGGGGCGGGCGCGCATTCATCACCCGGGTGCACCGTTGCTGCGATGCCGTGCGTCGCCTGCCGGTACCCGTGATCGCCCGCATCCAGGGCTTCACGCTGGGCGCGGGGCTCGAGCTGGTGGCCGCCTGCGACCTGCGGATCGCGGCGGCATCGGCCCGCTTCGGCATGCCCGAGGTGCGCCTCGGCATTCCGTCGGTGGTCGAGGCGGCCCTGCTGCCGGGCCTCGTGGGTTGGGGCCGCACGCGCCAGCTGCTGCTGCTGGGCGAGGTGTACGAGGCCGAGGAGGCCGCGCGCTGGGGCCTCGTGGAACGAGTCGTGCCCGATGCGGAGCTGGACGCGGCGGTGGCCGAATGGCTCGACGCGCTACTGCTTGCCACCCCGCGCGCAATTCGCCTGCAGAAGGCCCTGATCCGCAAGTGGGAGGACATCCCGGTCAGCGATGCGATCCGCGCCGGCATCGATGCGTTCGCGGCTGCCTACGAGACCGACGAACCGGCGCGCGCCATGGCGGCGTTTCGCGCCGAGCGCCGCCGCTCGAAAGGCGGCTGAGGGCCGCCGGCCGGACGTCACCAACCGGTCGAATCCGGCGAAGATACCGGGGTTGACCAGCCGCACGCCATTCGCATAGCAAGATGACTGACCGGGAAGTTCCCCTGGACGAGGTGCGCGCCGACAGGCGCCGGCTCCTGGGCGCCATCGCCCTGGCCGCTTCGCCCGCGATGCTGCCGGCGGCCGCGCGCGCGGCCGGTGAAGGGGCGAATCCGGTTCCGGCCGCGCATCCCGTCCCTTCCGGCGGCGCGCTGCGCTACCGCGACGGCTGGCTCCTCGCTCCCGGCGACCACTGATGCTCGTCGAATCCCTCGGCGCGTTGCCGCGCGAGCGGCGGTATGACGTGTGCGTTATCGGCAGCGGACCTGCGGGCGCGACGGTTGCGCACGCGCTCGGCCGGGCCGGGCATTCGGTCCTGCTGCTCGAGGCGGGCGAGGAGACCTGGAGCGAGGCCTCGCAGGCCGTCTACGAGGGCGATTTCTACGGCGATCCGCCCCTGCTGCCGATGTCGGTCAGCCGGGTGCGGCAGTTCGGCGGGTCGTCCAACCACTGGGGCGGCTGGTGCCGGCCGCTCGAGTCCATCGACTTCGAGAACAAGATCGACGGGATAGATGGCGCCTGGCCGATCCGCCGCGCGGATCTCGATCCATGGCTCGACGAGGCGTGCGCCATCCTGGAGCTGCCCCCGTTCCCGCCCGATGTCGGGTTCGGGGATTCGCTGCGGCATGTCGCGTTCGGGTATTCGCCGCCGGTCAACTTCGCGATTCGCTACGGCGACGAATTCCGGCGCAGCGATCGCGTGCATCTCGCGCTCGGCAGCTACGTGACGGGGTTCGACGTGGATGGCGGCCGGGTGGTACATGCGCGCGTGCGCGACCGCGACGGCGCCGAGCGCCTGGTGGCGGCGCGCCGTTTCGTGCTGTGCGCGGGCGGCATCGAGAACAGCCGGCTCCTCCTCTGGGGCAATCGCCAGTCGGGCGGCAGGCTCGTGCCCGAGCCGGCGGCGCTCGGCCGGTACTGGATGGAGCACCCGCACTTCACGCTCGGCCACATCCTGCTCGAGGACGACTTCCCCTTCGCGTTCGACGAGAAGGGAACGGTCTTCCTCGCCCCGACGCCCGAAACGATCCGCGAGCGCCGGATCCTCGACTTCGGCCTGCGTGTGCATCCGGCGAAGGAGGGCGTCGCGCGCGAGCTGATCACCGCGCTCGCCTGCGTCGCGCCGGGCCTCGGCGAGAAGGTCTTCCGACGCTTTCGCAAGCGCCTTGTCTGCGGCCTGCTGCTGCGCGCTTCCTGGGAGCAGCCGCCGCGGCCCTACAACCGGATCGTCCTGTCGGACCGCATGGATGCCTTCGGCATCCCCCGGGCGGACCTGCACTGGTACCTCGAGGAATTCGACCGGCGAACCCCGCAGGTCGCGGCGGAGCTCCTCGCCGGGGAGCTCGCGGCGCGCGGCATCGGGCGCATCCGGCTCGATCCGTGGGTGAGCGGGCTGGAGGGGTTCCCGGCCGACGACGAGGTCGGCGGCAACCACCACATGGGCGGAACGCGCATGAGCGAGGACCCGCGGCGCGGCGTGGTGGACGCCGATTGCCGCGTCCACGGCATCGGCAACCTCTATGTCGGCGGCTCCTCGGTCTTCCCGAGCGCCGGCTTCGCCAATCCCACCCTCACGATCGTGCAGCTCGCACTGCGCCTTGCCGACCACCTGGCGCGCAGCCTCGCGCGCGACGGCGAGCTGCACGGCACGCTGCAAGTCGATACGCTCGCGTCCGCCTGAAGCACGGGCGGGACGCTACCCCGGCGGCCTGGACGACAATCCGGACATGCCCCGCCCCGGCCAGCTCGTCGACCATACCGCCTGGAACGCCGCGGGCAAGCTCGCGCAGTTCGCGATCAACCTCGTCGCCATCGCGCTGGTCGCGCGCATCGTCGGCCCTCATGCCTACGGCGTGGTCGCGCTCTCCTGGGTCTTCGTCGGGCTGGCCGACATCCTGCTGGTCGCGAGTCCCACCGAGACGCTCGTGCAGCGTGGCGAACTGCGCCGTGGCCACCTGGACGCGAGCTTCGTGCTGGCGCTCGCCGCTGCGCTCCTCGCCTGGGCGGCGCTCGCCGCCGGCGCCGGTCCGGCGGCCGCCCTCCTCAACGGGGGCCCCGAGCTGGAGGAGATCCTCCCCTGGCGCGGGGCGAACATTCCCCTCGCGGCGCTGCTCGTCGTTCCCACCGCGCGCCTGATGCGCGAGGGCGGATTCCGGGCGCTTGCCGTGGCGGAATCGGTCGCGGCGGTGACCGCGAGCATCACCGGCATCGCGCTCGCGCTGGCCGGCGCGGGCATCTGGAGCCTCGTCCTGATGGAGATCGCCCGCGGCATCGTGCATGCCGCGATCGCGCTCGCCGCCGCGCGCTGGCGGCCGGGCTGGCGCTTCGCGTCGCGCGATGTCCGCGATCTCGCCGGCTACAACCTCAACACCTGGGGTGCCTACGGCCTCGCCTGGCTGGAGCAGCAGCTGCCGCGCATCGTCATCGGTCGCATGCTCGGCGCCGAGGCCGTCGGCCTCTTCGCCCTGGCGCAGCGCCTGTACACCGAGGCGACCCGCATCGTTACCTTGCCGGTCTACCAGGTGCTCGTGGCGGGCGTGGCCCGGGCGCGCGAGGATGCGCAGGCGCTGCGCCGCATCGCCGCGGGCGCGTTGCGCGCGGTCACGCTGGTCGCCGCGCCGCTCTTCGTCGGTCTTGCGGCCTGCGCCCAGGCGCTCGTGCCGCTCTTCTTCGGTCCCGACTGGGTCGCGGCGATCCCGGTGGCCGAAGCGCTGCTCCTGCTCGGCCTGCGGCAATCGACGGGCACCGTCCAGGCCGCGGTGCTCCGGGGTGCCGGCCATGCGAACCGGCACCTGCTGCTGGTTGCGCTGGGTGCCGCGCTCACCCTGGCGCTCGTGGTGCTCGCGGCACCGGTCGGGATCGGATGGATCGGCCTCGCCCTGCTCGCGCGCGGCTATCTCGTCTGGCCGCTCGCCGCCGGCATGGTCCGCTCGGCCAGCGGCCTGCCCATGCGCGCGCAGGTGACGGCGGGCCTTGCGCCGATGGGTTGCGCGCTCGCGATGGGCGCCGTGGCCTGGGCCGGCCTGGCGTTCGCCGGCGACGACGTGCCGCGGGCGCTCGCGCTGGCGCTCGCCGTAGTCGGGGGGGGCGCGACCTACCTCGGGATGCTGCGGCTGGCCGCCCCGGCCCTCTTCCGCCAGCTCGCGGGCATCGCGCGCGCCCTGGCGCGGCGCGACCGCGCTGCGCTGCGCGCCCTGTTCGACGGCGCCTAGTCGCCCGCCCGCCGCCGGCCCTCCGCGCCGATATCCCCGTCCCGCGCGTCGGCGATCGGCAGCTCGATGCGCATCGACAGGCCGCCGCCCTCGCGGTCGAGCGCCTCGATCCGTCCGCCATGCGCCTCGATCGCGCGCCGGGCGATCGCGAGGCCCAGGCCGAAGCCGTTGCCGTCGCTGCCCGGCACGCGCGCGAACGGCTCGAAGATGCGATCGCGCTCGGCGGCCGGCAGGCCGGGGCCGCGGTCGTCCACCCGGATCTCGATGGCGTCGCCGCGGCGGCGCGCGGCGATCTCCACGACGGTGCCCTCGGCCGTGTGTCGCAGCGCATTGCGCACGACGTTGTCGAAGGCGCGATGCAGCAGTTCCGGATGGCCGACGACCCGAACCCCCGGCGCCGAGCTGGAGAAGCGGACGGAGCGCCCCAGCGCCTGGGCCTCGAACGCGGCGTCGTCGGCGACATCGGCGAGCAGCTCCTCGAGATCGAGCGCAGTGCGCGCGCCCGGCCCGTGTCCGGATTCGGCCCGCGCGAGCGCGAGCACCTCGCCCACCAGCTCGTCGAGTCGCCTCGTCTCGCGCTCGATGCGCTCCAGCATCTCGCCGGCGCGCCCCGGATCCTGCTGGGCCAGCCCGACCGCCGCCTGCAGCCGCGCAAGGGGAGAGCGCAGCTCGTGCGATACGTCGTGAAGCAGCCGTTGCTGCGCGCCGATCAGCGCCTGCAGCTGCGCCGTCATGGCGTCGAAATCGCGACCGAGATCGGCGAGCTCGTCGCGACGAGCGCCGAGGCGCTCGCCGATCCGGGTTTCGAGATCGCCGTTGGCCACGCGTCGCACCGCCGAACGCATCAGGCGGATGGGGCGTGCCATGTACCACGCGAGGCCCGCCGCGAACGCCAGGCTTGCGACCAGGCCGGCGCCGACCAGCAGCCAGGGCGACCAGGGGGTCGGTCGGCGTGGCCCGCCGCCGCGGCTCGGGCCCGCGAAGACGACGTACTCGGACCCGTCGGCGAGCGTCACCCGGCTGACGGCGTTCCGGGGGACGTCGCCTCCGTCGTCCTCGTCGTCGCGCCCGCTCGCGCCGTCGGCGCCGGTGGAAGCTTCCGCTTCCGCGCGGGCCTGTGCGAGCAGCCGTGGCGGTACCTCCCGGCCGAGGAGGTCCCGGTCGTCGGCCCCGACCACCAGGACCGGGCGGCGCGGATCGCGCGCGCCGCGTTCCGCGAGGATGCGCGCCGTGGCCTGCGGGCCGGCATGGCGCAGCAGCGCCGCGATCTCCTCGATGCGCACGCGGGTGTAGCGCCCGGCGGCCAGCGGGGCCGCCTCGAACTGCGCCATGCGCTCGTCGAACCGGGCCTGCTGCTCGAGCGTGACGCCGATGCCAACGCCGATTGCCGCCGCGATCAGGGCGAGCCAGAACCCGGCGAGGATCTTCCAGAAGAGTCGGCCCATCGGCTGGCGGCGTCCTGTGGGCGTAGCGCCGTCAATCGGCCACGAGCTGGTAGCCGCGGCCGCGCACCGTCTGGATCCACGAGCTGCCGTCGCTGCGGGTGCCGAGCTTCTGGCGGATGCCGCTCACATGCATGTCGATGCTGCGGTCGAAGCGGCCGGGCTCGCGCCCGAGCGCCTCGCGCGAGAGCACCCGCTTGCTGACGACCGTCCCGGCGTGGCGGGCGAGCACGGTGAGCACCTCGAACTCGGCGCCGGTCAGGTCGACCGGCGCATCGCCCAGTGTCGCGCGGCGCTGGGAGGTATGCAGGGTGAGCGAACCGACGGAGATGACGTCACGGCCCGTCCGGTCGCTGCGCCGCAGGATCGCGCGGATGCGGGCGGCCAGCTCCCGGGGCGTGCAGGGCTTGGGCACGTAGTCGTCGGCGCCCAGCTCCAGCCCGACGATGCGGTCCACATCGTCGCCGCGGGCGGTGAGCATCAGCACCGGGATCTGGCTGGCCGCGCGGATGCGACGCAGTGCCTCGATCCCGTCGGTGCCGGGCATCATGACGTCGAGGACCACCAGGTCGACGCCGGGGGCGAGCGCCATCTCGGCGCCCTTCGCGCCGTCCGCGGCGGTCTCGATCTCGAAGCCGTCGCGGGCGAGGTACTCGCCGAGCATGTCGCGGAGTTCGTCGTCGTCGTCGACGAGCAGGATCCTTGGCATGTCCCGATTATCGCCGAGACGCATCGCATACGCGGGGCCGGGATGGAGGTCGGCATCGAGGACTGGTGATCCCCGTGCCCGGGTAGTGCTACCATGCCGCGCGTGCAACAGCCGTAACCTGACCGGGCCGGCCACCGGGCCGCTGTCCCGATACGCGATTCGGAAACCCAGAGGAGACAGTTCATGATCACTCGCCTCGCCGTCGTCGGCGCGACGCTCGCTGCCGCGCTCGCACTCCAGCCGGCGCATGCCGCCGATCCCAAGTTGCCCGACACCATGGCCTGGAGCGCCTACGACGTGGGCTCCGGGGGCTACAACCAGGCCGTCGCGATCGGCAGCGCGCTGAAGAACAAGTACGGGGTCAACCTGCGGGTGATCCCGGGCAAGAACGACGTGTCGCGCATGCTGCCGCTCAAGACGAAGAAGCTCGACTTCGTCGCCAACGGCGTCGGTTCCTACATGGCCCAGGAAGGCCTGTACGAATTCGGCGGCAAGGAATGGGGGCCGATTCCCGCCCGGCTGCTGATGACCAACATCTCGAGCCAGACGCTCGCGATGATCACGGCCAAGGACACGGGCGTGAAGACCGTGGCCGACATCAAGGGCAAGCGGGTCTCGTGGGTGATCGGCGCCCCGGCGCTCAACCAGAACCTCACGGCCATCCTGGCCTTCGCCGGCCTGACCTGGGACGACGTGCAGAAGGTGGAGTTCGGCGGCTACGGCGCCTCGCTCGATGCGATCGTCAACAACCAGTCCGACGCCGGCTTCTCGGTGTCGGTCTCGGGCAAGGCCTATGCCCTCGAGAAGTCGCCGCGCGGCCTCGTGTATCCGGCGATGCCCGCCTCCGATACCGAGGGCTGGAAGCGGGTGCAGGCGGTCGCGCCGTACATGGTGCCGGTGAAGGCGACCCAGGGCGCCGGGCTGTCCGAGGACAAGCCCGTGGAAAGCGCGGCCTATCCGTACCCGATCCTGCATACGCTGGACGATCGCGATGCCGACCTCGTCTACGCGATGACGGTGGCCATGGTCGAGACCTATCCGATGTACAAGGATGCGGCGCCGGGCAACGACGGCTGGGGGCTCGATCGGCAGAACCTGGAGTGGGTGGTCCCGTATCACGAGGGCGCGATCCGCTTCTACAAGGAAAAGGGCATGTGGACCGATGCCCACCAGAAGCACAACGACATGCTGGTCAAGCGCCAGCAGATCCTGGCCGACGCGTGGAAGAAGGTCATCGCCCAGAACCTGGAGGGCGATGCGCACATGGAAGCCTGGCAGAAGGCGCGGGCCGAGGCGCTGCGCGCGGCCGGCATGAACGTCGTCCTCGAGAAGTGGTGAACGGACGCGGTCTCCTGGCCTGACGGGCACGGTTCACCCCGCGGCATCCTGTTTTCACCCCGACCGATCGGGGTGAAAACAGGCTCATGCCGTCGGAATGCCCTAGTGCAAGGCGCATGTGGGCGGGTGCTAACATCGTCCGCCAAGACGCCCGCAGCCGCATGAGCGACGGGTCGAACCGGCCACCAAGCAGACCAGAGGAGACGCCCCATGAGGTTCCGCCATGCAGCCATCGGCGGCGTAGTCGCCGCTGTCACGTTCGTTGCCCAGCCGGCGTTCGCCGCCGATCCCAAGCTGCCCGAGACCATGGCCTGGAGCGCGTACGACGTGGGCTCCAGCGGCTACAACCAGTCGGTCGCGATCGGCAGCGCGTTCAAGAACAAGTACGGGGTCAACCTGCGGGTGATCCCGGGCAAGAACGACGTCTCGCGGATGCTGCCGCTGAAGACGGACAAGATCGACTTCGTGATGAACGGCGTCGGCACCTACATGGGACAGGAGGGCCTGTACGAATTCGGTGCCAAGGAATGGGGGCCGATGCCGCTGCGTATCCTGCTCACGAACATCTCGGGGCAGGCCGCCACCATGATCGTGGCCGGCGACATCGGCGTGAAGACGGTCGCCGACCTCAAGGGCAAGCGCGTCTCGTGGGTGATCGGCGCCCCGGCGCTGAACCAGAACATCACGGCCATTCTCGCGTTCGCCGGCCTGACCTGGAACGACGTGCAGAAGGTGGAGTTCGGCGGCTATGGCGCCTCGCTCGACGCGATCGTCAACAACCAGTCCGACGCCGGCTTCTCGGTGTCGGTCTCGGGCAAGGCCTACGCGCTCGAGAAGTCGCCGCGCGGCATCGTCTATCCCGTGATGCCGGCGTCCGACAAGGAAGGCTGGAAGCGGGTGCAGGCGGTCGGGCCCTACTTCGTGCCGACGAAGGCGACCGACGGTGCCGGCATCTCGCCCGACAAGCCGATCGAGACCGCCGTGTACCCGTACCCGATCCTTACCACCATGGCCGACCGGAAGGCCGATGACGTCTACGCGGTCATGCAGGCGATGGACGAGACGTATCCGATGTACAAGGATGCGGCCCCGGGCAACTACGGCTGGGGGCTCGATCGCCAGAACCTCGAGTGGGTGGTGCCCTACCACGAGGGGGCGATCAGGTACTTCAAGGAAAAGGGCATGTGGACCGATGCCCACCAGAAGCACAACGACATGCTGATCAAGCGCCAGCAGGTCCTCGCGGACGCCTGGAAGAAGGTGCTTGCGCAGAACCTCGAGGGTGACGCGCACATGGCCGCCTGGCAGCGTGCCCGGGCGAGCGCCCTGCGCGACGCCGGCATGGACGTCGTGATCGAGGACTGGTGATTGCGTTCCTCGCGGCCCTTTCCTCCATGTCGGGCCGCGGC